>JBDRBC010000115.1:0-2980 GCA_043823125.1 bacterium | reverse complement strand
GGCTCCGCTCCAGATCGGTGATAATCTCCATGGCCCGGATCTTCGGCGCCCCGGTCACCGTGCCGGCGGGGAAGGTGGCCCGCAGCAGATCGAACATGTCCAGTTCCGGCCGCAGTCGGCCGGTGACCTGGGACACCAGATGCATCACGTGGGAGTACCGCTCCACCTGCATGAACGACTCGGTGCGTACCGAACCCATCTCGCACACCCGCCCCAGATCGTTGCGGCCCAGATCCACCAGCATGACGTGCTCGGCCCGCTCCTTCTCGTTGGCCGCCAGCTCCGCGGCCAGGTTCCGGTCGGCAGTGGGCGTGGCGCCCCGTGGCCGGGTGCCAGCGATGGGATTCACCGTGGCCCGGCGATCCTGGAGCTTCACCAGCACTTCGGGAGAAGAGCCGATGACCTGGAAATCCTCGAAATCGATGAAGAACATGTACGGCGAGGGATTGAGGATACGCAGCGCCCGGTAGATCTGCAACGGCGCCACCCGGGTCTGGCCGGTCAATCGCTGGGACAGGACGATCTGGAAGGCGTCGCCGGCAAGAATGTGTTCCTTGGCTTGCTGGACCCGGGATCCGAATTCGTCCGCGGTGAGGTTGGAGGTGGGTTCCGCACCGACACCACCCTCGCCGGTCTCGATCACCAGCGGGGCGGCCAGGGCGCCCAGCAGGTTTTCGATCTGCTCCCTGGCCTCGGCATGGGCCGTGTCCGCCGGCCCATCCGGCGGCAGAGCGAGGATCTCGATCTCGCACTTCACATGATCGAACACCGCCAGGCTGCTCGGAAAGACGAACTGGTAATCCGGCAGGCCGAGACCACCCTGTTCCGGTAGCTCCAGCTGCTCGAAGTACCGCACGACATCGTAACCGATGTAGCCTACCGCGCCCGCGAACGGCCCCGGCAGATCCAGATCCCGCGGGATGTTGCTGTTGGCCAGCAACATCCGCACCGGCGCGAAGGGATCGTTCTTGTCGACCGGGGTTTGGGTGATCTCGCCCCCCCTGTCCACGGTCACCTTCTCGTCCTGCAACCGCACCGTGGCGTAGGGGCTGATGCCTATGAACGAGTACCGGCCCACCTGGATCCCCTGCTCCACGCTTTCGAGCAGAAAGGTCGCGCCGGCGGATTTCAGCTTGAGATAGGCGGATACCGGAGTTTCGAGGTCGGCGGGGATCCGCCGCCGCAACGGGACTCGCCGGCCCTGCTCGAGCAGGTCACGGTACTGATCCAGAGTCGGTGATATCATCGTTTTCTCCTTCGCGTGCGGCTTTCGTCCGCCGGATTAATACCAATAAAAAAACCCGCCATCCTGTGATGGTGGGTCTCGAATTCGCTGCTTCCGGTTAATTTACCTAGCTGCTAGCCAGGACCAAAAAGACACGCGGACACCACCATCCCTTGAGGGATACGCCACCATCGCCGCCAATAATATCGCGGCGCCAAATGGCTGCTGGTGCTGTCTACCGCGTGTGTCATCTTTGGTCCGCCCTTTACGCCGGACGGCGAGCGTTGGTCGAGAATTCTTTTCCGAGCACCTTAGTATACTACCGCTGGAGTCGGGATGTCAAGCCGGTCGCCCCGGGATGCCTTCAGTTGCGTCTCCTGCCGCAAGTCGGATCACCGATACTGCGCCTTCAGCTGCCCCCAGGTCGTCGGGGTCGACGGGACGATACACCACGAACAACCGGTGCCGGCGTTCAAACCGGCGTTTGCCTCGTCGTCACAGACGGGTTGCAGGGCAATGAGGCATCCGGGATCGTCCCCGGCGGCATAACAAGGATATCCCGAGATTGACGGCAAGTTTGCTTCGCGCACCCGGAACCACATCTCCTCGGTGGTGAAGACCAGGATGCCGTAGGTCGCCAGAACAATGGCTTCCGCACCCGGTAACGGCGAGGCCAGTCCCACACAGAAATCGGGATCCGTACTGACATTGATGGCATCGCCCACAAGTGTCCACCCCATCTCGAAATTGCCGGATGGGACCGAGTAGTCGACATGACATTCCCAGCCCGATACGCCGGACGGGGCTGTGCACTCGGTCAACACCAGGTACATCGTCACCGGCCCGCCTATGAAGTCGTGGCAGACCACCAAGCCGTCGGCGTCGAAGTACATGCCGATCCGGTCGGGGAACGGATCGAGCTGGGCGATGGCGTTGCTGAGACAGAGTAAACAGAGTAGCCCACAGAGCAATGATACTTTTCTCACCGTCGTCCTCCTCCTGAGGATGTTTCGATCGTTGCGATCTTAACGAGAGCATACGCCCATATTGAATCACCTGTACAGCGCCTTCAACCCACCCCAGGTACTCGGCGCGTTGGGCACCGGCCCACAGACGTCATAGATCCCACAATATTCGGGACAGTTGAGGGCGGCTTCCACGAGTTCCTCGCACAGCGGAAACAGCGGCACGATGTTACCCGGATCGTCTCCGGCGGCGTAAGCGGGCATGCCGGGAATGGTCGACACATCGGCTGCTCGCACGTCCCAGACGATGCAATCCGGACAGAACACGAGCAGCGAGTACGTGGCGACGACCAGCGCCGAACTGTACGGAATCGGAAACCCGAGCCCCACCACGAAGTCGGGGGCGGTGCTCACATTGATGGCGCTGCCCATCAGCGTCCAGCCCTGCTCGAAACAGCCGGATGGAATCGTGTAATCCACATGGCACTCCCAGCCGGAGACGCCAGCGGCGATGGTGGGATAAGTGATCGTCAGGTACAGCGTGACGGGGCCGCCGTAGAAATCCGCACAGGTCTGGATGCCGCCGGTATCGAAGTACATCCCGATCCGGTCCGGATCGGGACTGATCTGGGCCGGGCAGTCGAGGCTTTGGCACAGAACGAACACGGTAGCAACTATCAGTAACATCTTCATGATTGTCCTCCGCGTCACGACTATCGAATTATTTGCACATCCAACCATACCGAAATGATGTAACCACCTCGCTATCGGTACAATGCTTTCAGGTGGC
>JBDRBC010000114.1:0-4804 GCA_043823125.1 bacterium | reverse complement strand
GTCCAACCAGATTCCGCAGGGAAAACGCGGCGATTCCCGCAAGGAACGTGCCGACCTGCTCCCGATCCTGGTCCTCTGAATCCTCGGTTAACCTGATCTATTGCGCGGTTCGGGGGATGAAACAGGAAAGATTAGCCTGCTTTCCTGGCAATTTGTTCCACTCCGGCTGAACAGATCAGGCCCGATCTGGACCCACCGGAGCGGATGCTCCAACGCCGGAAGAAACGAGCCTCCTGCTCCGGCCCGGAAATCCGGGCCCGGCCGTGATAATGGTGGGTGGGGGATTGGTTGTCCAGAAAAACGTGACCGGCGGGTGCACCGGAATTCACGGCCGACAAGACTCGTTTCGGCTCACTCCCCGGCGGCCCGGATGGCCTCTTCCTCGGTGGGGTACATGACGAACACGTCGCCGAGGCCCACCACGGTCACCACGGAACGCACGATTTCCGGCGCCGCGGCGAAACAGAGCTTGCCGTTGGCGTTCTTGACCGAGGTATAACAGGCCGCCAGCAGCCCGATGCCGCAACTGGTCACACGCCCGACATTCTCCAGATTGAACACGAAGCCGGTGTAGCCCAGCTTGATCTGATCCCGGATATCCTCGAGCAGGTCGTAGCAGTCTCGGGTGTCGGTGAGTAAACCCGTCATGTGAAAGACCACGACCTTCGGGTCCTCGTGCTCCGTACGTTCAACGGCCAATCTTCCGCGCTGCCACATATCGGATTCCTTCCATGGTAAAACTCGACGGCGAGAGGTTAGCAGAGTTTCCGGCCAGCGGCAAGTCAACGGAATGGATTCTTGCTCACGTATCTGTTTCGACTGAGGTCCGCCCCCGGCAAAACTGACCAGAAAAGGCAGGCGACGCGGACTGGTTCGTCTTCACGGCCCACGCCGGCGACTGCATCACCTTCGAGACCCATCCGGGCGATCCGGATGGAGACACCGTGCTCTTTCTCTATGCCGGAGACGGTGTGACCCAGCTCGACATGAACGATGACGGCGGGGTCGGCTACTACATCTTGACCTACGGGCACGATGGTGTTTCTTGTGATCACGCCATCTCCGCCGAATCACAATCGTGGGGGGCGGTGAAGGCGTTGTATGGCTGATCCGGTTGTTTTCGGAACAGTCCGACGCGACCGGCACCTCCTCGAACGAGTGGCGACAGCGGCGTGATTATTCGATCAACCGGCATCACCGGCCTCTGCTACGACGTGCAGCGGTACTCCATCCACGATGGGCCGGGCATTCGCACGACCCTGTTCTTCAAGGGCTGCCCCCTTGCCTGCGACTGGTGCCAGAATCCGGAAAGCCAAGATCCCGCTTCCCAGTTGTACGTTGTCTCCGAACGCTGCGTGCGGTGTGGCGCCTGCATCGAAGCCTGCCCGCAACCGGCCGATATCGGTCCCGACGGTCTGCCGCGAACCAGCGTGGAACACTGCCAGGTCTGCGGCGCCTGCACGGCCGATTGCGCGGCCGACGCCAGACGTATCGTCGGCCTGCCGCTGACCGTGGAGCAGATGCTGGCCCAGGTGGAACGGGACCGACCGTTCTTCGAGGAGTCCGGCGGCGGCGTCACCTTTTCTGGCGGCGAGCCGCTGCTCCAGGGCCGGTTCCTGCTGGCTTGCCTCCGCGCCTGCCGCGACGCTGGCCTGCACATGGCCGTGGACACCTGCGGTTTCTGCGAAGCGGACCTGATCCTGGACGTCGCCCGCTGGACGGATCTGTTCCTGTACGATCTCAAGACCGTCGATGACGAGCGCCACCGCCAGTCCACCGGCGTGTCGGTGGCGCCGGTGCTGGCCAACCTGCGAGCACTGGTGGCTGCCGGGGCCGACATCTGGATCCGGGTGCCGCTGGTTCCCGGCTTCAACGACGATGAGCGGAGCCTCACGGCCATCGGCGAGTGTGTGGCCGGGTTGTCGGTGGTGCCGCCGGTGTTTCTCCTGCCGTATCACCAGATCGGGATTCACAAGTACGAGCGGTTGCACCGTCCCGACGCGACGGTGGACCGCACGCCGCCCAGCGCCGAGGCCGTGGCCGGGGCGGTGCGTCTGCTGGAGGGCTGCGGGTTACGGGTCAAGGTGGGTGGCTAGGTTCTTTCGTTCCGACCATGCAGGATTTTGAAAAGCATTATCACAGTGTACACGTCTACACTCATTCAGTGCTCAGGCATACTCCCGCCACAACCGCTCGAACTCCTCGCCGAACGCCGTCACCAGCTGTGAGTCCCGGGTGACGATGATGTTTTCCCGGTTGTGCCGCGCCGCGCTCCGGGTCCAGTTATAACTGCCGGCCAGCAGCAATCCGCCGTCGAACAGGGCGAACTTGTGGTGCATCAGATCCTTGCTCTCGTCGGTCCGCACCTGGATGCCTACCGACTCGAACGATTCAATATCGCTGCCGAGATCCTCCGTGGTCCGGTCGTCGGTGATGATCCGGACGGCCACCCCGCGCCAATGGGCCGCGATGATGGCCCTGGCGATATCGTCGTCGGTGATGGTGAAGACGCAGATATCGGCCTGCTGGTGCGTGTTCCGGAATAACGAAACGATGTGGCTGGGGCAGTCGTCCCGGGGAGCGAAGTAGGCCCGGCTCGATGATCTGCTGTCGCTGTCCCCCTGCTTTTCGACCATGGCCTGCCGTTTCTGATCGAGCAGCTTCACCACCCCTTCGAGCCACTCGATGATCGGTTGACTGCCTGGCTCCGGATTCACCTCTCGCGCCAGGGCGAAGGCTCGTGACCGGAGCAGTGCCAGCTCCCGCTCGTCCAGGGTCTCGCCGGCCAGCACCTCCTCGAAAGCGCGTTTCTCCGACCGAGAGAGCCGGTGGTCTTCCAGGGTGATGCGGAGTATATCGTCGAACTGCTTCATATCCATCGGTCGTCCTCTCGCAGGTCAAGCGGTCGGGCTCTCATGCTGGCGATTCCAATACGATTCCGATATGATGCGCGGGTCAATTTCCAAACCAGCGAGAGGATACCACATCCATGACCACCACGGTAAGCGCTGCTGAATGCGATCGAATCCGCGCCGCCTTTCCCGCTCTCGAATCGGGTATCGCTTTCCTGGAAAATGCCGGTGGCTCGCAGGTGCCGCGGCAGGTAGCCGAGCACATGCGGCAGTATCTGCTCGAGAGTTACGTGCAGATCGGCGCCGGGTATGCCCTGTCGCAGCAATGCACCGCCCTGGTGGACGAGGCGCACCAGTTCGTGCAATTGCTCATGAACGGCCGGGCGGGGCAGGTGATCCTCGGGTCGTCCACGTCGGCGCTGCTGGCCATGCTCGCCAGCTGTTACGCGTCGCTGCTGAAAGCGGGCGACGAGATCGTCATCGCCGAGTCGGGTCACGAGGCCAACCTCGGGCCGTGGAAGCGACTGGAGCGGCACGGCGCCAAGTTGCGGTGGTGGCGGGTGGATCCGCAATCTGGCTCGAGCCCGCTGGAGAATCTCGAACCGTTGATCAACGAACGAACCGCCCTGGTCACCTTTCCCCACGTGTCCAACCTGGTGGGGGAGATCGTGGATGTGCAGGCAGTCACCGACCTGGCCCACCGGGTGGGCGCCAAGGTGGTGGTGGACGGCGTGGCTTATGCGCCCCACCGCGCCATCGACTGCAGCGGCTGGAATGTGGACTGGTACGCCTTCTCTCTCTACAAGGTGTACGGTCCACACATGGCGGCGCTGTATGGCCGGAAGGATGCGGTGGCCGAGTTGACCGGTCCCAACCACTTCTTCGTGTCGAACGATGAGGTGCCGTACAAGTTCGAGCTGGGTGGGGTCAATCACGAAGGGTGCGCGGGGATCCTCGGTATGGCGGAGTATCTGCGGGAGCTGGCTCGGCCGGGGGAAACTGGGGCATTGACCCGGGTGGATATCGAGATGGCCTTCGTTTTGATGACCGCTTGCGAGTATCCGCTGCAGGAGAAGTTGCTGGCGTATCTGGGGGAGAAACCGGGGGTGCGAGTAGTGGGGCCCGCCGAACCGGGACCGGATCGCGTGGGCACCATCAGTTTCGTGCACGAGTCGTTGAGATCTCAGGAGATCAGTGCGGCGGTGGATCCGAGTGGCGTCGCCATCCGGCATGGGCATATGTATGCCTATCATCTGTGCGAAGCGCTGGGGCTGGATCCTGAGGACGGCGTGGTACGGACGAGTTTCGTGCACTACAATACGGTGGAGGAGATCGAGCGGTTGATCGAGGTTTTCGAGGGGGTGCTGGATTGAGTGATAATGGGACAATCCATGTAAATAGAACAGCCTATCCATACTATGTCTTCAATCCCCCCAGCTGAAAGGCTGCACATCGACAATACCGCAAATGCACCAGAACGGCGGGACCCGGTTTTCCGTGGTGCAGTTGTTGAAACGGACAGTACAGGTTTCCCACACGCTGCCGGCCCGGCAGTGATCGGCATTGGTATTGTTGATCAGGTTGCCGCCCCGGAAGGTCACGGTCGAACCCACGTCGCCATCCAAGTGGACGCCGCCGCCGCCTCGTGGCGCTGACTGGATGGTAACGTAGTCACCGGTCCCGTCAGATTAGACGTTCAGCGTCGTGCGCCAAGCCGTGGGAGTGATAAAGAGCGGCATGGACATGGTCCACCTGTACCGACGCTGCCAATTGAAGAACCCCCCGTTCCATTCGAACAAGTTATCCCGCGCGTAAGAGTTCAGCCACTTGCAACGGCAACAGCCTCGGGCAGCGGGGGCAGCTCCTCGGTGCGCATATAGTCACGTAGCGCCTCAGCAATCACCGTGAGAGGATCATGGCCCCTGAGCTTCAGCGTCCGATACACGCTCATC
>JBDRBC010000113.1:0-25129 GCA_043823125.1 bacterium | reverse complement strand
CCCGGGACTCCCGTTGCTTTGGGGACTCTGGCGCTGGAGTGATCGACGAGCACGTGAGCGGCTGGGATCGTTCCTCGGGGAACGAGCAGCCGAACATGTGGAGTTCGACAATCCGCGCCTGCGACAGTGGCGTCGCTTTCTTCTACTCATGTGTCTTTTCTGGCTCATCGTGGCGCTGGCCCGGCCCCAGTGGGGGGCACACGAGGTGACGGTGAAGGAGCTGGGCACCGATATCGTCATTGCCCTCGACATCTCCAACTCCATGCTGGCCGACGACATCCTGCCCAATCGGCTCGAGCGGGCCAAGGCCGAGCTGGAGGCGTTCCTGGAGAGTTTGCCGAGGGGGCGAATCGGCATTGTCCTGTACGCCGGGGCGTCTTTCGTCCAGTGTCCGTTGACCCTCGATTACGGTACGGCGCTGCTGTTCTTGCGCATGGCCGCCACGGACATGATATCGGATCAGGGGACAGCCATCGGATCGGCGCTGGCGACCGCCCGGGAACTGTTGCATGCTGGCGGCGGTTCGGGAGATGCCTTCCAGGCCATTGTGCTGGTGACCGACGGTGAGGATCTGGAAGGCGAGTGGGAGCCGGAGCTCGAATTCTGTAGACAGGACCGGATCGTGGTGTTGCCGGTCGGGGTCGGTCGGGAAACCGGCGGGCTCATTCCCCTCCCCGGTGTGGACGGCGACTTCCTGAAGGACGACCAGGGCAATCCGATCATGACGCGACTCGATCTTGCCAACCTGGAAAAGATGGCGGCAGCCACCGGCGGTAGCGTGTACCGCATCGGGGCCACCGGTCTGGCCCACAATCGTCTCCAGGACGCATTGTCCCGACTGGGCGAGCGTGAGCTGGAAGAGCGGCGCGTGTCCGCCCTCGAGGAGCGGTTCACCTGGCCCCTCGGACTCGCCTGTGCCTGTCTCTTGATCCAGATGCTGCTCCGACCACGGCGGCGGGAATCCGGTGCTCTCGCCAGGACCTCCACCGGTTTGGCGGTTCTGGTGCTGGCGAGCGCGCTCGTGACAGCCGGACCGACCACGGCCGAAAGCCCACTGCGGCCACCGGGTGCCGCCGAGGTGGAGCAGGGGGTACAGTTCTACCAGCAGGAGAACTACGAGCAGGCGCTCCAGGCGTTCGAGACCGCGCGCGCACTGAATCCCGACGATCCGCGCTTGACGCTGGCAGTGGGCGAGACCCTGTTCAGGCTCGAACGGTACGACGAGGCCACCATGGAGTTCCGCCGCTCACTCACCCAGGCAGACGATCCCGCACTCCAGGCCGAAAGTCTTTTCAACGCCGGCACCAGCCTGCTCGCCAGTGGCGACCTGCAGCAGGCTGTGGAGCTGTTGCGGCGTTCTCTGGCGCTGGATTCCGATCAGCTCGATGCCCTGCATAACCTGGAAATCGCCGAGCGACAGCTCCAGCAAGCCCAGCAGCAACCCCAGGATTCGGAAGAGAGTGAAGACGGGGAGCAGCAGGAATCCGCGGACCAGCAGCAGGAGGGACAGCAGAAAGGGGAACAAGACCAGGATTCCTCTGGTGAGCAACAGCAAGAACAGCAAGAGCAACAGGACCAGCAGTCGGGACAGCAGGGACAGGATCCACAGGAGAGTGAATCGGAAGACCAGGAGCAGGGACAGCCCGAGGAGCAGGAACCGGAGGAGTCGGACGAATCGGGTGAGCCTGAACCGGAGCCGGAGGCGGCGGATGAGGAGGAAGCTGCCGAACCCGAAGAAATGTCGGAAGAGGAAATGTCGGCAGAGGAGATGTCCCGGGAGCGGGCCCTCAGTATCCTGCGGGCGCTCGATCGCGACGAGGAAGAGTTGAAGCGTTCGGTGGAAAAGCGGTTACGCGGCGGCAAGAGCAAGAGCGGGAAACAATGGTAAGGTCAGGTCGACATGCTGGGGAGTTCCTGACCCGCCGGGGAAATCTGGTGGCAACCGGTCTCGGTCTCTGGGGATTACTTGGCCTGCTGCTCTGGCCCGCCGGGGCAGCGGCGGTCAAGGTCGAGGCGGAAGTTGATCGCAGCCGGGTCTCGTCCGGGGAACAGATCACTCTCACCGTGACTGTCGCCGGTGCGTTCCAGGGGCGGCCGGATCTGATTTTTCCCGCCATCGAGGGTGTCGATGTGTTCAGCGGCCCCTCCACCGAGTATTCCGCCAATATCAACGGTCGCCTGAGTGCCACGTTCTCCTCCACGTACTACTTGCAGGTGTATCGGGACAATTCCTTCGAGATACCCGCACTGGAAGTATTGGTCGATGGCGAGCGATACAGCTCCCACGCCATTCCCGTGGAAGTGGTTCGCGGCGGAGAACCGAGCGACAGCACTGCCGGGATGAACCGACCGGAAGCGGCTCGGTCGCCGACGCCGCTCCCGCGCCAAACAGACCCACCGGCTGTTCACAACACTTCCCAGACTGGCGGCAAACCCGGAGACGAGGTATTCATCACCGCCGAGGTCGATCGCCAGCAAGCTTACGTGGGGCAACAGATCGTGCTCGTATTCCGGTTTCACCGCCGGATCCAGGTCTGGAATCTCGCCTACAACGCCCCCCGCACCGAAGGTTTCTGGCGTGAGGATTTACCCCCGGAACGCAACTATCTCCAGGTGATCTCCGGGCACCAGTACCGCGTGGCCGAAATCCGCTACGCGCTCTTTCCCACCCGTCCCGGGCAACTCGTGGTCGAACCGGCCGAGGTGACCTTCCGGCGCTCACGGTCATTGTCCCTGTTTAATCAACGATCGGATCGGCAGATCCGGCTCCTGACCGATCGGTTGCAGGTGCAGGTCGATCCTTTGCCCACGCCACGCCCGGATAATTTCAGTGGGGTGGTGTCCAATCAGCTGTCCCTCATCACCGAGGTGAACCGGACCGAGGTGCCGCGAGGGGAGCCGGTGGTGCTCAGCGTGGCATTGACCGCCGACGGATTTCTCAAGAGCATGGAGAGATTGCCCATTACCGTGCCGGAAACGGTGCGCCTGCACGACTCGGTGGAGAAGTTCGACGCCGACAAGAGCGGTGATCGATTGCTGAGCCGGTACAGCGTCGAGAAGGTCCTGGTCCCCACCGAGGAAGGGGCCGTAACGCTACCACCGGTGACGGTCACTTATTTCAATCCTTCCACCCACCGGTACGAGACGGCGCAGCGGACCATCGCCGATCTGAGGGTGTTGCCGAGCGATTTGCCGGTGGCGGGTGACGACGCCGACCGAATCGCCCGCGCCGGGATCGAGCGACTGAGCCGGGATCTGGCCTTCGTGCACCTGCCACCCGAACGGTTACGCTGGCGGGCGCAACCGTTACCGGCCACCCTGTTCTGGTGGGGGATGGTGGTTTTTCCGGGTGGCTTGTTGCTGCTGTTTCGCTGGTACCTGGCCCGCACGGCCCGTGAACGTCTGGACCCGGCCGCCCGGCGGAGCCGAATCGCGCTCACCGAGGCTCGGCGCCAGCTGGCGACCATAACCTCGGTACCCGACCGGGACGCTGGCCTGGCCCTGGTCACGCGTGTCATTTTCGGCTATGTGGCGGATCGGACCGCCCGTTCCGCTCCGGCCCTCTCGGTGGTGGACGTGCATCAATACGCGTCGGAGCTGGGCAAGGCGGAGATCGGGCAGCAACTCGGCGCCATCGTCGAGGCGTGTTACGCGGAACAGTATGGCGGTAGGGAAAGCGTCCGCCGTGGTGTCGAGGGCGGCGTCGAGCCGAAGGCCCTGGCGTTGTCCGCGGAAAAACTGCTGGGAGCACTGGCCAAGGGCACCGGGAAGGCCGGGCCACGGGGGAGTGTGTCCACCCAGCTCTGGTTCTGGCTGCTGGCGGGTCTGCTGCTGGTATCGCCGCTTCTCCTCTTGTCAGCCGCGCGGGCCACTGAACTGGTGTCGGGCTGGGGGCCGGACCCGGCGCGATTGCTGGCCGAAGGCAACCAGGCCTACACCGGCGGGGATATGGAGACGGCCCTGCAGCAGTATCGAACCGCCCTGGCTGCGGGTGTCAACGATCCGGTTCTGCACTATAACCTCGGCAACGTCTATGCCCGTCATGGCGAGCTGGGACGCGCCATCCTCTGTTACCTGCGTGCCCAGCGTCTGGCGCCACGTGACGAGGATATCCGCAACAATCTCGCCTGGGTGCGGACGCACACTCGCGACCAGGAGCTGGCGCCGGGTGATCTGCCGCCACTAGTGAGATATCTCGCCGGCTTGGTCACGGCCCTGTCCATCGACGAGTGGAGTGTATTCCTGCTGATCGCCGTCTGGCTGCTGTGTGGTCTGCTCGGCTGGGTATGGTATCGGGGAGTTTATTCTGATATCCTGCGCCGGTTCGTGCTGGCGTGTGCCGGGATTCTCTGCCTGCTGGTGGCTGTAGTCGGTTGGCTCTGGTATCAGCAAGAATTACGGGACCAGGCGGTCGTCGTGATCGACGAGGTGGAGGTCCGGAGCGGCCCCGCCACGACCTTCCCGGTGGTATTCCGGATTCACGACGGACTGTCCCTGACCATTCGAGGCCAACGGGAGAACTGGATGCGTATCGGCCTGGGTGGAGAGTGGGTGGGCTGGGTTCCCGCCGGCAGCGTCGAACGGATCTGTTTCAGGCCCGGAGCCACGGGCGGATCCGGCACGAGTTCAGACCGTTTCAGGGGCACCAACTCTGGAGAGACAGGATGAGTCTGCGGCGGATGTTCTGGACGGTACTGGTCATCGCTCTCGTTCTGCGCGCAGGCCATGTCCTCGTGATGACCGATCTGGAACGGAATCCGCTGTTCGCCACACCCATCATGGACTGTGCCATGCACAAGCTGTGGGCGCAGGGAGTGCTCGACGGCAGTTGGCCCGGGGCGGTCCCGTTTTTCCGGGCGCCGTTGTACATCTACTTCCTGGCCGGACTCCAGGCTGTGTTCGGCGTGGAGAACCGGCTGCCGATCCAGCTGGTGCATGTTCTGATCTCGGCGGTCGGCGCGGGTCTGATCGCCTTGATGGCCGCCCGATTCTGGAATCGACGCGCCGGCTGGCTGGCCGGATTGATTTTCGCCTGTAGCTGGACCAGTATCTACTTCGCCGGCGAACTGCTCATCGTGACCCTCACCACCACCTTGAATCTCTTGCTGGTCTGGTTGCTATTGCGTGGAGAGGAAAAGAAACCGCAACTGCCTCCCGGTTTACGGACGCTGTTCCTCTGTGGATTGGTCTGGGGACTCTCGGCCATCGCTCGACCCAACATTCTGGTGCTGGGACCGGTCATCGTCTGGTACCTGGTGCGGCATCGGCGGTTGCCGTTGCGCTCGTGGGGTTGGCTGATGCTGGCGGGTGGTCTGTTGTTGCCCATACTCCCGGTCACCGCCCACAACGTGTTCCGTGGCGGTGATGCAGTGCTGATCGCCAGCCAGGGCGGTGTCAACTTCTACATCGGGAACAACCGTTTCTCCGACGGCCGGACCGCATATGTCCCCGGCACCCGTCCCACCTGGCAGGGCGGATTCGATGACGTCAACGCCATGGCGGCCCAGGAGGCGGGTCGCGCCTTGCGGCCGTCCGAAGTCGATCGCCACTACTGGCAGAAGGGACTCCGTTTCTGGACTGATGAGTCGAGCTACGCCTGGCGGCTGTATGCCCACAAACTCCGCCTGCTCCTGGCTGCAGGCGAGCGTTCCAACAACAAGAACATCTATTTCTGGCGGGACAGGTCCCCACTGCTCCGCTGGCCGATCTGGTTGGGTTGGGCCACGGTTCTCCCGCTGGCCGTCCTCGGATTCTGTCGACGGGATCTTCGGCCGGGCCGGCGATTCCTCTTGCTGGGTTCCGTGGTCCTGTATGCCCTATCCATTTACATCTTCTTCATCAACGCACGGTTCCGGTTGCCGATTCTGGCGCTGCTGGCTGTGGCCGCCGGTGGGGGCCTGGATCTTCTGATCACGGCCGTACAACAAAGGCGCTGGCCGGAACGGTGGCACGGTCCCATCCTGGCCGGTCTGCTGTTCCTGTTCGCGGTGGTGCCGGACGGTTTCAGCTTTGCCGAGAACAAGAAAGAGTCCGACCCGTTCAGCTGGTATACCATCGGCAACGGTTATGTTCGCACCGGTCGGCTGGACGACGCACGTCAGGCTTACCGTCAGGCCGTGGACATCACGCGTGAGCGGCCCCAACCACATCATATCTGGATCGAGGAATCGCTCTACAGTGCGTACAACGAGGTACTCAAGGAAATGGGGCGGGCCGCCGAGGCGTTACGCCACTGCCGGCGGTGGGTGGAAACGCGTCCCGAGAACGTCGAAGCCCAGGTATTGCTGGGCGATCATCTGTTGCAGATGGGGCGGGCCGATGAGGCGGCGGCCCATTTCGAGGTGGCGCTCCGTAACGCTCCCGATCATTTCGGCGCCCGTCTCGGGTTCGCCTGGATCTTGTTGCAGAACGGAGACGCCGGGGCGGCCGTACGACGATTCGAACAGTTACGACGGGAGCAGGACGACAACGTCCAGGCCATTTTCGGCAGCGGCCTCGCCTACATCCAATGCCAGCGCTTGCGGGAGGCCGAAATGGCTTTTCTCAAGGTGCTCGAACTGCAGCCCGGGTACTGGCAAGCCCTCGGTAACCTCGCTGGACTGTACGATCAGACCGGACATCTCGATCGTGCTCGCGAAGCCTATCGTCGCCTCCTTACCCTCCGACCCGATGATGAGCGCGCAAACCAGTGGCTTGCCGATCACGAACGGTAAGAGGCCGAAGAGGACGTCGTCTCGAAAACCGTGACCTCGGTCAGCAACGGCAGATCCGACACGAGCTTCTGATAGAGCCAGTACGCCAGGTTTTCAGCGGTGGGATTCTCGAGTCCGGCGATGTCGTTCAGGCAGGCGTGGTCCAGTAGCTCCAGCACGGGCCGGAAGGCGGTTTTGACGTCGGCGAAGTCGATCACCCAGCCGAAGACCTCGTCAACCTCCCCCTCCAGAGCCAACTCGATGCGATAGGTGTGACCATGCATCCTGCCACATTTATGCCCGGTCGGGACCGCCGGGAGCCAATGGGCAGCTTCGAAGGTGAAAGATTTCGTCAAACGTGAGCGCATCGGAAACTCCTGCTTACTGCAAAATGCATTCAGTCCGTGAGCGATCACGGGCTCGAATCGCTGTTCTGGCTCCCGATAGAATAGGCTTTTTCCGGTAGTAAGCCAGGAGAACCTCCGCTAACAGGCGTTTCGGGGTTATGGCGGGATCCGAGTAGTTCGACCAGATCCGGGCACGCTGCTTGCGGGATGATCCTTTGGGAGTGGAAAAGAACTCAAAATGGGGAGCAAGTTGCCGAAATAGCAAGGCGGGACAAACAGTTGGGTTTGAAATGCACGATCCGAAGGGGAACCAGGTGTCTGGCACTGCGGAAGAACTACAACAGATACAGCAGATGCTCGAATCCTTGCAGCAACGCGTAACCGATCTCACCCGGCCAGGACCTGAAACGGTCAGTGCCGGGGAGTTAGGATCCAGCCCCAAATGTGAGGAATTCCTGGCGACCGGTCTAGCGGACTCGGCGTTGCCTGCTGGCGCCGCACCTGGTTATGAAGCGGGTCTGTCGACGGCAGGCTCCCCTCCGGGACCCAGCCCGATAGCTACCGATTCCGATTTGCTTTCTCTGCTCAGGGCCGGTATCGCGGAACTGGATGCCGCCGCCGATTTGAAGGACATTCCTCGTTTCTTCGGGCGTCAGGCGGTCAAACTGGGACTCCGTTTCCTGCTGCTGAAGCGGTGGCGGACCGGACTCCAGGTGCTCAAGGTGGTGGGGGCCACCATGCCCGAGGAGGCGTGTAGCAAACGGCGGGACGGGCGTGCACCCATTCCCATCCCGGAGGACGAATTTTTCACTGCCATCAGCGAGGAACGGTGTATCTACGCCGGGCCGGTACCGGTGAAGCATTTTCCGCTGGAACTGACACTCCTGCTGGGGCGGGGGAGCAAGGACCGTCAGATCGTTGTCTTGCCGCTTGTGGTCCGGGGCAACTGGAACACCTTTGTCTATCTGGATGCCGATCACGGGACGGAGCGTGCCCTTGGGGCGCTGGAAATCCTGGCGCGTTACGCGCTCACCAAACTCGACCGATTGGGCAAGTCGCAGCCAGGGGAGGGGAAACGGGTGGCCGCAATCGTCCGGCAAGAACTCACCCGCCGACAGGAACAGCAGGCCCGTCGACTGGAAGCGAACTCACTGGAGGCCAATGTGTCGTCCCTGGACGAGTCCGTTGCCGGCACGTCCTCCGCCACCCAAGCCGATCAGATTTTTGCGGCCATGCAAGGGGTGCCTCGGTCAGGAGCGGCGGGGGAACTGTCGAATGATTCGGCGGGAATGTCGCCGCTCGCCTGGAATCCCAGAACCGAGGAGCTGCCGGCCACCCTGAAGAGTGGGGGCGAGCTGACTCCCGAGCAGCTGCTTCGGCACAGCGGTGAACTGCCGGCACTGCCCCGCGCTGCCTGCCATATCCTGGCGGTCATCGAGGATCCCCGGACCACTGCCACCCGCCTGGAAAAAGCTATCGCCACCGACCAGGCGCTCACTGCCAAGGTGTTGCGGGTTGCCAATTCACCGTTTTACGGTGCCGTTCGTGATATCAAGACCGTTAGCGAAGCCATCGTGCGACTCGGCTTCGTTTCCATCCGTAACTGGACCATGGTCGCCGCCACCAAGTCGGTATTCCTGGCCCCGGGGACCGGTCTGCTGTTCAAGAAGATCTGGCGGCAGTCGGTGCTTTCGGCGCTGTCCGCCCAACTTGTCGCCCAGGCGGTCAAGTATCCCGAATCGGAAGCGGTGTTCATCGGCGGTCTGATGCAGAACATCGGCCAGCTCGTCCTGGCCCGGGCGGAGCCCGAGCTGTTCCAGTTGGTGCTGGAGTCCTCCTCCTCATCCCGGCGGCCGTACCATCTGGTGGAGCGGGACATTCTCGGCTTCGACCACGGTGAACTGGGCGCCCAGCTTATCCGCGAATGGAATCTGAGCCAGCAGCTCGAGGAAGCGGTACGTGGTCACCACCGGCTGGACGAGAAAATCCCGGAAATCCGCATGGCGGCCATGATTGCGCTGGGTGAGGAGATCGCCGCGGTGACCAGCGGCGCCGATCTGATGACCGATAGTGACTGGGACGACAGTGAAGCGGCGGCGATTCTGGACGTGTCGGAGACGCTGTATCACGACCTGCGTGAACAGGCTGACCACGTGAATATCGATCCCATGTTTTTTTCGTGAGCTGACGGACGAGACGTCCGCTAGTGAACTCCCGTCAAGGCGCCACTCTGGCTGCGTCGTTGAGGCAGCTCTGCCGTCACGTCTGGGTGAGGTCATCCCCGCCGGTATCTGGCGCGGTTTCAGCCACCCCGGCGACCTGGTCCTCGGCTTCGGTCGGGGGCTCGAAGTGCAGCCGACAGCGGGCTTCGTAGGTGCCCTGAGCGCCCACGACGATCTGGTCGCGGCTGGCGGTGAGACGCTGGGTGAAGTTGGCGGGATTGCCACAGTTCATGCAGATGGCGAGCTGTTTCGTCACGTACTCCGCCGCCGCCATGAGCTGGGGCATGGGGCCGAACGGCTGGGCGCGGTAGTCGAGATCGAGGCCGGCGACGATGACCCGTTTGCCGAGATTCGCCAGCCAAGTGCAGATATCCAGGATTCCGGTATCGAAGAACTGGCCCTCGTCGATGGCGACGAGTTCGGTACGATCGTCGATGGCGGTCAATATGTCGTCGCTGCAGCTCACCGGCACGCTGGGCAGACTTTGCTGGTTGTGCGAAACGATGGAACCGGCGTCGTACCGGGCATCGATGGCGTGCTTGAAGATCTGCACCCGCAACCGGGCGATTTCCGCGCGACGGATGCGTCGGATCAGTTCCTCGCTTTTGCCACTGAACATGGGGCCACATATGATCTCGATCCAACCGGTTTTGCCCTGGATGATCTGCATCGGTACCTCCGTACCTGTTTCGCTGAGCCGGCGCGAGAGCCGGGCGGGATTGCCAGTCTGTCTACCTCTTCGAATGTAACCATCTCCGGGCGGAGCGCCAACAGGAATGGTGGTCCGGATTGCCGGACTGATCCCAGGATTTCCGCCCCAGCCGACAATGGATGGTTTCGGTTCTGTCCTCTGCAGGCTATAATACCGGGCCATGTGGAATCGACAGACATTTACCTCGGTTTGTTCCCCGCCGGTGATCGGCATGGTCCATCTGCGTCCGCTGCCCGGCGCTCCGGGTTGGGCGTCGGATCTGCATGCCGTGGAAGCGGCGGCGCTGGCTGACGCCACGGCGCTGGCCGCGGGGGGAGTCGGCGCCATCATGGTGGAGAATTTCCACGATGTGCCATTTTTCCCGGACACGGTTCCCCCGGTCACGATTGCGGCCATGACCCTGCTCGTGGGCAGGATCAGGGATCGTTTCCCCCAGCTGCCGCTCGGCATCAACGTCTTGCGTAATGACGCCGTTGCGGCTCTGAGTATCGCCGCGGTCACCGGCGCCGATTTCATCCGGGTGAACGTGCACGCGGGGTCGGTGGTCACCGACCAGCGGTTGCTGCACGGCCAAGCTGAAAGCACCTTGCGGCGGCGAAACGAGCTGGGCTGTGACGTGGGTATTCTGGCCGACCTCAGGGTCAAACACGCCCGGCCGCTGGCCGAGCGGGCTCTGGGGGCGGAGGCCGCCGATCTGCGCGAGCGGGCCCTGGCGGACGGACTCATCTGCAGCGGGACCGCCACCGGCGCCACGGCGCGCCCGGAGGAATTGCGCGAGGTTCGGGAAACCTTGCCCGACTGTCCGCTCCTGGTGGGCAGTGGCATGACCGCGGCCAACGTGGCCGATTTTGCGCCCTGGGCCGACGGCTTCATTGTCGGCACGTCCCTGAAAGATCCGGCTGGCGGTCCGCTGTCGGCCATCAATCCAGAACGAGTCGCCGCCTTCGTCGCCGCAGTACAGGCGACGTCGCCGGGCGGAGAAAAGGAATCGTCATGAAGGGTGTCATACTGGCCGGAGGACTGGGAAGCCGCCTGTTGCCGTGTACGCGCATCACCAACAAGCATCTGTTGCCCGTCCTGGATCGACCGATGATCTACTATCCCATCCGCACGCTCATCAACGCCGGTATCGATGACATTCTCCTCGTCACCGGTGGCAATTACGCCGGCCATTTCTTGCAGCTGCTCGGCAATGGCAAGGAGTTCGGGCTCAAGGAACTCCATTACACGTATCAGGATGGCGAGGGTGGGATTGCCGATGCCCTGCGCCTGGCCGAGGATTTCGCCGACGGCGGCCGAATCTGTGTCGTTCTGGGGGACAATATCATCGAGAAGTCCATCAAGGACGCGGCTGATGCGTATCGGGAGCAACCGTCCGGCGCCCGGATCCTGCTGAAGGAAGTGGACGATCCCGAGCGCTTCGGGGTGCCGGTCATGGATGGGAAGCGGGTGGTCCGGATCGAGGAGAAGCCGCAGCAGCCACAGTCCAATTACGCTGTGACCGGTATCTATTTCTACGACCATCTGGTGTTTGATATGATCCGTCAGTTGAAGCCATCCGATCGGGGAGAACTGGAGATATCCGACGTCAACAACATGTATCTCGAACGCGATCTACTGGAGTGGAGCCTGCTCGACGGCTGGTGGACCGATGCCGGAACCTTCGAGAGTTTGCTCCGCGCCTCGAACCTCGTGGCGTCAGGTGGGGCGAACAAGGCCTGACGTTCGGTTGACGCTGCGCAGGTGTCCTGCCACGTCACGGTCCACCGCGATTGCGATAGGGACCGTTGGGTACCAACCGAAGGTGGGAAACGGATGACTGTTCTCGTGACCGGCGGAGCCGGTTTCATCGGCGCCAACTTCATACGCCATCTCTTGAAAAACAGCGACGAGCGGGTCATTAATCTGGACAAGCTCACCTATGCGGGCAACCTCGAGAATCTGGCCGGGCTGGAGGACCATCCGTGCTACCGTTTCGTACGCGGCGATGTCTGCGACCAGGGGCTGGTGGCGGGACTGCTGGCCGAGGAACAAGTGACGGCGGTGGTGCATTTCGCCGCGGAAAGCCATGTCGATCGTTCCGTGGATGCCCCGCGGGAATTCCTCGACACCAATGTTCTCGGCACCCAGGTTCTGCTGGAGGCAGCCCGCCAGGCAGGCGTGGACCGCTTCCTGCAGATCAGCACGGACGAGGTGTACGGATCCCTCGGCGACACCGGCGCTTTCACCGAGGAAACACCCCTGGCGCCCAACTCGCCGTATGCCGCCTCCAAGGCGGCGGCGGACCTGGTCTGCCGGGCGTATCATCACACCTTTCAGATGCCGGTCATCATCACCCGTTGCAGCAACAACTACGGTCCGTATCAGTTTCCCGAAAAACTCATCCCGTTGATGATCGCCAACGCGCTGGAGGGGAAATCACTGCCCATCTACGGCGATGGACTGAACGTGCGTGACTGGCTCTATGTCGAGGACCACTGCGCCGCCATCAAATGTGTGCTGGAACGGGGGCGTCCGGGGGAAGTTTACAACGTCGGCGGTCACAACGAGCTGCAGAACCTCACCCTGGTGAAATTGCTGCTGCGGGAACTCCAGCTGAGCGAGGAATTGATCACCTTCGTTCCTGACCGCCCTGGCCACGATCGGCGTTACGCCATCGACGCCGGTAAGATCGCGCGCGAACTGGGCTGGACCCCGGCGGTCACTTTCGACGAAGGGTTGGCCAGCACGGTCAGGTGGTATCTCGACAATCGTTCCTGGTGGGAAACAATCCGTTGTGGCGCTTACCGGGACTACTATGACCGTCTCTATGGACAGGGTGGCCGCCACGCCAGCGATTGACCGCGGGGACCGGGAGGGCGAATGCTCCGTTCATTGCAGCTTCCCGACGGACGTTCCTTCACCGTGGCTGACGACCTGGTCTCTCGTTTGACCGTCGGCCTGCTGGTGGCCGACACCATCCGGATCACTTCACGATCAGAACTCAAAACGGAGACCGAGACCCATTGCGACCGATTACGCGAACTGTATTCGGGGCGCCAGCCGGCGGATATCGCCGGATTACAGGAAGCGAGGCGACTGTATCGGTCTACCGGCGTGGATCCCACCCGAACCCGACCTTCTTCCGAGGCGCTCTTGCGGCGGGTTCTTCAGGGGAAATCGCTGCACGTCATCAACCACGCCGTGGATGCCTGTAATCTGGCCTCGCTCAGTTTCCTGTTGCCCATCGGACTGTACGACCTGGACCGGGTGACAGGTGATGTTTCCGTGCGTCTGGGAGAGGCCGGCGAGGAGTATGCTGGCATCCGCAAGGGGCCGGTTCATTTGACGGGACGGTTGGGGATGTTCGATGCCAGTGGCCCCTTCGGCTCGCCCACCTCCGATTCCGCCCGCACCTGTATCAGTGACGGTACGCACCGTCTGCTGGCGGTGATTCTGGCCACCGAAACTTATAACCATAGGCAGATGCAGCGTCATCTTTCACTGCTCGGAGATCTGCTGGCGCGGCACTGTGCCGGCACGCTAAACTTTGCGGCCGTTTTGCCGGAGAAGGGACCCGGACATGTACGGACCTGACTGGTCACTCCTGCTGACACCTCGCTGCTCCGGACCGGTACGTCGTCTGGGTTGCGTCAGCCTGCTGCTCCTGCTGCTGACTCACGTCGGTGTAACCGACGGCCTGCTGGCGGCTGACTTCGGTTCACCACCTGTGGTCGGCGAGCAGGTCATGGTCGTGACAGCGCATCCCCTGGCCTCCGAGGTTGGTGTACAGCTACTCCGGGATGGTGGCAACGCGGTGGACGCTGCCGTGGGGGCGGCCTTGGCTCTTGCCGTGGTGGAACCGTACGGATCAGGTCTGGGCGGAGGCGGTTTCCTGGTGACTTTCCGGGCCGTCACGGGGAGTGTTCGCGCCCTCGACTGTCGCGAAAAGGCTCCGGCAGCAGCCTCGCGTGATATGTACCTGGTGAACGGCGAGGCCGACCTCGGTCTCAGCCAGAGCGGCCCTCTGGCCGTGGCGGTACCGGGCCTGGTGCACGGCTTGTGGGTGCTGCACCAGGAGGAAGGGCGGCTCCCGTGGGACAGGCTGGTCCGACCGGCCGCGTCACTGGCCCGGGACGGGTTTCCGGTGTCCGCCATGTTACTGGAGCGGATCGAGTATCACCGTGACCGGTTCAACGACGCTGCCCGAGCCATTTTCTTGCCGAACGGTCAACTTCCGGTCCTGGGGCAGATCCTGGTACAGACCGATCTGGTGGCCACGCTGGAGGCCATCGCCCACCACGGTCCGGACGCTTTTTATACCGGACCGGTAGCGGAGGCCATGGTAGCGACACTGCAAGCGGGCGGTGGGTTGCTGACCCTGTCCGATCTGGCGGATTACCATCCGCGCTGGCGGGAGCCCGTCACGGGAACCTATCACGGGTTGACCATCCACTCCATGCCGCCACCGAGTTCCGGCGGCGTGTTTCTGATGCAGATGCTCAATATTCTGGCCAGGGATGCCCTGGCTGATCCCTTTCGTCTGGAATACGGACAGACGCCGTCTGAAGACGAGGCTGACCACACGACACCACCGTGTTTACGAGTGTACGACGACGCTGCTTACTGCCACCTGCTAGCCGAGGCCATGAAGTTCGCCTATGCCGATCGCAGCCTCTGGCTGGGGGATCCGGATTATTTCCCGGTACCGGTGGCCCGCCTGACCTCACGCGCTTATGCGGACAGCTTGCGAGGTTGCGTGGACCCGGATACGGTCTTGCCGTGGCAGTCGGTGGGGGGTGTCCGGATCCAGCCGGTGGAGAGCAGTGAGACCACGCATCTCAGCGTGGTCGATGGGGAGGGCAACGGGGTGGCGGCCACCTTGACCATCAATCTGAATTTCGGCTCCGGCTGGGTGGCGACGGGAACCGGTGTCTTGCTTAATGACGAGATGGATGATTTCGTGGCCGCGCCCGGAGTCCCCAACGCTTTCGGGCTCGTGGGGGCGGAAGCCAACGCCATCGCGGCCGGTAAACGCCCGTTGTCCAGCATGACACCGACCATCGTGCTGCGAGATGGTGAGATCTTCATGGTGACCGGGAGTCCCGGGGGTTCGCGGATCATCACCACGGTGCTGCAGACGATCCTGAACGTGGTGGACCACGATCTGGATGTGGCCGCGGCGGTGGCGGCGCCTCGGATTCATCATCAATGGCAGCCGCCGGTCCTGTACTACGAGCCGTTCGGTATGAGCCGAGCGTGTGCCTACGGGTTGGAAGCTCGAGGGCATACCCTGGTGATCAAGGAGGCCATGGGCAACGCCCAGGTCATTGTCGTGGATCCGGTCACCGGCATCCTTCACGGTGCTGGCGATCCGCGGGGGATGGGCCAGGCGGCTGGATACTGAGGTATCAGGTAACGTGGCCAGTAGTGGATCCGGCAGGAGGATACATGCGGACAAGACCGCGTAACTGGTTGCTGATTATTGGCATACTTGCGGCTGGCTCCGCCTGCTGTGACGCCGGTATGGTGTCCACTGCTGGCAAGAGCTGTCCCGCTTCGGCCGTACCGGATAGCAGTCGGCTTCTGGAACGGGTGCGGGTCCTCACTCAACCGGCCCTGGCCGGACGCGGGAACGGAACACCGGAGTTGCTGGCGGCGGCCGATACCATCGTCAGCTGGCTGTCGGCTGGTGGAATCATCCCCGGGACGGCATCCGGCTGGTTCCAGGATTTTCCGTTAAGCGGCGACGACTGGGAGGGCCAAGCCGGCCGCAACGTCATCGGTCTGGTGCCTGGACGCGGCGATCTGGCCGGTCGCTATATCGTGATCGGTGCTCACTACGATCACCTGGGGCGGGTCACCGGCCAGGATCCGGAGCAGGTACCTGCCGCCGGCGAGTACTACCCGGGGGCCAATGACAACGCGTCCGGAGTGGCGGTCTTGCAGGAACTGGCCAGGCTGCGGGCGAGCTGGGCCGCGGGGGCGGAATTACCTGAAGACCTGGAGCGGTCTCACGACGCTGTTTCGGGTGACAGCTCGGCACGGAGCTGTCTCTTCGTGGCCTTCGGTGCCGAAGAGATCGGCTTGCAGGGGTCGGTTCATTTTGTCAATAATCTCCCGATTCCGCGGGATTCCCTCGACGCCATGATCAACTTCGATTGTGTGGGGCGGTTGACCGACGATCGGCTGTATGTGGGTGGGGTCGGTACGGCGGCGGAATTCGGTTCGCTGGTACATGACGCCAATGCCGATTCCCTAGACCTGGCGTTGAGTCCCGGGGGCTGGGCGGGAAGTGACCACGTTGCTTTCAACACCATCGAAGTTCCCGTACTGTTTCTTTTTACCGGTCCGTATGTGGAATATAATCGGCCAGAGGACGACTGGCTCACCTGCAGCGCCGGCGACTTGCAGCGGGTGACGGCGTACAGCTACCGGCTCCTGGCGGACCTGGCCGCCACGGTCGCTCCCTACACGTATCATTTCGTGGCCCAGGCTACCGTACCGACGAATACCGAAACAGCTTCAACTCGCAAGGCATGGCTGGGGACCATTCCTGACTTCACCACCACGGTTGAAGGTGTTCAGCTTGCTGGGGTCATCGAGGGAAGTCCGGCGGCCCGGGCGGGACTGGCCAAGGGGGACATCCTGGTTTCATTCGCTGGGCAACCGGTGCCGGATCTGGCGGGATTCACCATATTGCTCCGCAGCCATCAACCTGGCGATCAGGTGAACCTGGAACTGCTCCGGGGCGGTAAACGGTTGCATTACATTGTGTTACTGGCGGATCGAACCGAGCGCGTTCACTGATCCTGGTCAGGTTCCACGTGAACGAAGATCTTGACCAGGGTCGGGATTTTGGCCGTGAGCACTTGTTCCACCTCGTGGGCGATGCAGTGACCGGCCGCCACCGTCTGCTGAGGATCGACCATCACACTCACATCGACAAAGTAATAGGAACCGCGCTGGCGTACCCGGAGCTCCGACAGCTTGTGCGCACCCGGGACTTTGAGTGCGGAGGCTGTTATCTGTTCCAGGAGCTCAGGTTCCGGCATGGTGTCCAGCAGAGCCAGGACATTCTCCCGCAGTAGATCGAAGCCCATCTTCAGGATCAACAGCGAGATGAACAGGGCCGACACGCTGTCCATGAAAGGCAGGCCGAGTATGGCGGCCAGGATACCGATGGCTGCGGCAATGGAGGAGAACGCATCGCTACGATGATTGGCGGCATTGGCGCGGAGCGCCGGCGAGTTGTGCGCGACGGCAGCCCGGTAGGTGTAACGCGCCATGATCTCCTTGACGAGGATGGCGATCACGGCGAGGGCGAAGGCTAGCAGTTGCGGGTGCTGGTGCTCATCGGCCAGCAGGTTCAGGATGGCGTTCCTGCCGATCAATACTCCCGTGGCGACAAGCAGCAGCGAGGCGCCGAGCGCTCCGAGGGTCTCGAAGTTGTGGTGGCCGTAGGGATGGTTCCGGTCCGGCGGACGACTGCTCGCCTTCAGCACGATGACGATGCCGATGTCGCTGATCAGGTCCGATAGGCTGTGGAAGCCGTCCGCCACCAGGGAGGTGGAGTTGGCCAGCAGACCGACGACGATCTTGCTTGCACACAACAGGCAGTTGCCGAGCATACCGACCACGGTGCAGGTCACCGGGCGCAACCAGCGGTTGTCCGAGTCTGGGATGCGGTCGGTTTCCAGCGGAATCATTGCACTGACTCGGGATAGAGGCCGTCGAGAATTTTTCGATACTTCTTGGCGATGACCCACCGTTTCACCTTGAGCGTGGGTGTCAGTTCGCCTGCCTCGAGAGTGAACTCCTGATCCAGCAAGGCGCACTTCTTGACCTGGCTGAATCCCGGTAGGGAGGCGTTGATCCGTTCCAGTTGCCGATCGAACATGGCGATGATCTCGGGGTGCTTGATGAGGCCGCTACTGTGCGTGAAGGCGATCCCCTTGCGCTCGGCGTAATCCTCCAGGGTCTCGAAATTGGGGACGATGAGGCAGCTCAGGTACGGCCGTTTGTCGCCGATGACCACGGTTTGACTGACGAATTTATTGATCTTGATGGTGTTCTCGATGGGTTGCGGCGCGATGTTCTTGCCGCCGGCGGTCACGATGATGTCCTTCTTGCGATCGGTGATGAAAAGAAAGCCCTCTTCGTCGAAGTGACCGATGTCGCCGGTGGCCAGCCATCCGTCCTCGGACAGCACTTCCCTGGTGGCGGATTCGTTGTTGTAGTAGCCCAGCATGATCTGGGGACCGCGGGCCATGATCTCGCCGTCATCCGCAATACGTATCTCAGTCCTGGGTATTGGTTTGCCGATGCTCCCGATCTTGAAGTTCTCGAAGGTATTGCACGACAGGACCGGCGAGGTCTCCGTCAGGCCGTACCCCTCCAGGACATACAGCCCGGCGGCATAGAAGAACTCGTTGATGGTGGCCGAGAGCGGGGCGCCGCCGGAGACGAAGAAGCGCAGCCGTCCTCCGGTCCGGGCGCGAAGTTTCTTGAACACCAGACGGTCGGCCAGACGGTACTGGACATTCAACCAGGCTGGAATGGACTCGCCCGCTCTTTTTTTCCGTCCGTACTTCTTGCCGACGTCACGCGCCCAGAAGAAGATGTTGCGCTTCAGGCCGCTGCCGGCCAAGGCCATGCTCAGAACTCGCGCGTAGATCTTCTCATACAGACGCGGGACGCTGATCACCACCGTCGGTTTGACGTCCAGCAGGTCAACGGGAACTGTATCCATGCGCTCGGCGTAAGCGATGCCGACCCCGCGGTACAGCATGCCGTAGTAGCCGGCCATCCGTTCCAGGACGTGGGAGAGAGGGAGAAAGGAGAGGCAACGATCGCTTGGAGAGAGGTCGATTACCTCGAGGGTCGACAGCACGTTGGAGACGAAGTTCCAGTGGGAGAGCATGACCCCCTTGGGATTACCCGTCGTGCCCGAGGTGTAGATGATGCTCGCCAGGTCGTCCTTGTCCACCGCCACCACGTCACGGCTCGGTTCGATTGGATTGTCGTTGACGATGTTCTGCCCGATCTGGATCAGCTTGTGCAGCGGCATGACGTTGGGCAGCTCCACGTTCTCAAAGGTGATCACATCCTGCAGGAACGGGAGCCGGGGGCGGAGACCGTGGACCTTTTCCGCTTGCTCGGCCGTCGAGACGAATACCACTGTCGGTTCACAGTCCTTGAGAATGTACTCGATCGTGTCCGGCAAGAGAGTGGGGTAGATGGGCACGCTCACCGCGCCACAGAACAGGATCCCGAGATCGGTCAAAGCCCACTCATAACGATTCTCCGATAGTAGCGCGACCTTGTCGCCCCGCTTGACACCGAGGGACTTGAGCCCGTAACGGAGAGCGCGGACCTGCCGGTGCGCCTCTTCGCTGGAGATATCCTGATACTGTCTGTCCTGGCCCCGAAACGAGAAGCAGTCGGAACGCGGGTGTTCGTGAACGGCGGCGAGGAACAAATCGGGCAGGGTCTCGATTGACATGATCCACTCCTGTGATATGACGGTGGGCGGGTGGAGCGAGCTCGAACGACACTGTATTCGACAATGATACCCCTGCCAGAACTGAGCCGCTGAGCAGCGGGTTAGCCGATTCAATCAACGGTTGCTAAACGAAGCAGGACTGCCCACAATGGTTATCACGCAGTTGAATATGCTGTCAATTGCATTCGCTTCGGTTGTCCGGGTAGGAGGCGTTGACCGATCCGGACCCATGTCCTTGGCTTGGAGGTACCACGAATGGGAACCCGAATACACAAGCTGACCAGCTCTCGTACCGGGAACACTGTCTCGACCTGCTGGCTGCTGATGGTAGCTGTCGCCGTCTTCCTGACCGGTTTGGTCGTCAGCCCGGCCCTGGCGGAAGACCTGGTAGCCCAGTGCCAAGCTGCTTATGATGCCGGTGATCTCACGGCGTCTCGCACGGCGGCGGAGGCGGCTTTGGCGCAGGACCCTGCATCGTATCCGGCGACCTGGAGGCTGGCCCGGGTACTCCTCGATCTGGGGAACAAGACCGAGGAGAAGGATGAACGGCTGGCGTACTTCGAAGCAGCTGAAACCCAGGCGCGTCGGGCAGTCGAACTGCAAGAGGACGATACCTGGGGGCATCACTATCTGGCAGCCTCAGTGGGCAAGCTGGCCCTCTTTCACGGCGGGAAGAAAAAAATCGAGCTTTCCCGCGAGGTTCGCGACGAGGCGCTCCGCGCCGTCGAACTCGATCCCGAGAACGACAAATCGTATCACATCCTCGGGCGCTGGAACCGGGGGGTGGCGAATCTGAGCGCATTGAAGAAGTTGGCCGCCCGAGTGGTGTACGGTGGAGTGCCGAAAGGGGCGAGCAACGAGAACGCGGTGGAGTACTTCCAGCGTGCTATCGTCCTGGCGCCGGATCACATCAATCACCATCTGGAACTGGGAATCACCTTCATGGAGATGAAGGATTACGAGCAGGCCACGACCGCTTTCGAGACAGCGCTCAGCTTGCCCGAGTCCGATCCCAACGATCCGGAATACAAGGCGGAGGCCAGCGAGCAGCTGAAGAAAGCACGCAAGAAGCTCGGCGGGCCGCGCCCGGACAAGTCACGGTGACCTGGACCGGCCAGTCGCCATATTCGGATTGATGAGTTCAGCTCCTTGATCGCGAATGATCGTTCAGGGCGAGACTCCGTGTCCGACCGAACCCGGACACAGTCGCAACCACCAGCAATCCTGTTGAGCACCAGGGGAGGAAACATTGGTCAAGACGTCCACTTCGTTTAACGATCGCCTGCGTTACGTCACCGCTACTGCCCTGTTCGATGGTCACGACGCCTCCATCAATATATTCCGCCGCTTGCTGGTACTGGCCGGAACGGAGGTCATCCATCTCGGCCATAACCGTTCGGTCCCCGAGGTGGTCAACGCCGTCCTGCAGGAAGGCGCCGACGCTGTGGCCGTCAGCAGTTATCAAGGCGGTCACGTCGAGTACTTCAAGTTTCTCCGTGACGAACTGGTCAAGCGGGGGCTGGATCATGTGGCCATCTTCGGCGGCGGCGGTGTGATCATCCCCCAGGAGATCGAGGAGTTGCAGGCGTACGGGATCACTCGCATCTACTCGCCTGACGATGGTCGGGAGCTGGGATTGACCGGTATCATTGCCGACATGAACGAACGGACGGCCCGAGCTCGGGATGCCGGTCCCACCGCCCAGCCGACATCGGCGCCAGATTGCGCGGTCGCCGAGGACGTGGATTTCGCACGGGCTCTCGGTCGGCTGGAACGGGGTCTCGCACTGGGGGGATGGGCGCCAACTCCCACCGAGAAAAGTGGTTCTGTCTGTCCCGTCATCGGTATCACCGGTACCGGCGGCGCCGGCAAGAGTTCCCTGACCGATGAGCTGATCAGGCGGTATCTGGTCGCCCATCCGAAGCAGACGGTCGCCGTCTTCGCCGTGGACCCGAGCAAGCGGAAAACCGGTGGCGCGTTGTTGGGTGATCGGATCCGCATGAACGCCATCGATCATCCGAACTGTTTCGTACGCAGTTTCGCCACCCGGGGATCAAGTGGGGAACTGTCACCCCATCTGGCCGGGAGTGTGGCGCTGGCCCGGCAACGCGGTTTCGATCTCGTGCTGGTGGAGACCAGCGGTATCGGCCAGGGCGACTCTGCCATCACGGAACTCACGGACCTCTCGCTTTACGTGATGACCAGCGAGTTCGGCTCACCCATCCAGCTCGAGAAGATCGACATGATCGATTTTGCCGATGTCATCGTGGTGAACAAGTTCGACCGTATCGGCTCCGAGGATGCCCTGCGTGATGTACGCAAGCAGTACCGGCGTAGCCACAATCAGTTCGAGTTGTCTGACGAGGGACTGCCGGTATTTGGCACCATCGCCAGTCGCTTCAACGACTCCGGTTTGTTGGCTCTCTTTATCCATCTCGACCGGCGGATCTCGGCGCTCCGGAGTGATGATGCAGGAATCGTTGAGGAACCGACAGACCGGGTTACCACGGATTTCGCCAGCATCATCCCGCAACAGCGCACCCAGTACCTGGGTGATATTGCCGGCATCGTTCGTCAGTATCACAAGCAGGCGCAAGCGGATGCCGAGTCTCTGCGTCGGTACCACGCCTGGCAGCAGGTAGCCGACGAATTGCCGGATAGTGACCAGTCGGGTCTTCCCGCCCTTGGCGAACAGCTGGACTCAATCCGCGAGAATCTGGGGGACTCGGTACTGACCGAAGTGACAGGCTGGGACGAGCTGGTGGAGCGTTACAGTCAGGACGAGGTGAAGGTCCAGATCCGTGATCGTGAGCTCAGCTTCAAGGCGTACAACACCACGCTGGCCGGCAGTCGGATTCCCAAGATCATTTTGCCACGTCTGACGGACCCGGGTGACCGCCTGCTTTTTTTACGTCGGGAAAATGTCCCGGGCGCCTTTCCTTTCACTTCCGGAGCCTTCCCGTTCAAACGGACCGATGAAGAGCCGAAACGCCAGTTTGCTGGCGAGGGTGCACCCAGTCGTACCAACCGGCGTTTCCATTACCTCAGCCGGGACGACGACGCCAAGCGGTTGAGCACGGCCTTCGACAGCTTGACCCTCTACGGCCACGATCCGGCGGAACGTCCCGATATCTACGGGAAGGTGGGTGAGGGTGGGGTCTCCATCTGCACCCTCGACGATATGAAAACCCTGTATTCGGGATTTGATCTCTGTCACCCGAACACGAGTGTCTCCATGACCATCAACGGACCGGCGCCCATCATCCTGGCCATGTTCTTCAATACGGCCATCGATCAGCAGGTAGCCCAGCAAGAGGAGGAACTGGGACGAGAACTCGATCCCACGGAGCGGGACGAGGTGGCGGCACGGACCATCGCCACGGTACGAGGTACCGTGCAAGCGGACATTCTCAAGGAAGACCAGGCCCAGAACACCTGTATCTTTTCGACGGAATTCGCCTTGCGGCTCATGGGTGATATGCAGGAATATTTCGTCCAGAACAACGTCCGCAACTACTACTCGGTCTCCATCAGTGGTTACCACATCGCCGAAGCAGGGGCCAATCCCATCAGCCAACTCGCGTTCACCCTGGCCAACGGGTTGACCTATGTGGAGTACTACCTGGCGCGCGGGATGGCCATCGACAAGTTCGCTCCCAATCTCTCCTTCTTCTTCAGTAACGGACTCGACGCCGAGTACACCGTCATCGGTCGGGTCGCCAGACGAATCTGGTCAATCGCCATGCGTGATTACTATCACGCCAACGAACGCAGCCAGAAGCTGAAGTACCACATCCAGACCTCTGGTCGGTCTTTGCACGCCCAGGAGATAGACTTCAACGACATCCGGACCACACTGCAAGCGCTGATGGCCATCTACGATAACTGTAATTCATTGCATACCAACTCCTACGACGAGGCGATAACCACACCGAGCGAGGAATCTGTGCGACGCGCCATGGCTATTCAGATGATCATCAACCGCGAGCTGGGGTGGACCAAGTGTGAGAATCCCTTGCAGGGGGCGGCGATCATCGATGAACTCACCGATCTGGTGGAAGAGGCGGTGCTAAACGAGTTCGAGAATATCAGTCGCCGGGGTGGGGTCCTGGGCGCCATGGAAACCCAGTACCAGCGCGGCAAGATCCAGGAAGAGAGCTTGCTTTACGAGCACCGGAAGCACTCGGGCGAGTTACCGATCATCGGTGTCAACACGTATATCAAGGCGCATGATGCCAAGGAGACGGTGGATTCTCTCACCCTGGCGCGGTGTGATTCACAGGAGAAGAATCAACGGCTCGCGGAGCTGGCTGACTTTCAAAAGCGGCATGCAGACGAATCCGCTGCTGCCCTAGAACGGTTGCGAGAGTTTGCCCTCTCCGACGGGAATATATTCGCCGAGCTGTTGAACAGTGTCCGCTGTTGTTCACTGGGACAGATTACCACTACCTTGTACGGCGTGGGTGGTCAGTACCGGCGCGCCATGTAGAGTTAGCGCCGAATGCCCCGGTTCCAGCAGGGATCTGTTACCGCCATCACGTCCACTGTACGGTTTGTAATTTCGCTAGTTTCTCAGGCCTCGGTTTGACAATTTCGTCGGGATTTCACATGGTTTGCCGGAGCCGAGGTCAAACCAGCGCGTTCACGAGGAGAGGCCCAAGCATGCTCCAGATTACCCGTCAAACAGAATACGCCATCCGAGGTCTCCAGGAGCTGGCGAGTCGCGATGCTGAGAATCCTGTCCAACTCAAGTCCATCGCCAAGGCCTGTGGGGTCTCCGAGGCTTTTCTGGCGAAGATCTTCCAGATGCTCTCCCAGCACAACATTGTGAAATCCCATCGGGGCGTAAAAGGTGGATTCTCTCTTGGCCGTTCCGCGAGTGACATCTCGTTACGGGATATCGTGGAAGTGTGCGAGGGGGGAATCGCCCTGAATCACTGTCTGCGCAAGGTGGATCCGTGCCAGAACGCCGGTTCCTGTGCATTGACCAACACCTGGGCCAAGGCCCAAGCAGTCCTGGTTACGGCCATGGAGCAGACCAGCTTAGCTGACGTCTCCTGACCGCTTACCTGGTTTTTTCCGTTTCCGATTCCGTAACTGTCCACAGGCGGCAGCAATGTCCTGCCCGCCGCTCTGTCTGATATACGCTTCCACTCCCGCTTGACGCAGACTGTTCTGGAAGGCGAGCACGTGCTCGGGAGCCGGCGCATGCCAGGTTTGGTCAACTAGCTTGTTGAGCGGGATCAGGTTGACCTTGAAAGGGCGTTCCCGTACCAGTGCCGCAAGGGCGTGAGCTTCCTCGAGCTGATCGGATACGTCCGCGATGAGAATATAAGCCAAGGTGATCCGACGTTTTATCCGGCGTGTGTATTCGGCCGCTTGTTCCAGCAACTCTGCCAGGGAATACCTACTGGCCACCGGCATGAGTTGGCGGCGCCTCTCCTCTGAAATCCCGCATACGGATAGAGTAAGCCCCACCTTGAGATTGGGGGTTGCCAACACACTATCCAAACCGGACCGGTGACCAGAGGTCGATAATGTTATCCGTCTGGCGGAGATGGCGAAGCCATTCTTGGCGATGAGTGAATTGAGGGCACTGTTCACTGCCGGCCAATTGTCGAGCGGTTCTCCCATACCCATGAATACGATGTTGAACTGTCGCTGGCCGTGTC
>JBDRBC010000112.1:0-2354 GCA_043823125.1 bacterium | reverse complement strand
CGCCAGGTTATAGCGGGTGATCACCAGGGTGTCACCGCCCGCCGTGCCCGGGATGATCTCGGCGGTGTCGTAATCGTCTTCGAGGTCCAGCAGATCCTCGATCCAGTCGTAGGTACCGTCGGGCCCGAAGATGTCGACGTTGTAGCCGGTCATGATCCGCAGCCCGGCGCGGAGCGCCCGCAACGAGGCGTCGAAGAAGAACACCTCGCCCATGTCTATCTCGATGACCTCGCCCTCCGACTGGAAGGAGAATTCCACCCCGGCCGCTTCGGCCAGCTCGACATGGTTGATGGCCAGCGTCACCTGGGGAATCACCGAGTTCTGGATGATGTTCTGCAGGTTCCGCACGGTGAGGTTCGGCGGCACGCTCTTCACGAAATTCGTGTAGTAGAGCGGCGATTCGGCCAGGATCCGGAACTGGTTGCCCAGCAGCCGGTCCCGCAACGGATTGACAGTCAGGCCGGTGCTGTACCCCTTGTCGATGTCCAGCCGATCGAACCACGACTGCAGGCTGTCGGCCATCTCCCATAGATCCTGGTTGTAGTTGATCTCGATGAGATAGACGAGACACAGGCCGAGGTGGGCGAGTCCGTTGTCGGGGTCCAGGTCGACGGCCTCTTCCAGGCCGGTCCGGACCTCGTCGACGTTCATGTCCTCCAGATCGTCCAGGTCGAAATCTTCGCTGAGAGCGGAGTTCATGCTGTCAGCCAACGCTTCGAACCAGGCGCCGGCGACGGAATCGGCGGCCGCTTGCTCCTCGGGGGTGACGGGGGTGGTGGTGTCTTCTTCTTCACTCGTGCTGCAGCCGACGGCGCAGGTGAGGGCGAGCAGGGCAAGCAGGATCAGGTAGCGCATGTCGAATGTCCCTCCTGGAAGGGGAGTTCCGTTGCCAACGAAGTGGATTCTGGACGGGGCCAGGTAATACCTGAAGGGGCCGGGTACCACGGCCACGCGTACCTAACCCATCGTCCTGGATCGACAACCGATTAAGCTGGATTTTGTGTCGAGCGACCAGCCCGGAGCGGGGAGATGCCGGTTTCCCGGGCGGTCGCGATGCTGTATAATTCCATGCGATACGGGTACTTTCCTTTATCACAACAGGAGTATGTCATGGGAAGGATCGATACCAAACGGCGACTGCTCTCGCCTGTGTGCGGCTTGCTCTGCTGCCTGCTTCTTGCCGCCACCGCCCTGGCTGGCGACGGTCCGGTGCTTATGGACGCGCATTACGCCTACGTCGGGCTTCCGGATATCCCGCCTCCCATCACGTCGCGCGAGGTCTACATCGTGTTCGACGAGGCGCTGGATCTGGCCACCGCCCTGAACGTGTCGAACTACAAGTTCTACCAGACCGACAACCCGTCCTGGAGCCTGGATGTCCTCGAGGCCTGGGATGTCGGCTTACCTGGGCATATCCTCATCTTTCTCGAGGACCTGCCGCTGGAGGTGAACCAGACCCTGGAGGCGAGCGGCATCCGGGATCTGCAGGGCAACCTCATGGCGCCCGGCCAGTTCGTCATCGTCGAGCCGCTCGAGGACATGAGCGACCTGCCTGTGGCGGAGACGCGCCTGCCCGTCATCCACAGCATCGCGCCCAATCCTTTCAACCCGGCCGCCACCATCCACTTCACCCTGTCCGCCGCTGCCGGCCAGGTGTCCCTCGGCGTGTTCGACCTGCGGGGCCGGCTGGTCAGAACCCTCTACCGGGCCAGCAATCCCGCGGCGGGCGAGATCCGGGTCACGTGGCGCGGTGACGATGACGCCGGGCAGCAAGTGGCCGCCGGCGGCTACCTGGTGCGGCTGCAGGCCGACGGGCACCACCTCGTCCGGAAGGTGATGCTCGCCAAGTGATCACCGCCGACGCAACGGACGGACACTACGCCTGCGGTGTGGTGAACCGAAGCTTTCCAGCAACCACCCGAAAGCGCGTCCGGAACTCAAGGCAGCGGATCGGTTTCCACCGGGCACGTCTGCTGGGCTGCCAATAATCTCCAGCATGAAACGAGACGACATGACATCACTGTTAACGAACCCAATTCCTCGCCTCACCTTCGGCTCCGCTCTCCTGACCTGTTTCCTCCTGACCTGTTCACCGGCCCTCTTCTCCGCCACGGCCGCGGCCACGAACTCGACCACCCCACCCATCGGTTTCAGTAACCCAGACGATCTGGAGAGCTTGCTGGCTTACCGGCTCCCCACCTGGGGCTACCGGATCTGGGATCTGGGATTCGATCTGGGCGGAGGCGGAGAGGACGATGACCGGCAAAGCGCACGGTTTGGCCTGGGACTCGATTCCAGCTACGAACTGTACGGGGAGAGCGAGGATCGGCAGTGGAACCTGTCGGGAAGGATCG
>JBDRBC010000111.1:0-4855 GCA_043823125.1 bacterium | reverse complement strand
GGGCAACGACTGGAGCTGCACCACAACGTCCGCCGGATCAGCTGCGGTATCGAGCTGGAGTTCGCCGTCTCGTATCGCCGCCGCAAGTCCCCGGATGGCCCGGGCGCGCGCTGCGGGCATGCCGATGCTCCCGACATCCGCCGTCGCCAGTTCCGCCGGGGTCGGGAACCGCCAGCCGAATCCGCCGAGATCCGTGTCGTCCCCCTCGCCAAACATCCGCTCGCCAAAAGCGCGTACGAGCCGGCCGGCCAATGTCGTGGCGCCGCGTACCGTGACCTGTTGTCCGAGGATGGCGCGCACGGCCAGCTCGAACGGATCCCAGGCGCCCGGCACGCGCAGGCCGGGGCGCCGTCGCACCAGACGGGCGAGTTGGCGGTCCCGGGAGAGCTGGTTCCCGATCTCCGCCGGATCGGCATCCAGGTCGAACAGCCGGCGGGTCCGAGCCACGAGCCGGGCCAGTGACGACGCGCAGACGGCCGGCAGCTGCAGCCGGACCGCGTCGCCCTTGTCCAGCGGTCGCACCGAAATGATTCCGACTTCGCCGTCACACGAGATGATACGCCGGTACATCCCGCCCACCACCTGCTCCACGCCGGGGATGGCGCGGTGTTCGAGGTAGCGCAACACCGTCGGCCAGTCGTACGGCGGGCGGTATGGCAGACATAAGGAAAGCTGTTCGCCGTCGACCCGTTTCAGGGCATCTTTCGCCGCCCGCCGCAGCTCCACCGGCGACTTGCCGAACAGCCGCCTGATCACCGTGTTGAACCGCCGCACGCTGCCGAACCCGGCGCTGTGGGCGATGCGCGCCATGGGCAACCCGGTCTCGTCGATGAGCTGGCGGGCGAAGTGGGCGCGGCGGGTCTGGGCCACGGCCACCGGAGTGGCGCCGAGGTGCTCGTTGAACAGCCGCCGCAGATGGCGGTCGCCCACGCCGAGCCGGTCGGCCAGCCGGTCCACACCGTCCTGGTCGAGGGCCCCTTCCTGGATCAGCCGCAAGGCGCGCGAGACGGTGGTGGCCGTCCCCCGCCAGATGGGGCTGCCGGGAGCGGTGTCGGGCCGGCAGCGGCGGCACGGCCGGAACCCGGCCTCCTCGGCGGCGGCGGCGCAATTGTAGAACCGGCAGTTCCGTGAGCTCGGTGTGCGCGCCGGGCAGATGGGCCGGCAGTAGATGCCGGTGCTGGTCACGGCGGTGAAGAACCGCCCGTCGAAACGGGGGTCGCGGCTGGTCACGGCGCGGTAGCAGATTTCGTGGTCTAGGTTGGTCTGTTTCATGCCGGGAGTATAATCGCAACCGGGTCGGATGTCTGGCCGTTTTCGGACATGGTCGTTGGGGATGACAAATCGTCGGCGATGTCGTATTCATGATACAGATCACAGTTCGTATTTCCGGGACGATTCGGGGGACGTCCCGAAGGTCGACCAACCATTTCTTCCCACCCTCCCGACCGGCCGGGGCGATGTTTTTCACAACGACTCGGCGAGGTCCCAGCTACATCCAGACCGGAATCGATGCCTATTCCAATGGAGGTCGCCATGAGACGGCACGGAATACAATTAGTCATTGTCCTGGGCCTGCTCCTACCTGCCGCGACGGTCATCGCCGGTGAAGGATATCTGCAACTACCGACACTCGCCGACTACCTCGATGCCCTCGAACAAGCGCCGGACAACGACCGGCGCAGCAAGATCGTTTACGGAGTCATCGATGCCATCGAAAAGAGCAGCATCACCGTCGACCCGACGGGGGCCGAACGGCTAGCATTGGCATTGACCGCCGTCGCAGTGGACGAGCAGATGGGTGGCACGCGATACGCTGCCTGGGGTTTTCTGACCACCAACGCACATCCGGCAACGGCCGATGCCGTCGTCGACTTTCTCGGCGAAACGGAACCGAGCGGGGGCATCTTCTACAAGGAAGCCGCCACCGTGCTCGTGAACCTGCGCGACAGCCGAGTGCTGCCGTTCCTGCTGGATCGTCTGTCAGCGCCCCGGACCTACAACCAGCAAGAAGTCATCCGATTCCTGGCCGAGCTGGGCGACCCGCGGGCGCTCGACCCGCTGCAAACCCTGGCCGACGATGAACAGCTCGCCTGGAAGTTCACCACCTGGATGCACCAGTCTTGGCCCCAACAGGACCAGCCACCAACCGAGCTGAATCCCCAGGCCGTTCGTCAAGCGCAAGAAGAACAGGCCGCGGCTCGACGAGCCATTCGTGAAATCCAGCTATTCCTGGAACACGACATGGTCTGCCACTTCGATCTGGACGATTTCGCCCACGAGAAGCTGGCGCGTAACGGCTTCGTCATTCTCCCGCAGCAGCAGAACGAGCTGTTCGAGTTCTACGGCGAGGAGTACCCGTACATCACCGCCGACATCATCTTCCACACCTTCATGGTGATGATGCGGGCGAGTTTTCACGAGCTGGAGACGCTCATCCTGCAGGGCGAAGTGGGCGGTTTCACCCGGGACCTGATGTTGGCCAGCATCGCTCAGGGTGCCGATCTGAAAATGGCAAGTTGGACGAATCTTATCCATCAGAACAGTGCACTGTTGGCTGTCCCGACAGTGCTGTGTGGCGCCGTGTCTACGCAGGATCTGGTGTTGCCCGAGCGCTGGTCCGATCTCGTTCAGCAAGAGATCGATCGGATCACGGCCGCCGCCGGTGTGTTGCAGAGCGAGGTCCTCGGGCACCAGGAGGATTACACCGAGTACGTCCCCCGGGGCCGGCACAGTGGGAAACCGGAACTCGCCGGGTACTTCAAGGCGATGATGTGGCTGGGACGATCCATGCTCCCGGTGGAATCTCCTGAGGCCACCACCCGGGCCTTGCTGCTGCTGGATCTGCTCGAGCAGGATCGGGAGCTCGCCACGCGATGGGAGAACCTGGACCGTCTGCTCGGCCTATTTTTCGGGGAGCGGGACGATCTGGCGTTTCCGGATTACCTGGCCGTGGCCCACCGGGTCGCTGGAGAGAAAACCGGTCCGGTGGCCCGGGGCATCCTGATGTCGGATTCACTCGGCGACGAGTTTCGACTGGGCCTGGCCCATTTCCCGCCGTCGCGAATCAACTCGGCTTATGTCCCGTGGTCCGAGAGTATGGCCTGGCAAGAGCGAACCCGCGGGCTCCGTCTTTTGGGCCAGCGGTATACCCGGGATGCACACCTGTTTCAATCGCTCCTGGAGGCGGAAATCTGGCCACCGTCCGGGCTGCACGTGGCCGCCGAGCTGCTCGGGTCGGAGCAGGCCCGGACCGTGCTCGCGAATGATCACTGGCCCCAGGATGATCCGTTGCCGTCACTCCCGCCGTCCACGGATCCCGTCTCGACTCTGTCCGAGGGCCACCTGCACTGCTTCTCGTCACTTTTCGAACCCGAATCCGGCACACCTGATTTCATGCTCCGCCCCGCCTGGGAAGAGCGGCTCGTCAACTCGGCTCTGGGCGGCTGGGCGGAGGTCAGGCATGCCACGGCGTTGTATGTCAAGTCTGCACACGAGTACATGGGCCTTTCAGGCATGATGGATCGATTTCACGGGTATGTCGATCCGTATCCCCGGTTTTATTCGCGCCTCGATTCGCTGGTCCAGCGGTTGGACCGCGCTTTGAACCAATGCGGACTCTACACGGCTCTCGATGCCGATCTGTCCCGGTATCACGCTGAACTCGAGGCGGAATACGGCCCGCGCGACGAACGAGGCCATTACCCCAGAGTCCCGATGGATGATTGGCGACAGCAGTACAACCAAGAACTCGGCGCCATGCGGCTCGAGCGCGCCATGCTTAACGAGTTCTCCGGGATATTGCAGCAACTCGAAGTCATCGCCCACAAGGCGCTGCTCGGACAACCCCAGAACATCGATGACGGGGTCTTCCTGAAGAATCTCGGCCGGCGATTGCGTATCCTCTCCTTTAACCGCTCCAGCATGAACGTGGCCGAGGAGCCCATGTCCACCATCATCGACGTGGCCACCGAGTACCAACGCGGGGAGTGCCTCGAGGTGGGTGTCGGCCGGCCGCTGCCGATCTACGTGGCGGTGCCGGACGGGGATCGCACCTTCGTCTGCAAGGGGGCCGTGTACACGTATTACGAGTTCACCTGGCCGGTGGCGCACCGTCTGACGGACGACCAGTGGTGGGTTGCCGCCACCCGCATCGATGGACTCGGCACGCCGCCCTGGATCGCCACGCGGCCGGAGCTCGGCCTGGAGAGGACGTTGAGCCGGAGTGAGCTGGACAGCCTGCGGTTTCACCTGGGTGACAATGAACGGAATGGGAAGGACCAGAAACCGTGGGATATTCCCGAGTATCGTGACATAACCCGCCACCTTCAAGGCGTCCGGATCACCCCCGACGATCTCGATCTGTTGTTGGAGCTGGCCCGGAAAACTAACCTGAAGGGCGGCACTCGAGCTCTGGTATACGATTGTCTGACCGGATTCGCCCAAGAACCATCGATCTACAGTTACTTCCAAGCTCTCGCGGATTCTCTGCCGGTGACCCAAAAAGCGGGCTTTTTCAGCTGGCCGGACATGATCGAACTCAACGCCCTCCTCATCGCCTTCGGTCACGCGGGAGAAATGGCGCTGCCTGATCTGGAGCAGTTGCAGGAGTATCTCGAAAGCATGCCGGGCCGGTACATCGATCACCACATGGCGAACATTATCCGCCACTACTACCAGACTCTCGTCGACCTCGCCATCATCCAGGCCTGCGGCGGCTGACCACCCGGCACCGAGGCGGGCCGTTCACCCTGGGGCCCGCCTCACCCTTCCTCGAACCCGATCATTCGATATCCCGCGCACACCGAAACCCGACATTGATATCCACCCAGTACCGCAGCAATCCCACCCGCCGGTA
>JBDRBC010000110.1:0-2882 GCA_043823125.1 bacterium | reverse complement strand
GGAGGCGCCCGACATCTCCGTGGCGCCGGACTCCCTGTACGCCGACCTCTGGACGGGCGAGCAGGAAATCCAGTACCTGACCCTCACCAACAGCGGCGGCAACGATCTCGAATGGGAAGTCGACGTCTTCGGTCGCGACAGCGTCAGGGAACTTCGCGCCGCGGCCGCCGCGGCCGTGGCCGGCGTGACCCGCACCGGCCGGCGGGAGGGCGACGAGCAGGGCTTCCCCACCTTCACTCCGGACGAACTGGTGCGGTTCCAGACACGTCAGACCGATTATCTGGCGGCGGTGGACAGTCAGAGCAAGCAGCGCGATCTGCCGTTGATCGGTGTCGGCGGGAATTACGGGTACGATCTGCTCTATATCCTGCAGAGCAACCCGACCTTGAGCGGCGAGTTTGCTTTCGAGCAGGTGGACTACGCCAACGACGATCTGTCCCACCTGGACGGTCTGATGATCGGTGGCAGCGACGGCGAGATCACCCTGGCCGGCGCCACCGCCCTGCGCGATTTCTACGATTCCCGGCGACCGATCTTCCTCGGCATGGACGATCTGAACTACAACTGGTCCGGCGCCATTCCGGTCCTGCTGGCGCCGGTGTTCGGCATCAACTCGCCCCAGGAGGGCAACTTCTGCGGCAGCTCGGCACTGAATCCGGACCACCCGATCAACGACGGTATCACCTCGTTCAACAACAGCTCGCCGTGGTGCGACGACAACGACCAGTTCATCCTGGACAGCGCCGACTGGATCGTGCGCGAGGATGTAGCCGGCCCCGTCTACGGCGTCGCCAACGCCGGCACCGCCCGCACCGTACTCATGGGCGAGACCTTGCCCGGGATCTGGTACAACAACGAACAGCTCAACGTGAATGCTGTCTTCTGGCTGATGATCGCCAGCGGATACCCCTCCGTGAATCCGGAAAGCGGCACCTTGCCGGCCGGTCAGGACCAGGTGATCGAGGTACTGTTCGATGCCGCTGATATCTGTGGCGGCGACTACCTGTCCGACCTGTTCATCTCCAGCAACGATCCCGACGAACCGTTGCTGTTGGTGCCGGCCCACATGCAGGTCACCGGCGAGACCGACATCGCCCTCTCCGACTCCACCCTGCAGTTCGGCCCGGTCTTCATCGGCGGCAACCAGGAACTCACCTTGCGGATCTCCAACCCGGGTTGCGACACCCTCCGCGTCAGCGACATCGCCCTGGACCACGCCGATTTCAGCACCGACACCACGCCGTTCATCCTGGCGGTGGGCAGTTTTCACGATCTGACCCTCACCTTCGCCCCCACCAGTGCCAGCCTGATCAACGGCAACTTGAGCCTGACCAGCAACGATCCGGACGAACCGGTGGTGAACGTGCCGCTGACGGGTGAAGGGCTCGTGGCGCCGGAGATCGTCGTCTCCCCCGATTCCCTGCACGCCGACCTCTGGACCGGTGAGCTGGAGACCCAGGTCTTGACCATCGAAAACCATGGCGGCAGCGATCTGGTCTTCGACGTGCGCACGCTGGCTGCGGATACGGAAGTCAAGCTGGCGGCCGCCCCCGGCCGGGCCGAACCGGCTTCTGGACAGATCCGTCGGCAGATACCAGGACAACTCACCAATCCGCAGGCACAACCAGCAGGAGCAGTGATCTTGACGCCAACCCAGGGCGTCACCCCCAACATCAGCTCACCTCACGTCGGCCCGCTGGTGAACGAGGGCAATTACGGCGGTGACCACCTCTACTTCGGCATCTCCGAATTCGGTGAAATCATGCCGTTCCAGCACCCCGTCGGCAACGAGCACCTGGCTCTCGGGAGCTGGTTTTCCGGGTACACGGCCGCCTTCACTCATCTCGGTACCGAACGTCTCCTCTACACCATCTATGGTGAGCGCCAGTACGTGAACATCGTGTCGTACACCGAGATCGAGAACAGCCCGAACCGGGTGGTGGTGGAGGTGGCGACGGTCAGTGGCGACCTCAGCCTCGGCATCAAACGAACCTTCACGTTCACCCGGAGTGACAAGCTCGTTCACATCGAGACCGAACTGTTGAACCTCACCAGCAACATGCTGACGGGAGTGATCTTCAAGAGCTTCGTCGACTGGGATATGGACAGTAGCCCCGACCTCGACAACTGGGACTACGATTACGACCGCAACATGGCCTACGCCTGGCAAAACACCTACGGGGCCGTCGCCGGGCGACAGACACCCGACATCATGGACATCGACGGCTGGGACGATTATTACTCGCCCATCACCACGCTGACCATTCCCACCGGACCGATCTATAATTACGACGGCGCCGAGCTCCTGCATTACGAGCTGGGCGATCTGAATCCGGGAGAATCGGTCACCATCGAAACCGTATTCGCGGCCGCGAACGATCTGGCCGAACTGCAAGGCCTGGTGGACGGCGCCTTCGTCAACTGGTTGAGCGCAAACATCACCAGCGGCACGGTTCCCGCCGGCGGCAGTCTGGACCTGCAGGTGACCTTCGACGCCACCGAGATGTGCGGCGGCTTCTATCCGGGCGCGGTGGTCATAGAAAGCAATGACCCCCTCGCGCCGCTGCTCTCCGTACCGGCCTCACTCACGGTGACCGGCGAGACCAACATCGCCGTGTCCGACAGCGCCCTCGATTACGGTCAGGTCTTCCTGGGCGGGGTCGAGTCACGAACGCTCTTCGTTTTGAACGACGGGTGCGATGTCCTGAACGTCAGCGACGTCTCCCTGGATAACGGCGATTTCTCCGTGGACAACACCTCCTTCGAGCTCCAGGTCGGCGAGAGCCTGCCGGTCCAGGTGTCCTTTGCGCCCACCAGCCTCGGTGGAGCCAGCGGGACCTTGAGCATCACCAGCAACGATCCCGACACACCGCTGGTCACCG
>JBDRBC010000109.1:0-3672 GCA_043823125.1 bacterium | reverse complement strand
TTCAGCAACCGGCTGGCCGTCACGGGTCAGGCGCAGGCGTATCTTGTCGCCCGGCTTCAGCCCGCCGGGATTGTTCAGGGGAGTCAGCTCAAGATGGTCGGTCAGCGGCCCGGCGCCCTCACGCCAACAGGCAACGAACTTGGCGCTCTCGTAAGCCATCCAGCTCCGCAGGGGGTGTTGCACCTCGGAACGCGCCTGGTTCCGGGTGCCCGACGGGGTCTGGGTCCAGGGGCCCGACCGGAGCAATCCGAAGGCGGCCTCGCTGTCTCGAACAAAGGTGATCGGGACGACCGCCGGTTCGTGACAGGGAACCGCGTTGCCGGTTGCGTCCCGAAACGCCACGCACAGGACCTCGGTGGCCGGGTAGGAAAGCTCATCCGCGCCCCCGATTCCGTGGTGAGAGTCGGTATGGTTGGAGGGGGATTGATCAGAGTGAGTGTGGTCGGAATGGGTGTGGCCCCGCCGGAGGGTGAAGCCCGAGTCGTCGGGTTCGATCCAGAGATCGTGGGCCAGGACCGGCAGCGCTGAGATCAGCACTCCGACTGTCAGCAATAAAACCGGAATTCGCATCCTTGATCCTGACTGGCTTTGGCAGTATTACGAAAATGATTTTCGTAATACTGCCCGAGACGCCCGGGCCGGTCAAGGATTTGTTGGCAGGAAGTGTTGTCGGAGTACGCTGACCGGAAAACGCGACGGGCTCAGCGGCCAGCTGACCCGCTCGCTACTTCAGCAAGATCATGGAACGGTTCAACTGCTCGACCCCGGCCCGCAACCGGTAGGAATAGACACCGGAACTCACCGTCCGCCCCCGGGCATCCCGACCGTTCCAGACCAGCGAGTGCTCGCCCTCACCCTGCGGGCCGTGCAGCAAGGTGGCGACACATCGCCCCGCCAGGTCGTGGATCGTGAGGGTAACGAAGGTGGCCACCGGCAGACTGAACTGGATGGTGGTGATGGGATTGAACGGGTTGGGGTAATTCTGCCCGAGCACGACGCCGGTCGCGGGCAACATCGGACGGTCCACCTCCGCGAGATCGTCCGCCCAGCCGGTCAACCGCGCCATGAGCCACCAGACCGCCCGCCCCTTCTGCTCGCAACTCTCGAAGGTCGTGTGACCGGACTCGTCGCCGTTGAACTCCGGATGCTCCATCCGGATGGTGGTGCTGCTGTACTCGTAGGTGGCCTGCTCCCACTCCTCGGTACCGGGATTGAACCACCAGCTATCCAGGTCAGCGAAGTCGAACAGGACCCGGTTCCCCGCCTGGCAGTGCGCGCGGATCAGTTCGTTGCGCAGGTGGCGATTGTACCCGCTGCTGCCCGTGGCCTGGGCATTGCAGGTCATGTAGACGAAGATCACGTTCGGATACTCGGCCTCGAAGGTGGACATGGCATCGAGGTAGGCCTGGACCTGGGCTTCCGAGTAATAGGTGAGCTGGGTGCACCACGACCACATGGACAGGTTGAGGCCCGGGTTGTGGTCGAGCACATCGCGGGTCCAGTCCATGCCACTGGCGGTCTCCCAGTACTCATCCGGCGTGATGTAGGTATCGGTCTCCTGGCCGTCGAAGATACAGAAGGCGCCAGCGGTCGTCGGTAACGAACGGGAGCCCACCGCCACGTCGTACGCCGAATCACCCGCTTCGATAAGAGAGAGACCACTGGTCAGCTGCCCACCGTGGGACGTGTGCGCGTAGTGCAGGCGCAGTTCGCCCTGCACATCGTCGATCACCAGCTGCGGGATGGCTGCCAGATTCGTGCAGGTGTGATCGATGATCAGAGGGGAGTTGCCGTCCCACGCCAGGGACGGAACGGCGAGAAAAGAAGCGCAAGAAACCAGAATACAAACCGCGAGCGGGCGAGAGCAACGGATCATGACACCAGACCTTATTCGGTTTTGTCAGCAACGAAAATGAATGCGGAAAACAGCGTCGCACTGGACAATGCAGCTTGTTGTGGGGCAAGGAAAACCCCATTCCGCATGCCGATTATGGTAAAAGAGTGTGCAATATAACAAATTGTCGGCCGAATTGATACATGTTTCTGGCCGGTTCAACGGGTTAGTTGTGGAAAACCCGGGCTAAATCGAGAACCAGTAGTTGATCTTCACCAGGAATCGGTTTTCCGCCTCGTTCTGGAACAGAGGATTGGTGCTGAAGTCGTTGCTGAACTGGTTGCCAGGCCCCGGTGGTCCAGCCACAGCATCTTCCAGGACCTGTACAGCGCGGACACGCGCACCCACCTCATGGACATCGAGGTCGCCTCGGACGTGCGCGAGGAAGGGATGGGCATCGGCGCCCGGTCGGTTTTCGTCAAGCAGGACACGAACGGGATGTCGCGCATCACCCTGGATTATGCCTGTTATGGGTGTCATTGCCGGTCGCGGCAGTGTGGCGAGTTCCTTGAGTCTGGAGGAGCTGGCTGCCGGGATCCATCAGTGATCCATTCTTGATCCACGAGTGACACCGCGCCGGAATTCTGGGAAAATCACCAGCGATCAGCAGAACAATCATGATTTGACGACTGGTGAATCCATGAATCGGTCCAGTGGAATTGTGTGTGCGTGGCTTCTCGGGCTTTGCTGCCTTTTGATCCTGACGAGCTCGGTGGGCTGCTCCCGTGGCCCGAGTGACAAGCCCAACATCTTGATCCTGACCCTGGACACCACCCGGGCCGATTATCTCGGGTGTTATGGATCCACGCTCGGCGCCACCCCCCATCTCGATCAGCTGGCCAGTGGCGGCGTGCGCTTCGCCGAGGCCCGCTGTCAGGTGCCCATCACCTTGCCGTCGCATGTCTCGCTGTTCACCGGCACGTACCCGATGCAGCACGGTGTACATCAGCACGCGGATCGGTTCGCCGACGAGAGCATCGTCACCCTCGCCGAGATCCTGCAGCATGAGGGGTATGCCACAGGGGCGATCCTGGCGGCCCGGGTGCTGGACGAACGGTTCGGGCTGGCGCGAGGGTTCGACCACTACGACGACGACATTGGATTCTATTCCGACGGCCGGCCGGCCGATATGCGTCGGGCCGGGGCCGTAGTGAAGCAGGCAAAGCTGGTTTTTCAGGAGTGGTTCGGCAGCGGCTCGACATCCGGATCACGCGCGCCGTGGTTCTGCTGGACGCACTTCTACGATCCCCATATTGGCTACGACCCACCGTCGCCGTTCGACAGCGGCTTTGCCGACGATCCGTACGCGGGCGAAGTGGCGTACATGGACGACGAGATCGGCAAGCTGCTCGCCTGGTTGCGGCAGCGGGGCGAGCTGGAGAACACCCTGGTGGTGGCCGTGGCCGATCACGGCGAGTCTTTGGGCCAACACGGCATCCACGGGCATACCGAGTATGTATACCAGGATGTGCTGCGGATTCCGTTCCTGCTGAGCTGGCCCGGGCGGATCGAGGCTGGCCAGGTTGTGACGGAGCTGGCGCAGACGGTGGATCTGGTGCCGACGGTTCTGGATTATCTCGGATTGGACGTCGGCGAAGTGGTGGCGGGGCGGAGTCTAAGGCCGGCTGTCGAGGGGAAGCCGGATACCGAACCGGTGGCGAGTTACTTCGAGAGCCGGTATCTGGAACGGGTGTTCGGCTGGGCGCCGTTGCTGGGTGTCGAGGCGGGGGTGCACAAGTTGATCGTCTCCCCCGGCTCGGAGCTGTACAACCTGGCGG
>JBDRBC010000108.1:0-2821 GCA_043823125.1 bacterium | reverse complement strand
CCTGCCTCCGCGATCGAGTCACTTCGGGAGGACCAGATCTTCTCGGTGCGGCTGCTCGCCAAGACCACCTGAACCGGACCGACGCGTGCCAAACCATTCAGCCGCTATCGTCCAGAAGCTCTGGAACTACTGCAACGTCCTGCGCGACGACGGCATGTCCTATGGCGACTACGTCGAGCAGCTCACCTACCTGCTGTTCCTCAAGATGGACCATGAGAACAGCACCATGCTCGCCAAGCCCAGCGCCATCCCGGCCGAATTCGGCTGGGATGGCCTGCTGCGCCTGGACGGCGACGACCTGGAACGCCATTACCGCGATATCCTGGCTGGCCTGGGCCAGGGCGCCGGCCTGATCCCGGTCATCTTCCGCAAGGCGCAGAACAAGATCCAGGACCCGGCCAAACTGCGCCGTCTCATCGAACTGATTGACGGCGAGACCTGGATCGGGCTGGATATTGACGTCAAGGGCGAGATCTACGAAGGTCTGCTCGAAAAGAACGCACAGGACACCAAGTCGGGGGCCGGGCAGTACTTCACCCAGCGTCCGCTCATCAAGGCCATCGTGGATGTGATGCGCCCGCGTCCCGGCCAGAGTCTCTGCGACCCGGCCTGCGGCACCGGTGGATTCCTGCTGGCCGCCCACGATTACATCGCCGGTCACAATTCCCTCGACCGCGACCAGCAATACCACCTACGTCACCAGGCCCTGCACGGCTGGGAGATCGTGGACAACACCGCCCGCCTGTGCGTGATGAACCTGTACCTGCACGGGATCGGCGTCAATGGCAGCGAGAGTCCGATTCACGTCAGCGACAGCCTGGCCGCGCACCCCGGTCTATATTTCGATATGGTTCTGACCAATCCGCCCTTCGGCAAGAAGTCCAGTGTCACCTTTGTCACCGACGAGGGCGAGATCCGCCGCGAGGCGCAGAACATCGTCCGTGAGGACTTCTGGACCTCGACCAGCAACAAGCAGTTGAACTTCGTCCAACATGTCCGCTCGATCCTGAACATGAACGGCACCGCTGCCGTGGTTGTGCCCGACAACGTCCTGTTCGAGGGCGGGGCAGGGGAGGTGGTGCGCCGCAAACTGCTCCACGAGTGCGACGTTCACACCCTGCTGCGCCTGCCGACCGGCATTTTCTATGCCCAGGGCGTCAAGGCCAATGTTCTATTCTTCGACCGGAAGCCGGCCTCCGAAACCCCATGGACGAAGCAACTCTGGATCTACGACCTGCGCACCAACATGGACTTCACGCTGAAGACCAATCCTCTTGCCCGCGGCGACCTTGACGAGTTCGTGGCCTGCTACCACCCCGAAAACCGCCATGACCGGAAGCCAACCTGGTCCGCCGATAAGCCGGACAGCCGCTGGCGCGTCTACTCTCTCGAAGAGCTCCTCGCCCGCGACAAGGTCAACCTGGACATCTTCTGGCTGCGCGACGAGTCACTGGAGGATTCGGCCAACCTGCCTGAGCCAGATGTGATCGCGGCTGAGACTGTAGAAGATCTGCGCTCCGCGCTGGAGCAATTCGAAGGGATTGCAGGGGAATTGGGAGAAGAGGAAGATTGACCTCGCAATGATAGTTGTCACTATTTACCATCCAACCTCGCCTCCGCATACCCCGTCACGATGTATTCCCCCTGAAACGGCAATACCCCCGGTATCCGCGACGATAGGTCCGCCGGTACTGTTACATACACCGCCCGCTGTGCCCGGCAGGTATCCACCCGAGTAGGCCTTCGGCAGCCAGGACTCTTTGGGCAGGATGGGGTCTGGGACGGCCGGAGCGTGGGTCACCACGTCGGGGCGGCACAACGAATGCCGCCATTCGTTGTGGCGGCGGACGGCGGGCTTGCGAAGTGCCACGCCTGTCCCCGAAGGGGGAGGTGGTATCCGTGGAGGCGTGCCCCTTCGGGGTACTTTGGCAGAGGCTTGTCCTGCCTGCGCCAGTGCCGCAGGCACAGGTGAGCTTGTCGAAGGGAAGACACGCAGTTTGCGGTCAGTGGTGGGCATGAGGGTTTCCCCGAACGTGGGTTGGGTAAATTGTACGGCAGAATTGTCACCGCGAAGAGCGCGAAGATTCTCCAAAGTCGTGTAAAATCAACTTATGATCTATATCATCCGTGACCGTGCTGCGAAACAACAAATAACCGAAATTCGCCCGCGCCAGAATAATCGTTCGCTCGAAATCCAAGATCCTGCCATTCGCGAAAAAGTTGCTCGGGTAACGAGGAATTTATCAGGTGGCGTATGAAAGATTGGACAGCTATTCGAGAAAGGTATATGCGAGATGATCTGCCCATTCGTTTGGGTGGGTTAGCAGCGAATCTTAGCCGAATCAAATCCTTTGCAGGCAATGAGTCAAATCGAAGTGTGGTCGAGAGTTTGATCGAAGAAAGCAAACACTTTATCGAGTGGACTGCCTGCGAATCAGAAATCGAAATCGCCGCCCAATTGATTGAGTTGCAGGTAGAACTTGCACGCTGGCAATTCACGATGGCACAATTCTGGTCTGACCCAAATCACCGAAAGCAAATTGCCGAGAAATCGAATATTTGGTCGAAGTAAGTGTTAGCAAGTTCAGGTTTGATCTAAACAACATCCTTGTGGTAGATAAGAAACGCCACAAGGTTTTTTTCTCTTCGTCCAGCCAGGGGTCAATCCAGCCTTCAGCGCTGAAGATCAAACCGGTCATCCGTGTTGACCGGGCGGATGGCAAGTACAGCACGGTTGCCAAGAACCGCACCATCCCACAAAGCCTGGCGAACATCGCCAACCACCTGGTCGAAATGTATAATAACGCGCCTGTCTGGGCAA
>JBDRBC010000107.1:0-5066 GCA_043823125.1 bacterium | reverse complement strand
GCAGGAGCTGCCCGACTTCATGACCAAGCTGACCTGGGACAACGCCGCCCTCATCAGCCCGGCCCTGTCTGCGGCGCTCGACCTGAAACACGGCGATGTGGCGCGGCTGGACTGGCGCGATCGCCGGCTCGAGTTGCCGATCTACGTCCTGCCCGGGCAGGCGCCTTACTCGGTGACGGTGAACCTCGGGTACGGCCGCACCGCTGCCGGTCGCGTGGGCGACGGCGTGGGGGGCGACACCTATCGGCTCCGCACGGGCGACGCCATGGCGGGCGGGCCCGGCTTGACGCTGACGAAGACCGGCCGCAAGTACAAGCTCGCCTGCACCCAGGATCACCACGCCATCGACAGCCGCGGCGCCGCCGAGACCGAGCGGCGGGTGCCGGCCCTGGTGCGTGAAGGGACCCTCGACGAGTACCGCCGCCATCCCGACTTCGCCGCCCACCGCGGCGTGCACCATCCGTCGCTGATATCCCCCTGGCGGGAGCACGAGTCCACTGGCCACAAGTGGGGCCTGGCCATGGACCTGAACGCCTGCATCGGTTGCAACGCCTGCGTGGTGGCGTGCCAGTCGGAGAACAACATCCCGGTGGTGGGCAAGGCCAACGTGGCCAACGGGCGCGAGATGCACTGGCTCAGGATGGATCGGTACTTCCACGGCGAACCCGACGACCCGCAGGTGGCCCAGCAACCGGTGGGCTGTCACCACTGCGAGCTGGCGCCGTGCGAGCAGGTCTGTCCGGTGGCGGCCACCATGCACAGCGAGGAAGGCCTCAACGTCATGGTCTACAACCGCTGTGTCGGCACCCGCTACTGCTCCAACAACTGCCCGTACAAGGTGCGGCGCTTCAACTTCTTCCATTACCAGAAAGACCTCACCGAGGTGGAGAGGCTGGCCTTCAATCCCGATGTCACCGTGCGGTCGCGGGGGGTCATGGAGAAGTGCACCTACTGCACCCAGCGTATCGAGCAGGCGCGCATTGCGGCCAAGAATGAACGGCGGCCGCTGCGTGACGGCGACATCGTGCCGGCCTGCGCCCAGACCTGCCCCACCAACGCCATCGTCTTCGGTGATCTGAACGATCCGGAAAGCGCGGTTACCCGGCTGCAGGCGGACCAGCGCGCCTACGCCATGCTGGCGTACCTGAACGTCAAGCCGCGCACGGAGTATCTGGCGCGCATCCGCAATCCCAATCCCGAGCTGGTGCCGGCGGTGATGCCGCAGCACGACAGCACGGCAGGTCACGACGACGATCGCGGTGGGCAGAACGATCACGATGTCCAGAGTGATCACGGCGACCAACACTGATTCGGAGTCTCGATGAACAGTGCGGCCACGAAGGTTCTCGACAACACCGTCAACGATCCGACCCGGCCAACGCCGCTGATCCTGGGCGGGCACGACCTGACCAGTCTCACCGACAAGGTGTGCGGCATTACCGAGAAGCCGCGGCCGCCGCGGGCCTGGTACATCGCCTTCGGCATCTCGTCGCTGTTGACCGGCGTGCTGTTCCTGATGATCGGCTACCTGATCATGACCGGCGTCGGGGTCTGGGGTCTGAACAATCCGGTGGGCTGGGGCTGGGCCATCGTCAACTTCGTGTTCTGGGTCGGTATCGGGCACGCGGGCACGCTCATCTCGGCCATCCTGTTCCTGCTGCGGCAGAAGTGGCGCACGAGCATCAACCGGTTCGCCGAGGCCATGACCATCTTCGCCGTGGTGTGCGCCGGCATCTTCCCGGCCATCCACGTGGGGCGCATCTGGGTGGTGCATTGGCTGTTTCCCATCCCGAACTACCAGGCCGTGTGGCCCAACTTCCGCAGCCCGCTGCTGTGGGGTGTCTTCGCCGTGGGCACCTACATGCTCGTGTCGCTCATGTTCTGGTACACCGGCATGATTCCCGATCTGGCCACGTTGCGTGACCGGGCCACCACCAAGTTGCGCCAGGTGCTGTACGGCTTCTTAGCCCTCGGCTGGCGAGGGTCGCACCGGCACTGGCACCGTTACGAGAAGGCGTACCTGATCCTGGCCGGCCTGGCCACGCCGCTGGTGCTGTCGGTGCACTCGGTGGTGAGCTTCGACTTCGCCACCTCGCAGTTGCCGGGCTGGCACACCACCGTCTTCCCGCCCTACTTCGTGGCCGGCGCCATCTTCAGCGGTTTCGCCATGGTGGGCACGTTGCTGATCCCGTCCCGCAAGTGGTTCGGGTTGCAGGATTTCGTGACGCTGTATCACCTGGAGAACATGAACAAGATCATCCTCGCCACCGGCAGCATGGTGGGGTACGCCTACGCCACCGAGTTCTTCATGGCGTGGTACAGCGGCAATTTAACCGAGGCGTTCGCTTTCGTGAACCGCGCCTTCGGCCCCTACGCCTGGGCCTACTGGATCATGGTCACCTGTAACGTCGTGATGCCGCAGCTCTTCTGGTCCAAGAAATTACGCACTACCATCCCGGTGATGATGCTGGTCTACATCACCACCAACATCGGCATGTGGTTCGAGCGGTTCGTCATCACCGTCACCTCGTTGAGCCGCGACTTCCTGCCGTCGAGCTGGGCCTACTACTCGCCGACGCCGGTGGACGTGTTGACCTTCGTGGGCAGCTTCGGCCTGTTTTTCACCCTGTTCCTGTTGTTCATCCGTTACCTGCCCATGGTGGCCATGGCCGAAGTGAAGACGGTCTTGCCCCTCGCGCACATCGACGGCCGGCGCCGGCCGGTGGGGGACTATCACGGAGACATCCACATCCCGGAAGAAAAGATGGACCGGAAGGGGGGTAGGTCATGAGCGGTGACGGCAAGAACTTCGGACAGAACTCCGGACAGAACTCTGGACAGAACTCCGGACAGACCAGCGGCCAGCTCTACGGTCTGCTCACCGTGTTCGACGACGTGAACGTCTTCGTGAACGGCTGCCGCCAGGTGCGCGACGCCGGCTTCCAGAAGTGGGACGCCCACACCCCGTTCCCCATCCACGGCATGGACGAGGCCATGGGGATCCGCGGCACCCGGCTGCCGTTTTTCATCCTGGCCGCGGGGGTGAGCGGTCTCGGTATCGCCCTGTTGATGCAGTGGTGGATGAACGCCGTGGACTACCCGTTCCTCATCAGCGGCAAGCCGCTGTTTGGTCTGCCGGCCAACATTCCCATCGTCTTCGAGCTGACGGTGCTGCTGAGCGCCCTGGCCACCTTCTTCGGCATGTGGGGGCTGAACGGCATGCCGAAGCTGTACCACCCGATCTTCAAGAGCCGGTCGTTCCGGCGGGTGACCAGCGACCGGTTCCTCATCGTCATCGAGGCGGACGATCCGAAGTTCGACGCCAAGAAGACCCGTGATTTCCTGGCTTCCCTGGGCGGCGCCGCCGTCGAGGCAGTGGAGGACTGACCCATGCCACGACCGATCATCTACGTCCTGCTGGTGCTGACCGCGCTGACCTTGCTGCCGCTGGCGTTCATCGCCAGGTCCCGGGTCACGGACAGCCAGCGGCCGCGGATCCAGGTGGTGCCGGACATGGACAGCCAGCCCAAGTACAAGACCCAGGCGCCGGGTCCGCTGTTCGCCGACGGGCGGGCCATGCGCAAACATGTGTCCGGCACAGTGGCCCACGGCGAGTTGTGGGCCGACGACAAGGTGGCCCTCGGCCGCCACACCGCCGGGCCGGATACCGGGTTCGTCCTCACGTCGCCGCTGCCGGTGACCAGTGAGGCGCTGGCCCGGGGGCGACACCGGTTCGACATCTTCTGCGCCGTCTGCCACGGCCGCCTCGGCGACGGCAACGGGATGGTGCACACCCGCGCAGCTCAACTCGCCGAGGGAACCTGGACACCGCCCGCCAACCTGACCGCGGACCTCACGGCCGGCCGGCCGGCCGGATTCCTGTTCGACACCATCACCAACGGCGTCCGGAACATGCCTGGTTACGGCCGGCAGATACCGATCGAGGACCGCTGGGCCATCGTCGCCTACCTGCGCGCCCTGCAACGGAGCAGTCGCGGCAGCGTGGACGACGTGCCGTCCGCCGAACGATCCAGACTGGAGTAGGAGCCAATCGTGTCCCACGAGAATGGAAAACCACTGAAGCCCGAGGATGTTCAGATCGATGACCGGGTCCACCTGAACGGACTGGCGCCCCGCCTGGCCGGCGGCGCGGCCGTGGTGGGTGTGGTCGGTCTGGCGGCCTCCGTCTGGCTCGGCCTGGCCGAGGGCGACGGCCTGCGCCACTGGGGTTTCTCGTACCTGGTGAGTTTCGCCTTCTGGCTGAGCATCTCGCTGGGGGCGCTGTTTTTCGTGGCCATCCAGCATCTGACCCGCGCGAGCTGGAGCGTGGTGGTGCGCCGCATCGCCGAGGTGATGGCGGCCAATCTGACGCTGCTGGCGGTACTGGCCGTGCCGATCCTGCTGCTGGTGGGCAAAGTGTTTCCGTGGGCCGGTGGTGACGCCCACGCGGGTCTGTCCGGCCACCAGGAACTTCTGGATCACAAGGCGCCGTACCTGAACACCACCTTCTTCTACATTCGCTGGGTGGTCTACTTCGTCATCTGGTCGGGACTCGCGCTGTACTACTGGCGCAAGTCGCTGCAGCAGGACCGCACCGGCGAGCCGCGACTCAGCATCACCCTGGAATCCCGCAGCGGCCCCGCGTTGGTGCTGTTCGCCTTGACGGTGACCTTCGCCAGCTACGACCTGTTGATGTCGCTCGATCCGGTCTGGTTCAGCACCATGTTCGGTCCGTACTACTTCGCCGGCGGGGTGGTCGGTTTCTACGCCGTCCTGACCTTGATCACCTTCTGGCTCCAGGGACGCGGCCGGCTGGCCAGGGTGATCAACCTGGAGCACCTGCACGACTACGGCAAGCTGCTGTTCGGTTTCGTCTTCTTCTGGGCGTACCTCGCCTTCTCGCAGTACATGCTCATCTGGTACGCCAACATACCCGAGGAGACCGGCTGGATCATCCGGCGGCAATCGTCCGGCTGGGGCTGGCTGGCCCTGGTGCTGCTGTTCGGTCACTTCCTGCTGCCGTTCGCCGGCCTCATCTCGCGGTACGCCAAGCGTAACCGGAAGAT
>JBDRBC010000106.1:0-6144 GCA_043823125.1 bacterium | reverse complement strand
CGTGGCGGCGTACGCCAGCCAGGACTGGCTCGTGTCGCCGCCCGCCACCACGAACGGCAGTATCGCCAGCCGCTTGCGGAACTCGCGCGTCGGTATCTCGCGCTGGATCTGCTGGCCCTCCTCGTCCTTGACGGTGACCGTGGTCGTGGCAACGCCGCTATCTGCCTTGAACAGCAGGTAGATGACCGCCAGCGCCAGCACCATAACCGCGGAGCAGGCTGCCGCCAGCGGCGCCCTTCGGCGCGCCGAACGTGTTCCGGCTTGCAGGCCCGCCGCCGGCGACAGCGAGCCGCTCTGCAGGGTGAGTTGCACGTCACGAAGCGCCTTCTCCAGCTCTGACGCGTCGGCGTACCGGTTTTCCGGCTCCTTCTCCAAGCAGCGGCGCAGGATGGTCTGCAGTTCCACAGGCAGATCGGAGCGGACGCTGTCCACCGCGTCGGGCTCCAAGTGCAGGACGTTGTGCAGCACATCGATGACGCTGTCGCCGACAAAAGGCGATTTCCCGGTGGCCAGCACGTAGAGGATGCAGCCGAGGCTGAAGATGTCGGACCGGTGGTCCCCCGACTTGCCCCGAGCCTTTTCCGGCGACATGAATCCCGGGGTGCCGATGATCATGCCCGGTGTCGTCTGGCCGACGACCACGGTGGGGCCGGGGACGCTGGGATCCAAATCTGCTTCGGGAGCGGGGGCGGCCTCGGGCTCCTGCCGCTTGGCCAGACCGAAGTCGAGGATCTTGACGTTGCCATCCGGAGTGAGGATGACATTGGCGGGCTTGAGGTCCCGGTGCAAAATGCCGGCCCGGTGGGCGGCGGCCACACCGGCCGCGAGCTGCCGGCCGATCTCGAGCAGTTCGTCCAGCGGCAGCCGGCCGCGCTCGCTGATCACCGACTGCAGATCGCGCCCTTCGACGTATTCCATGGCGATGAAGTCGCGTCCCTCGTCGCTGCCGATCTCGTAGATGGTCACGACATTGGAATGGTTCAGCGCCGAGGCCGACCTCGCCTCGGTCAAGAATCGCTGCCGGTAGCTGGGATCCTGGGTGAGGTCTTCCGCCAGGACCTTGATCGCGACCTTGCGCTGCAGGCGCGGATCGTGCGCGAGGTACACGCACCCCATGCCGCCCTCGCCGCGTTTCTCGAGAATCTCGTAGTGAGCGATGTTCTTTTCGTTCATTCCTTACCGCCAGGGATACCGGGATCGAGAAGATCATGTTCAACCAGGTGAGCACGGACCAAGGTACTTGAGGTGGATGGTCCTGTAAACCAGCTGGATCTACCGGGGCAAGGCGACGCTGGATGCCATGAGTTATCAGGGGAGTATCCGCGCGCTGTACAGGTATACGTCTTGAAAACCGTTATCAAATCGTACACGTGCACAAAATGACAACGGTTTTCAATTGGTCTGCGGCAACGTTCAGATCGGAGCGCCTGTTTTGGGCCCGATCCGGCCCGCTATTCATCCCTCCGCAGAATTGCCCCGCTACCGCCCACCGTGAACGGCCGCTGGCCAGAAAGCCAGATGGCGGCGCGTAGCGACACCGACACGTTGCTGGTCTCCTGTTCCCAGGAGGCGCCGGCGTCGTCGGTGGCGTAGATGACGCCGTTCTCGCCCACCACCAGACCCACGTTTTCATCCCGGAACGCCGCCCCTTGCAGCAGCTCGGTGGTGCTGCACGGCCGCGGCAGCCAGGTGACGCCGCCGTCCGGGGTGCGCAAGATCACTGCCTGGCCGTTGAACGGCGCCGATTCGGAGGGTGCGCCCACGAGGAATCCCTGGTTTGTGTCGGTGAAGAACAGGTCGTGGTAGTTGACATCGAAGACGATCTTCTTTGTCCAGGTGCCGCCGCCGTCGTCCGTGGTGAACAGGGCGCCGTTAGCGCCGGCCACCAGACCGTGCAGCTCGTCGTGGAACCAGGCGGTGTTGAGATCGTCCGTGGTGACGTTCGATTCGGCCCAGTTGTCACCGCCGTCGTCGGTGACCAGGAAGGTGCCGAACCGGCCCACCGCGAATCCGTGCTGCCGGTCCAGAAACTGGACGTCGTCGAGGGTGCGCGTGGTGCCGGTCTGCGGGGTCCAGTTCAGCCCGCCGTCGATGGTGCGCAATATGGTGCCGAAGTACCCGACCACGGTGCCGGTGTCGGGATGGGTGAAATGGACGCCGAGCAGATTGGCGCTGGTGCCGCTGACGAGTTCGGCCCAGGCCAACCCGCCGTTGGTCGACTTGAGGATGGTCCCGCTGTCACCCACGATGTACCCCGTGCCGGCGTCGGGGAAATGCACGTCGTGCAGCAAGTCGACGGTGCCGGCGGCAATCAGGTTCCAGGCCGGCGGCGGGATTTCCGTGATCTGTAGACTCACGTTCAAGGTCTCGCTCTGGGTGGGCGTGAAGGCTCTCACCTGGAAATCGTGGGTCATCGCCGCGGCATCGATATGGGCCGTCAAGTTGAACAGGCAGTTGGGCACGCTTCTCGGGACGGGATTCGGCACGAAGACGAGGTCCACATCCGTGGGGAAGGCGCCGATGGGGACAAAGGTCACTCCATCCTGGTGACCGCCGATCCGTTCCACGGCGATGCTGTAGCTGGCTGACTGCCCCCGTTCGAGCGAGATGGGGCGCGGATATGTCGTGAGAAGCCTGAATGCCGGGTCACCACGCTCCTCGTCACAATCCCCTCCGCCCAGGTAGACGAAGCCGAAACCGAACAGGACGATCAAGCCGGCGATCCGTAAGTACGGGCGAGCGGTCGCTTGCATCGTGTTCCTCCCGAATCGAGTCCTTGCCGATTACCGGTCGAGACCCGGAACGTATCATTCACTCCGCCGCAGGACCAGACCGTTCGTTCCCACCGCCAGGGGCCGCTGACCGGGGAACCAGTCCACGGCGCGGATCGAATGGGTCGAGTAGGTTTCCTCGACCCAGGTTTCGCCGCCGTCCGCGGTGCTGAGAATGATGCCGTACTCGCCGACCACCACGCCCACGTCTGCGTCCTTGAAGGCGACCCCCTGCAGTACTCGTGTGGTATTGGCGGGGATCGGGGACCAGGTATTGCCAAAGTCCGGTGTACTCAGGATCATGGCCTTGCCGTTGAAATACTCGAGGTCGGAGGGGGCGCCCACCATGAAACCCTGATTGTCGTCGATGAAGAACAGGTCGGTGACGGTGGCATCGACCAGGCCCATGTCATCCCAGTTCGCGCCGCCAGAGTACGTTTTAAAATGAGCGCCGTTTCCGCCCGCCACCATGCCGACCTGATCGTCCTGAAACCAGAGGGTGGCGAGATCATCCGTGGTCACGGCAGCGCCCTCGACCCAGTTGTCCCCGCCGTCTTCGGTGGAGGCGAAGGCGCCGTACTCGCCCACCGCGAAGCCGTGATTCGAATCCACGAAATACACGTCGTCGAGTTTTTTGGTGATGCTGCCCTGTGGCGTCCAGTTCTGGCCGCCGTCGGTGGTGCGCAGGATGGTGCCGAAGAAACCGACCACGACACCGGTATCGGGATGCGTGAAGTGGACGCCGAGCAGGTTGGCCTCGGTGCCGCTGACCAGACTGACCAGGGATTCCCCGCCATCGCTGGTCTTGATGATGGTGCCGAGGTCGCCGACCATGTAGGCCGTATTGGCGTCGGCGAAGTGGACATCGTGCAGCAACCTGCCGCCGCCCCCGGGGACCAGGGACCAGGACGCTCCGGTCGCGATGACCTTGAGGATGACAAACACACTGTCTTTTCGTGAAGGGGCGAAGCCTTTGATATGGAACCTGTGCTCCTGCACCGCGGCATCGACATGGGCGGTCATGGTGCAGGTGCAGAAACGCTGGGCCAGGGTGACGGGATTGGGATCGAAGCTGATCGTCACATCCGTCGGGACGTCGCCGACCGTGATCAGATCCACGGAGTCTTGGTAATTTTCGTGCCGCTTCACCTCGATCTCCACGGTCGCGGTCTCGCCCTGGATGAGCACGATGGGATTCTCCCAGTCAACACGGTCGAGCGAGAAATACCGGTACGTCGTGGGGGTGTCGCATTCCCCCGCGCTCACGTAGATGAATCCGAGACCGAACAGGATGATCATGCCGGCAATCTTCAAGGTGATTCTGAAACTCGTTTTCATGGCTAGCTCCTTGGAATAGTACCGTGCCCAATCGTTATCCAGAATTCGGTGATTATCACTCATTCCGCCGTACGATGACCCCGGCGTTACCCACCGCGATGGCCCGCTGCCCCGCGATCCAGTCCACGGCGTAGAGCGGTTGCCAGATGCTGCTGTTCTCCGGTTGCCAGGTGTCGCCACTGGTCCGGGTGCCGTAGATGGCCCCGTTGTCGCCCACCACCACGCCCAGGTTCCGGTCCCGGAAGGCGACACCGTGCAGGAACTCGGTGGTGCCGATGAGTAGTGGATCCCAGCCGCCGGTAAGACTGTCGGAACGGAGAACCGCCGCCTGGCCGTTGAAGCGGGGATCCTCGTACGGACCGCCGACCAGGAATCCCCGGTTTTCCGTGGGGAAGTGGAAATCGGTGTAGTTGGCCAGGCAGGTGTAGATCTGCGATACCTGCACGGTACCGAAGGAGTCGGTGGTGTACTGCAGCACACTCCCCTCGCCGCCGGCCATCACGCCGCGCTCGTGGTCGTGGAACCAGAGCGCCCACAGGTCGGCGTCGGGGGAGTGGGTGGCGCCGACCCAGGTAGTGCCGCCGTCGGCCGTGGTGACGAGCATGCCGTCATCGCCCACGATGAACCCGTGATCCGAATCCACCAACTGCACTTGACGCAACGACTCCGTGATGTCCCCCTGGGGCGACCAGGCGGCGCCGCCGTTCACGGTTTTCAGGATGGTGCCGCCGGTTCCCACCACGGTCCCGGTATCGGGATGCGTGAAGTGAACGCCGTACAGATCCCTCGTGGTGCCGCTGCTGTGCAGATCGGTCCAGTCCTGCCCGCCGTTGCTGCTCTTGATGACGGTGCCGGCCTCGCCCACGGCGTACACCGTGTTGAGGTCGGCGAAGAAGACATCGAACAGCTTGTTGCCGGTGACCGTGTTCATCTGCGTCCAGTACACCGGCGCCGACGCTTCCAGGATGATGAGACTGAAGCCGAGGGTGTAGGTCAAACCGCCGCCGGTGGCGGTCAGGACCAGGTGACGCTGCTCGACGGTGGTCGAGAGGTCGGCCGTGAAGGAGAGGACGCTGCTGTCGTCGGTGGTGGTGGCCGGTTCGAAAAGGTGGGTCACGCCGGAGGGAACGTAGTCCAGCGTCAGGGCGACCGGTTCGCTGAAACCGCCGTGCCGGTCGATGGCAACCATCACCGCTCCGGAACTGCCCTGCTCCAGGGAAAACGGATTCTGGGCCAGGGAAACGGTGAAGCTGCTGAACGGCAGGATATCGAGGGAGAACGGAACGCTCTCCTCACCACAGACCAGCCGGAGACCGGCCAGCCCGGTGTCCGCGTCCACCGCCGCCAGAAGAGTCAAAACGCAGGTATCGTCGGCGGCCGTCATGGGGCTCGGCTCGAACCGGGCGGTGATCCCGGCCGGCCGGCTGGTGTCGACGTACGGCGCGATGTCGTCTGAATAGCCGTCGAACCGCTCGATCCAGAACCGAAAATTCGTGGAATCGGCCTGGATCAGTTCGATGGGCGTGGGCCACAGCATGGTGCCGTTGATGGCGACGTGGGGGCTGGGTAAAGTGGTGTTGTCGCACTCCCCGGCGTTGAGAAAGATGAAACCGAGGCAGATCAGTATGGTCAGGCCGGATAACTGCAAGAATATCAACAGACGAGTACGCATCCCAAATCCCCCTTACCCTTGGGACATACCGAAGCACTGGCCCGGTGTGTCGGTGAACCGTCCGGGCCGGATCAAGTCATTTCGTTTCAGGGAGAAAAAGGTGAGGGCGACTCAGGGACATTCCTTGCCCAGCCCCTGGGCCAGCATCACGATGTCCGACAGGTTGAGCACGCCGTCGTGGTAGAAGTCCCCCGCGTAATCGTAGCCGTTGAAAAAGAGGCCGATGAACAGGACGACATCGGTCAAATTGACCCTGAGATCCCACAACCTTGTCCGGCCGGCGTTCGAAGAAGCCCATGTCCAGAACGCTTTTCCAGATCTGAGTTTGGATTTTTTTCGCCGTCTTGTAGAACTTGTTTCGCA
>JBDRBC010000105.1:0-2289 GCA_043823125.1 bacterium | reverse complement strand
TCCAGGTAATACTGGTTGAGCCCCGACTCCCGCAGGGTGTCGCGGAACAGTCCCTCGAGGGTCCGGGGAGAGCAGGCGGCGATCACCACCCGGTTGAGCCCCTTTTTCTCCGCGAGTTCCGATATCTCCTTGATCGCATTGTTGGCACAGGAGAAGAGCTGCTCCTGGGCGTGAACCACGTTGGGGTACGTCCAGACCTCCTCCACCACGGAGGGGACATTCACGACGCTGCCGATGTTCGCCCCGCAGTGACAGACAAAGACCCCCACCCGCGGTTCCTCCCCAGCCGCATCCCGCTCCGGCGGATAGGACATTTCCCTGGTCAGCTTGTCCCGCCGGTAGTTGAGGATCTCTCCGCACTGTGACCCGGCGCCGCTGGCGCTGAACACCGACTCCGGAATGTCCACCGGTCCCTGCAGGCCGCCGCTGACAAAAATCCCGGGCCTGGTGGTGGCCATGGGGTTTCCCAGGGCTGTTTCGGGGAACCCGTGTTCATTGAGGCCGATGCCATAGGTTGCGGCAAAGCCCTGGTGGCCGGCGGGAGGATTCAGTCCGACGGAGAGAACCACCATGTCGAACTCTTCTTCCTTGACCCCGTCCGCCGGTGTGGCGTAGCGCACCACCACATTGTTGTTTTCCGGGTTCTCCCCCACCACCGACGTATAGCTCCTGATGAAGCGGACCCCTGGGAGCTGTTCGGTCCGGTGGTAGTAGCGCTCGAAATCCTTGCCGATGGACCGGATATCGTTGTGGAACACCGTGCACTCGGCTTCGGCTTCGTGCTCCTTGGTCAGGATCACCTGTTTCTGGGTATAGGTGCAGCAGACGCCCGAGCAGTAGCTGTTCTCCCCCGGGGTCACCCGCCGGGAACCGACACACTGCAGCCAGGCGACTTTCCGAGGATGCTTACCGTCCGTGGCCCGAAGGATCGCACCGCGGTATGGTCCGGTGGAGGAGAGCAGCCGCTCATAGTCCATGCTGGTAACCACGTTCGCCAGCCTGCCGTAGCCATACTCCTCCACCGCCGAGGGATCGAACGGCTCCACGCCGGCGGAGAGGATGATCGTCCCCCCGTTGAGTTCGACTTTCTCGGCGGTCTGCCTGAAATCGATAGCCCCGGGCTGACAGACGCCCATGCAGATGTCGCACTTGCCTTCCTTGAGCCTGAGGCAGCTCTCATCGATGTAGGTCACCAGGGGGATGGCCTGGGAGAAGTAGATATGGATCGCCTTGTTGTCACACAGCTCCTGGTTGTACCGATCGGGGCACTCCACCGGGCAGTATTTCATACAGGTTCCGCAGCCGGTGCACTTGTCCTCGTTGATATAACGGGGCTTCAAGGTCACGGTGACCTTGAAGTTGCCCACGTCCCCCTCGACGCTCTTCACCTCAGCGTAGGTCAGGGCCTCGATATTGTGATGACGGCCGAACTCGACCATTTTTGGTGCGAGGATTCAGGTGGAGCAGTCATTGGTTGGAAAGGTCTTGTCCAGCTGGGCCATGTGGCCGCCGATGCTGGGCCCTTTCTCCACCAGATAGACCTTGAAGCCGGCGGTGGCCATGTCCAGAGCGGCCTGAATGCCGCTGATCCCGCCACCGACGATCAATACGTCTCCATAATTCCCATCAGTTGAAGTCTTGTCCACTGGCTCTTGCCCTTTAGATAACCTCGCGAGTGATTTCGGTGATGTCCTTGATCTCGATCTCGTTTTCCAGCTCGAGGGTCAGGCGGCTGTCCTCGAACATGGTGATGCAGTAGGGGCACGCGGTGACCAACAGGTCGGCCCCGGTGGCCCGGGCCTGCTCCACCCGGAGGTCGGAGAACCGCTCCCCCTTTACCGTCTCCATCCAGACCCGCCCGCCGCCGCCGCCGCAACAGAGGCTGTTGCGGCGATTGGCCGCCATTTCCCTTATGGTCAGGCCGGGGATGGACGCCAGGATCTCCCGCGGCTCGTCGAAGATTCCGTTGTGCCGGCCCAGGTAGCACGGGTCGTGATAGGTTGCAGTCTTTTCCAGCGTTCCGGTTGTTTTCAGCCGGCCGTCCCTGATCAGTTCCACCAGGAACTGGGTCATGTGGATCACCTCGAAGTTCACCATGAACTCGGCATACTCCCTCCTGAATGCTTCGAGGCAATGGGGGGAGGAGACGACGATCTTCTTGACCCCGCTGTCCACAAAGGTCTTGATGTTCTCTTTGGCCAGTTTCTTGTAGGTATCTTCAGCACCGGTTTTGCGGATGCTCTCGCCACAGCAGCTTTCACGAGTGCCGAGAATGCCGTAGTCCACTCC
>JBDRBC010000104.1:0-4642 GCA_043823125.1 bacterium | reverse complement strand
ACGACACATCGACGGATCGGAACAGGTGCAGCGGCCGGTTCGTTTCCAGGAGCTGGCCAGGATAGATGAGATCACTGTCGAGGTTGTTCTCTCGCTTCAGTTCCTTAATCGTGACCCCGATACGGCGCGCTATGACATTGAGATTATCCCCCTTGCGAACGACGTACCAAGCGGTGGCGTCATCCTGTCCCGGGCTCGGCTTCGGGCCGAAGAGTAGCGTGATCAGAACCAGTATACACACCCAGCCTCGCCTTGACAAAACAGGCGAGCCACCAGAAGGTAACTCGCCGTCATGATTGCTGTTAGTGGTCGGGGCGGGGAGATTTGAACTCCCGACCTCCTGCTCCCGAAGCAGGCGCGCTAACCGGGCTGCGCTACGCCCCGACGATCCATCTGGCGCCTTGCCGATCAGGTGAGGGACCATAATTGAATGACCCCCATCATGGCCAAAGTCATCACCAGGCCCGCCAGACAGATGCCAAGGATGATACACGGCAGTGCCATGCGCAAGGGAAGTTTGAAAAGATATGCGGCGATGGAACCGGTCCAGGCTCCGGTCATGGGCGCCGGAATCGCCACGAACAGAATCAGCCCGATGGACTGGTATTTGCGGATCAATCCGCTGCGGCTCACGGTGCGTCGGAACAGCCAATCCAGGAAGCGATCGATCCAGCCGAACCGGCGCAGATGATTCTCGATAGGACGGAGCAGCAACAACAACGGCAAGACCGGTACGAAGTTACCGGCCACCGCGGCCAGGTAGATGGGCAGGGCGCCGGCGTCCGTGAGACTGTGCCCGAAGATGATGGATCCCCGCAGCTCCGAAACCGGCAGCATGGAGATGAGAAACACCGCCAGCAACGGATGCATGTCACCGAACCAGTCGACCAGGAAATCATGCATGTTCCCGGCCCCCTTCCAGGACCCCGTCCTTCAACGGCACGAAGCGACAGGAAACCGATCGCTGGACGACCACCTCGTCGCCTTGTCGCTGATACCGGTACAGGGTCTGGTCTACCTTGTCGCCCATGGGCAGCAGCAAGAATCCACCGTCCTTGAGTTGATGCAGGAGTTCCTCCGGCAATTCGGCGGCGCAGGCAGTGACCACGATGGCGTCGTAGGGCGCTTCGCCCGGGTAACCAGCGCTGCCGTCCACCGCGTGCACCTCCACGTTGTCGTACTTGAGTTCGGACAGCACCGCGGCCGCGCGGCTGGCCAGCGGTTTGATCCGTTCCACGGAAATCACTCGTCGCGCCAGTCGCGAGAGCACTGCCGCCTGGTACCCGGAGCCGGTGCCGATCTCGAGCACCTGTTCGTCCCCCTGGAGGGTGAGCAGGGCAGTCATGAGCGCCACCGTGAACGGCTGACTGATGGTCTGACCGTACCCGATGGGCAACGCACACGGCATATAGGCCCGGTGATGCAACAGCTTCGGCACGAAGATGTGACGCGGCACCTCGCGCATGGCTGCGAGCACCGGTTGTTCCGTGACCCCCGCTTCCTTGAGCTGTTCCCGGACCATGCGCTTTCGAGCAACCTTGTAGTCGTTCATGGTGTCTCTGCGGAGTCGTTCGGTGGTGGACCATTCGTTGCCAGGCCGGACATCCGCTGGACCAGGTCGTGATGAGTCAGATCGAAGGTCAACGGCGTCAAGGCGACATAGCCGGCTTCGATGGCGGCATGATCGCTGTGGGGGTCGTCGTTCCAGGTGGGCCCGTTGCCGGCGATCCAGAGGTACGGTCGTCCCCGGGGATCGATCTGTTCGGTGATGACGTCGTGATAGACTCGTTTACCGAGCTGCACCACGCGGGTGCCCTTGATGGCCGCCGGCGGTCCGTCCGGAATGTTGATGTTGATCAGACTGCCCGCGCTCAACGGGAAGGCGAGAATTCGCGGCAGCTCGTGGCGAACGAAGGCGGCCGCGCCGCTGTAGTCCTGCGGATGCCAGGCGGCCAGTGACAGGGCGACACTGGGGATGCCGAGGATGGTGCCCTCCATGGCCGCCGCCACGGTACCGGAATAGATGACATCCTCACCCAGATTCGGACCGTGATTGATGCCGCTCAGCACGAAATCGGGCGGATCGTCCACGAGCAGTTTCTCCACCGCCACCAGCACGGCGTCCGTGGGCGTCCCCGTCACCGCATACCGCCCCTCGCCTTTTTTCAGCAGCCGGATGGGGACGGTGAGGGTCAAGGAGTGGCTGGAGGCGCTCTGTTGCTCCGCGGGCGCCACCACGGTCAGACGGTATTCCGGCCGGTCCCGCAGGGCCTCCTCCAGGACCCGCAAGCCGTGGGCGTTGATGCCGTCGTCGTTGGTCAACAGGATGTGTTGCTGTCCCATGTTGAAAGACACTCCGATCTACTCGTCATCCCGCCGCAGACGCTGGACGAGACGGAAGAAACGCACCGTATCCCTGACGGGATGGATGGCGCTCTGCTCATCACCGTACACCGTGGTAATGGGCACGGACCCGATACGGTATCCCTTGCGAGCCAACCGCACCAGGATCTCGGACTCGGCGTCGTAATGACTGGTGGTGATCCGGACCGCCGCCAGACATGCCGTCCGGTACAGCCGGTAACCGCTCTGCGAATCGGGAATCCGCGTCCCCGCCAGCCGACTGATGACGCTGGAAGTGAACCGGTTGGTGGCCTTGCGAAGCCACGGCATGTCGTCGGTATCGGCCATGCGTGTCCCCACCACCACATCCCAGCCGTGGTCACTGGCCGATTCCAGGAACCGCGCCATCTCCGCCGGCAGGTGCTGCCCGTCGGCGTCCATGGTATATACCCAATCGAGCCGCTGCGCAAGGGCCCACTCGTACCCGGTGGCCAGGGCGGCGCCCTTCCCCTGGTTGACGGGATGGTTGATGACAAACTCGGTGAGGGTGCGGGCCACGTCGCCAGTCTGATCGTCGCTGCCATCGTTGACCACGAGCAGATGCCCGCCGGGACAGTGCCGCCGGATAGCCGGCAGAAGCTCGGGCAGGAACCGAGCTGCATTGTAGGCGGGGATGATGACGCCGACTTCCATGGCGTGCAGTATCCGTTGTCGGCTGGGGAATCGTCCACTGCTTTGTCGCCGGCTCGGCGGGTCTCGAACTCCCCTGCCTAAAACGGATCGTCGCCGTGAACTCCCCAACTGCCGTGGCGCCGACAGCTCCGGTCGGATAGGTCGTGGTAAACTGGGAAAGTATCCACTTTCACCGTCTCATCGAGTTAAGGATAAAGACATTTCCGGGACACCGAACGTCCGAAATCTATGTGGAATCCCTCAAGGAGAATTGGTGATGCTGACACTACGCAAGGCCCTCTCGCTGGAAACATTCGTTGTGCTCGTGACACTCTGCCTGCATCAGATCGTGGTGGCGGGAGAAGTTTCCCCGCGGGCGCCGAGCCGGACAGCCGATTCGAGCTCGCGATCCCACCTGCTGACCGGGGCAGGAATCGGCCGCGCCGCCGCCGTCACCGATACGACATATCTGCTGGGCGGTCCGGATCGCGACGATGGTGATTTCCAGGACGGTTTCGGCCTGCCCGACTGGGAAGGCTGGACCGGCAACGACCGCACGGCGTCGGGCGATCGCAACTGGCATATCGATTCCTACAACTGTGACAATCTCGATCCGGCCACCCCTGACAATCACGCCTGGTGGTGTGGTTCGCCGGTGTATCCCTCCTGTGGCCCGGGTGATCCGGAAGGCGGCTACGGTAACAATTACAACGACAGGTTGTACTGGTGGGGCGAGGTGCCGGATACCACCCTCGCGGTCACCGTCACGCTGACGGCCCAGCTCAATTATGACAACGAGCCAGGGTACGACTGGCTCTATCTCCAATACGAATCGGCAACCGGGCCGGTGACCCAGGCCACGTACAACGGTGCCGATTCGGGCCTCTCGGTGGTCGAGAGCTTCACCCTCGGCAGTGACGATTACGTTCCTCACCCCACCAGCGGTGCTCCGTCGGTGCAGCTCAGCTGGCACTTCACTTCGGACGGCGCCTGGTCGGACGCGGACTGCGACTATCCCACGGCGGGTGCCGCGCAGATCGACCTCATCGGGGTAGCGTTCGATCAAGGCTCGGGTCCCGTGACAATCGGGACCGTTGAGGACTGCGAGGACCCCGGTACCGCCCAGTGGCAAGTGGACGGCGGGACCGGCGCGGGCGACTATGCGCAGGTCTGGCTGCTGCTGGAGGACCTGGATCCATGCCGGACGAACGACACTCCCCAGGTCGCGTTCATCGACGACGGGATCGTGCAGCCGGGAACCGGCGGCACGCACTGTTCCTTTATGTGCTACGGCCCCAACGGGTACGTGGTCAACTGGCGCGGCATCCATCCCGACCCGAACACCTTTCTCGACAACGAGATCATCTCCCCCGTGCTCGCCTGGCCGGCGGGATCATACGACGGCGCCGTTTTCGCGTTCGATGTCTATACCCATAATATCTTCCCGGCGACCACCTGGGATGTGTTCTATCGCTGGCGCGTGCGTTCCACCGCCGACCCGAGTGGCGAAGCCGACTGGTCCGAATGGCGGGATAGCGGGTATGTCTATTACGGTGGTCCGCAGTATCGGCGGCGTGAACATGATGTGAGCAGTCTCATCGTTACCGACTGCCGGTTCGTCCATCTC
>JBDRBC010000103.1:0-2240 GCA_043823125.1 bacterium | reverse complement strand
TCATCCAGCTCTTTCATCGCCCGCAAGATGCTCAGTGGACTCGACCCCACGGCCAGCTCCGAGATCTTGTCGGCCACGACCCGGTTGTGTTCGAACTTCTTTTGCATCCGGGCGGTGAAGGCCTCCTGTAGCAGCGGCAGGAGCTTGTCCAGGTCAAACGGCTTGGCCAGGTACCCGAAGGCTCCCAGCTTGGAACACTCGAACGCGGACTCGACGGATCCGTACCCGGTGAGGATGATCACCTCCAGGAACTTGTGCTCCTGCTTGAGGGCGTCCAGGAGTTCGGTGCCGCTCATACCCGGCATCTGCAGATCCAGGAGCGCAAGATCGAACTTCTCCCGCTGTGCGATATTGAGCGCTTTCTCGCTTTCACTCTCCATGACGACGTCAAAGCCCCGTTGCTCGAGCCTTTCGGAGATGGTTGTCAGGAATTCGACCTCGTCGTCGACTATCAGAAGCTTGATGGTTTCGGTCATGATCCATTCTCCTCGTTCGGCGGGATACGGAACGAGCCGGGGGCCAGAACGTCCGGCAACCCGATGACGATCGTCGGTCGCCCGTCCCGTGTCGAGCGCCGCACCGATCCCGGCAGAGCGGCAACCATATCGTCGAGAAGCGCATCGTGCGCTCCCTTGGCACCGGGCGGCGGCGGCGGACCGCAGATCGAAATGAACACCTCGCGGGTGTTGCGCTCGAGGGTCAAGAGTATCACCTCTCCGGACGGCGCTTCCAGCCATAACCGGCTCAGGCAGTGAAAAACCACCCGCTGCAACAGGAAGGGCTGGCAGGAGATCCAGAGTTCATCCGGGGGAAAGTCGCAAACCAGCTCGACCCGATGCAGACCAGCGAGCCGCCGGCAAAGATCCACGAGATTCTCCAGCAAACCCCTCAGCTCGAGATGCCCCCGCGGTTCGTCCGTGGTGTGCGCGAATCGGTTGAGGCGTTCGATGGTTGCTGTCGCGCGCTGGGCCTGATTGACGAGTCGAGCCTGGATGTCGTGCAGGCGATCCGGGGCGGGCGGCTGCCCGTTGGCGGCGCGCGCCAGATCGTCCCCCAGCAGGCCCGCGATCTGCTCGATGGTCGAGTTGATGTTGTTCAGTTCGTGCGTGACGCTCGCGGTGACGATTCCGAAGAACCGCACTTCCGCGTCCATGGCGCCGTCTCCACTGTGCTCAGACACCTGCTCTCCCGTCATTTCCCAGCTTCTCCCGGATCCTCGCCACCAGCTCGTTGATGTCGAACGGCTTGAGAAGCACGTCCCCCACGATATCTTCGTCGAATTCCTGCCCTTCCAGATCGGCGCCGTGGCCGGTGATCAGCAAGACCTCCACGCCGGGGTAATCCCGCCTGATGATCCTGCGTAGATCCAGTCCGTCGAGACCCGGCATCATCAGGTCGATCACGACAATATCATAGTTCTGCTGCTGCAAGAGTTCTAGGGCGGCGTAGCCGCTGGTGGCCGCATCCGCGTCCAGGTTTCGCCAGCGGAGACGATCCGTCAAGGTAGAGACGAGTTCTTCCTCGTCGTCAACGAGTAGCACCTTGCTCTGCGACATGCTCACTCCGTCTTCTTGTTGCTGTCCAGGGGCAAGACCACGTCGAAACGGGTACCCTTGTCGACCTTGCTCGACACCGAGATGTTGCCGCCGAGTCTCTTGACCAGATCGTAGGTGATGGAAAGCCCGAGACCGGTCCCGAGCTCCCCCTTGGTGGAGAAGAACGGTTCGAAGATCAGCTTCACATTCTCGGCGGAAATGCCGGCGCCGTTGTCCGCCACCGAAACCTGGACCTGATCGCTGCCGAGAGGCTGCAGCCGGAGCTCCAGCAAACCGTGTTCTGAAAGCTCGGATATCGCATTGTTGATGATGTTGAGGAAGATCTGCTGCAGCTGTCCACGGTCGCTCTGGATACTCGGCGTTTCCGGCTGGAAAACCGTCTTGATCTCGATGTTCCGGTGGCTGGCTTCCTGACTGACGAAACTCAATACCTCATCGAGCAAGTCGGCCAGATTGATCGTTTGCGTGCTGCTCTCCAGGCGGCGCGTGAAACCCAGCAAGCGGTGGGTGACGGCACTACATCGATCCACGGAACGGATGATGGAATCCGCCACACCGAGAGTCTTATCCCGATGGATGAAATCGGATGTGGCCTCGAACATGTCCTTCAGCAGCCCGGCTTTCTCGTTGATGATCGCCAGGGGATTGTTGATCTCATGGGCGACGCTCGCCGCCAACCGGCCG
>JBDRBC010000102.1:0-2464 GCA_043823125.1 bacterium | reverse complement strand
AACTCGCCAACGCGATCATTCGGCGGATCAATTGTTACAGGGGTTGGCATCCGTTAACGTCCCGCACGCAAATCCAGGAGACTTTGGCGGCTGTCCGACGTGCGGTCGATGATACGGATCTATCCATTCATCCCGTGGAGGCCTGCGAGTGAAACGCGAGGACGTGCTTCAGCAAATTCTGCCTCATTTGAGAGTTGTCAAAGGCCCAGACGGTCGAGGCGACTATACCGCATGGTGTCCCTTCCACGCGGACGGGCAAGGTAAGCCGCCTCATGAGCCCAATCTGAAAGTCGGACCCAAGGGGTACATCTGTTTCGTCTGCGATGCAAAGGGAAGTTTGCGAGAATTGGCTAAGAGGCTGGGACTCGAAGTCGGCGCTTCGAATGGAACGGGTAAATGGAGCCGGGTTGCGAAGTGGTATGACTATCGCGACGAACAGGGTCGGCTGCTCTTTCAGGTCGGCAGGATGATCCCGAAGGGCTTCACCCAACGCCGCCCGGACGGCAAGGGCGGCTGGGTTGGATCGCTCGATGGGACTCGACGAGTCGTCTATCACTTGCCCGAACTGCTCACCCATCCTGATGAAGCTGTCTGGATAACTGAAGGCGAGAAAGATGTCGATCGTCTTCGTAAGCTGGGGCTCCTCGCCACCACAAATCCAGGTGGGGCCGGGAAATGGCGATCCGAGTACTCAGAATTGCTTCGAGACCGTGATGTCGTCATCGTCCCAGACAACGACCAACCCGGTCAGTCCCACGCTCAAAAAGTAGCTCAGAGTCTCACGGGGACCGCCGCCAGCGTCAAGATCGTCCGCCTTCACGATCTGGTGCACAAAGGTGACGTGTCTGACTGGCTTGATTTGGGATACACCGTTGAGGAATTGCGTTCTCTTGTCGATGCATCCGAAGCCTCGGCCCCATCCAACTCTGTATTGTCGACCGAATCTGTGGACGAAGCGGACGATGATCCGCATCGTTTGGCCCGGCTGTTCGTGGTGGAGAGGTGCTCCGATGCCACAGGCCGTTTGACCCTGCGACATTGGCGACACCAATGGTGGCAATGGATAGGTACTCACTACGAAGTGCTCGACAAAGACGAACTGCGGGCGCTGCTGGCTGGCCAGATCAAGGCCGAGGTGGATCGCTGCGCTCGGCTGGGTGATTCCTCCAAACCGCCCCGCCGTGTCACCCACCAACTTGTCACCAATGTCCTCCAGGCGCTTTCGGGCATGGTCCTGGTTCCCTTCAAGCTCGACCAGCCCACCTGGCTAGGTGAGACGCCTAATGCTGGTTGCTACATCTCGATGACCAACGGGCTTCTCGACGTGGAACGATTCCTCTCCGGGGCCGGATCTTATCTGATCGAGCACACGCCCGAATGGTTCTCGCAGCATCATCTCCCCTATGCCTTTGACCCTGGGGCGGAGTGCCCGCTATGGCTGGCATTCCTCGGTGAGGTTCTTGAGCGTGACCAGGAACGCATCGGTCGACTGCAAGAGTGGTTTGGATATTGCCTACTGCCGGACACCTCATTTCAGAAGTTCCTCGTCCTGGAGGGCGAGGGCGCAAATGGCAAGAGCGTGGTCTGCGCCATCCATGCCGATCTCCTCGGTCGCCCGAACGTCTCGCATGTCCCGCTGGAGCGATTCGGTGACCGATTCCAATTGACCATGACTCTGGGCAAGTTGGCAAACATCGCCTCCGAAGTTGGGGATCTGGACAAAGCCGCGGAGGGTGTGCTGAAAGCGTTCACCGCCGGTGACCGTATGGGGTTTGATCGAAAAGGGATCGCCGGAGTCGAGGCCTTCCCGACCGCACGGCTCGTCCTGGCCACCAACAACCGGCCCCGCTTCTCAGATCGATCGTCGGGACTCTGGCGACGAATGCTCTTGATCCTCTTTCGGGTCAGCATCCCTGAGAACCAGCAGGACACGAAGTTAGCCGATAACCTTCGGTCCGAATTGCCCGGCATCTTTTGCTGGGCGCTCGCCGGGCTGCACCGACTCCGCCGCAACGGCCAGTTCACTAAATCAGCCTTGGGTGATGAGGCTCTCGAAGAGTACCGGGCTGAGGTCAATCCCGCCCGGCTGTTTCTAACTGAGAGGTGCTACGAAGATCCGGGCGGCTTCATAGCCTGCGAGAGTCTGTACGGCAGCTACAAATCATGGTGCGATGCCAACGGTTACCACCCGCTGGGAGAGCGGATGTTCGGCAAGGAAGTCATCCGCGTGTTTCCGGCCGTCACGCGGACAAAGAAGGGCCCCCGCGAGAGACGGGAATACCGTTACGAGGGGGTGCTCGTGTCCCATGTGTCCTAAGTGTCCTATGTATCCTACCGAGGTAAACGTGAGAGTGAGACTAGAGGAATAAGAGAGGTTATGGGGGATATGGAAAACATGGGACACATGGGACACATGGGACACCGAATCGAAAGGAGAATTGCGTGCTCACAATAGAACAAATCC
>JBDRBC010000101.1:0-8235 GCA_043823125.1 bacterium | reverse complement strand
TCGAGGCGTTCCGGAACGACGAGTTCAATGCCCAGAACGCGCCGTTCCTCTGGCAACTGGCCCAGGAGAACATCTGGTTCCGGAATTACCGGGTGGTGGCCTCGGCGACCCGTCCTTCGGTGACCTCGTTTTTCACCTCGCTCTATCCGGCGCAGCACGGCTGTTACAATCTGGCTCTGGGGCAGACCGGGCAGAGCGACGCCAGCGGCCACGCTTCGGTGAAAGTGGCCGACACCATCGAGGCGTTTCCCCGCTTACTACAGGACATCGGGTACCGGACGCTCATGGTCACCTCCAACGGCCTGACGGCCGATCCGGTGTTCGGCTTCGAGGACGTGTTCCGGCGCTTCGACGCCACCGAGCCGTATCGCTTCAGGATCCCCAGCTTCAACGGCTTCGTCGGTTTCGATTTCTTGAACTGGAAACTGCGGCTCACTCGCATCTTCAAGATCATCTTCTTCAATCCCGAGCACTCCACCACCTACTTCGAGGCGCCGCGAGTGAACAAGACGGTGCAGCGGGAGATGGAACGCCACGACTACCGTCCCCTGCTGCTGTATGCTCATTACATGGAGCCCCACTCGCCGTACTACCACCACCCGCACCAGGCCACGCAGATCAACTTCTACGCGCCCTCCCAGCGCGGCAAGCTGCTGAGTGCGTACCGTTCCGAGATCCGGGCTGCGGATCAGGCCATCGCCGAGCTGTTCGCCTACTGGGAGCTGAACGGGATGCTGGAAAATACCTACGTCTTCATCACCGCGGATCACGGTGAGGAGTTCTACGATCACCGCAACTGGGGCCACGGGAAGTCGTTGTACCCGGAGGCCATCTCCGTGCCGGCCATCCTGCTGTTGCCGCCGGATCAGCGACGGGCGCTGCAGATCGACACCGCGGTGGAGAACATCGATGTCTCCGCCACCATCCTGGATCTGGCCGGTCTGACCGTACCGGAAATCTACGAGGGCCGCTCATTGGTGCCGCTCTTCAGCGACCAGGGGGCCGTGGCGGATTTTCCGCTGGATCAGCGCGCCACCTTCAGCCAGTTCGACGACGGCAAGGTCTTCTGGGCGAGCATGGTCACCAACGATGGGTGGCAGGTCATCTTCAAGGGACGGGACGAGAACCGGCAGACCATGCTGTTCGATCTCAAAACCGATCCGTTGGCCAAGCAGAATCTATTCGGTCAGGGGATCGCCACGCAAGATTCCCTGGTGAACCAGCTCACCAGCAACCTGGCGCGGCTGGAAGCCTCGGCCCCGCTCTTCCAGGGGGAGCTGGAAGCAATCGATCCCGAACAGCTCGAGCAGCTCCGCGCCCTCGGCTACGTGGACTGAGTTGTCCGCAGCCTGGTGATTCCCGTTCGAGACGGTGGCCGATTGGCCGTCGTCACTGGTGATCATGGCTAATCTCACCTTACCCAACTTTTTCATCATCGGCGCGGCCAAGGCCGGCACCACCGCCCTGTACCACTATCTGCACGAACATCCCGACGTGTTCATGAGTCCCATCAAGGAGACGAACTACTTCGCCTATGAAGGGGAGGGGAAGCAGTATCACTACCTGGGCCCGCGTTCCCGTCCCCAGTTTCCGGTGACCGATCCGGCGGAATATCAGGACCTGTTCGCCAACGCCGGTGACGCCGCGGCCGTGGGTGAGGCCTCACCGCTTTATCTGGAGAGTCCGGTGGCCGCCGCCAGGATCCAGGCGGAGATCCCCGACGCGCGGATCGTGGTGAGCTTGCGTAATCCGGCCGACCGGGCGTTTTCCGGTTACCTGATGCACGTGCGCGCCTCCCGGGCGAAATGGGATCTGGAGAACGCCTTCCCGACGGAGGCCCACTACGTTCAGGTGGGGTTCTACCACGCCCGGTTGCAGCGGTATTTCGATCGTTTTCCGGCCGAGCGGATCAAGGTGTTGCTCTTCGAGGATCTCCGGCGGGACAGTGCGGCGGTCATGCGGGAACTCTACTCGTTCCTCGGCGTCGACCCGTCGTTCACTCCCGCGGTCGCCGCCCGGCACAACGTGGGCGGGTATCCCCGGCGCCGTTTCCTGCATGGCTTGCTCAGTAACACCGGCCTGCGGAACAAGCTGGAGCCCATGACGCCCAGCTGGCTCATCAGACGACTGGAGCAGCTCCGCCGACGCAACTACCAAGCGCCACCCCCGTTCCCCGCGGCAGTGCGGTCCCGACTTCTGGAAACCTATCGTGAGGATATCGTGCGGTTGCAGGAACTGATCGGGCGTGATCTGTCCGGCTGGTTGACGGATTGAGCGGCTTTGACGCCGTGCGACTTTGCGGCGTGCCTCAGTCACTGTTTCGCCGGCCACCTAGCTCTCCCAGCCATTCCCGGCCTTTCGAGTAAATCTCCCGATAGAATTCCCACACCGCACTCGGTGAGGGGGCGTAAGCCAGCCGCATCTCACTGGCGCGGTTCAGGAATATCACCGACACCAGTCGGGCGCTGATCAGCAGGATGCAGTGCGCCGAGATGATGCCCATCAGACCGAACAGCTTCATCCCGAAGTACAACAGGAACGGCGCCACGATCAGGTGCGCCAGGTGGTTGTAGACCGTGATGTCGTTGCGATTCATGGCCCGCAGGATGAGCTGGGCGTTCCAGAGCAGGTGGATCCAGGTCAACACGTTGACCCGGAAGATATCCACGGCGCCGGCGTATTCCTCGGTGAACATGAAGATGATGAACGGCTTGGTCAGGACGAGAAAACCGATGGCGACCGGGATGGTGATGCCGTACAGACTCGCCAGGATCTTGTTCCAGAGCTCGGTGGCGCCGGCCCAGTCGTTCTCCTTGATCATGGTTGTAAATTGGCCGAGGGAAACCGATACGATGGATAGCAGGTAGAAGCGCAAAAACGGCAGCTGATGGCTGCCCACCGAGTACATGGCGTAATCCTCGATGCCGTAGAACTTATTGGCGATCAGCTCGTGCATCTTGAACATCAGGCTCCAGAAGGTGCCGCCGATGCCGAGCACCAGCCCGTACCGCACCTGGGGCCAGATGCCGGTGAAATAGGTGTGGGCGGCGAAGCCGTGCAGCTTGAAGTGGATGTAGCCGAGATACATGGCCAGCCTGAACACCTTGGCCAGGACCATGGACAGCATGATGTCGCCCAGGTCGTGGGTCAGCAGGGCCGCCATGATGGGCAGGGTGCAGTCCACGAAATTGCCGACGATCTCGAAAAAGGCCGACTGCTTGGCGAGCTGCCGGGCCAGCAGGTAGATATCCGACGCCACGTTGAGCATCAACAGCAAGGTGAACAGCGCCAGGTACGTGAAGAAGCGGGTCAAGACCGGCATGTTCAGTGCCACGCTGAGGGAGTCGTTGAAGAAATAGATTATCAGGAAGATGCCCGCAAAGATCACCACGTTCAGGGACAAGCTGTTCAGGAAGTACGATCCCGCGTTACGGTTGTCGCGGGGAATGAAGTAGTAGAGCGACTGGTTGATCCCGAACTGGAAAAGGGTGGCGATGAAGGTCTCGATCAGGAAGAACTGGCGATAAACACCGTAATCAGCGGTGATCAGCACCCGCACCAGCACATACGGCAGGGCGAGCTTGATGAGGTACCCCAGTACCTTGGACAGGAACACGTAGATGACACGCTTCAGCATCGCGTCTCGGGTCCTCTCTTCGCCGCTTTCCTTTTTGTGGACGCTGTCCAACCCTACCCAGAAATCTAACTTAACAGTCACCATCCCCCGAAGCAATATTCGGCAGATTTCCCGGGACGCCACAGTGATTCTCCGACGGCTAGAGGAGCCCAATGCCAAGACGTCACCCCGATCCAGTTACCCGGAATGGGGCGAAATCACCATGAATGGACCTTGAGACCAAAATTGCCCTTGTTGACGTAAAGACATATATTTGCGCACGATAGGTCAGTAGAACTGGCCCGTTGTTTGCATCCCGATGACGGTCCGAGAGACACAACCCGACGAGCACTCGCTCCAGTAACCCGGCTCAGCGCCGACAACACCTGTCAGGTGACGACGGCGAGCGCCCGGTAACCAGAGAGGGGAAAGCGATGCAGGTACCGTTTGTGGACCTGAAAACACAGTATCGGGAGATCAAACCCGAGATCGACCAGGCCATCGCCGATGTCATTGCCGATACGGCCTTCATCAGCGGCAAGTACGCCAAGGCGTTCGAGGCAGATTTTGCCGCCTATATCGGGACCAAGCACTGTGTCGGGGTGGCCAACGGCACAGATGCCCTCATCGTGGGTCTGACCGGGCTGGGCATCGGTGAGGGTGATGAGGTCATCACCGCCGCCAACACCTTCATCGCGACCTCGGAGGCGATCTCGCGCACCGGCGCCCAGGTGGTGCTGGTGGATTGCGAGGAATCCACCTACAACATCGATCCCGCCCGCATCGAGGCCGCCATCACGCCGCGGACCAGGGCCATCGTCCCGGTACATCTGTACGGCCAGCCGGCCGACATGGATCCCATCCTGGAGATCGCCCGGGCCCACAAGCTGCTGGTGGTGGAGGACGCCGCCCAGGCCCACGGCGCAGTGTACAAGGGCCAGAAGGTGGGCAGCTTCGGTGACTGTGCCTGCTTCAGTTTCTATCCCGGCAAGAACCTCGGCGCGTACGGCGACGCGGGTGCGGTGGTGACCAGCAACGACGAGGTGGCCGCCCGCATGCGGATGTTCGGCGACCACGGCAGCGCCAAGAAATACATCCACGAATTCGAGGGCATCAACAGCCGCCTCGACGGGATCCAGGCCGCGGTGTTGCAGGTCAAGCTGCGGCATCTCGACGGCTGGAACAGCCGTCGGCAAGAGGTGGCCGGCAGATACAGCGAGGCGTTCGGAAAAGTGCTCGGCATACCGTACCAGGCAGGTGACCGGAGTCATGTTTTCCATCTCTACATCGCGCGTGTGCAGGAGCGCGAGAAGCTCCAGCAGACCCTGGGCGAGCAGGGGATCGGCACCGGAATCCATTACCCCATCCCGTTGCCGAAGCAGCCTGCGTACGCCCATCTCGGGCTGTCAGCGACGGATTACCCCGTGACGAACACAGTGGCGGAGCAGATTCTCAGCTTGCCGATCCACGGCAGTATGCCGGATGAACAGGTGGATTTTGTCATCGAACAGGTCCTGGCCGCAACCGGTTAGGGTGGATCAGGCGCGCGCGGTTCGGCGGAACCATGTTCGCCACCGCGCCTTTGACTTTTCTGGTCCGGAACAGCACATCAGCTAGGCTATGGATTGACAGCCCTGAGGTTACTGGTTAGTTTAACCACCACGCCGCACTCCGCCGGATCTCCAGCCCAGGGGGCGAAAAGGCCGATTTCGCTAAAGCAAAACCCTCGACAGGCGATTAATTTTCTGGAAAGCTTGCTTACTGTACTCGGGTATTGATCCCCGGTACCGGCTCACTCGCCCGGGATGGCTTCTCACGGGTAAAACCCCTGGGATGTTCCTGTGGGGGGGAAATGTCCAAGATCTTCGAGGCCTACAAGAAACGCACCGGCGGTGATCCCGATCTCGCCTTCGAGCTGACTCGAAGTGGGGAGGTTGCGCTTTTTCCGACACCCCCCTCCCGGCAATTGGCGGAGTTCAGCGAACTCGCCAACATGATGCTGCGGCTGCGACGGCCTGAGACCGGACTTGTGCTCAGCTTTGCTTCCTCGGTGTCCGGTGAGGGCTCGAGTTACGTTTCATATAACGCAGCGCTGCAACTGGCGCACACCCTCAACCAGAAGGTGATCTGGATCGACGCCAACTTCAAGTCGCCCCAGCGCAAGCTCTACTCGTCGCGGAACCTGACCTTCGCCGCCGTCCTACAGGAGCCGGAATCGCTTCGTGACCTGGCCCCGGACAACAACCTAACCCTGGTACCGGGTGGGGCGGACTTGCCGCGTCATACCAGCGTATTCGCTTCGCAGACGTTCCCTTCCATGCTGAGATACCTGTCGGGAAAGTTCGATTTCACCATCATCGACATGCCGCCGATCTTGGAATCGGTAGAGACCGGTCTCATGGCGGTCGCCACGGACGGGATGCTCATTGTCATTGAGAGTAAGCGGCTCAAGTGGGAAGTGGTGAAGCACGGCCTCGACTCGTTGCAGGAGAAGCACGTCAAGGTGCTGGGCACCGTGATCAACAGGCGGGAATATGATCTACCGAAAATCATCTACGATCGAATCTGATCCGGGCCGAGGAGCCTGGATTTCACTGCTGGGGGCCCTGGTCGTCCTATTCGGCCTGGCCGTGCTCGCAGGGTGTGGCGGCCCCGCGCAGCTGGTTCAGGAAGCGTTCGTCTCCTTCACGCCGGAACAGCTCGACCTGATCCAGAGAGCCAATAATCAGCCGTATCGGCTGCAGCGGGGGGACATCTTCTCGCTGCGGTTTCACTACCTCAAAGAACTCAACCAGTCGCAAGCCTTGGTCCTGCCCGATGGATCAGTGCATCTGGTCGGCATCGAGCGTATCCAGGCCGCTGGCATGACCATCAGCAAGCTCGATTCGGTGCTGACCCAGGCTTACTCGCGAGATTACCTGAACCCGGATCTCTCGGTGATCTTGCAAGAGGTCATAGGACGTCAGGTCTACGTGTTGGGCGAGGTGAACCATCCCGGCCTGTACGATCTCCCTGCCGGCGGTCTGGGAATCATGGGCGCCGTCGCTGTGGCCGGCGGTTTCAACAAGCACGCCAAGAAGAATTCGGTGGTGTTGGTTCGCACATCGGCGGCGGGATATCTCTGCCAGAAAATCGATCTCGATTCGTTCCATACCCTCCAGGGGGCGGCCCTTGCCACCTTGTTGCTACAGCCTTATGATGTCATATACGTACCACGGTCACGTATTGGCGATATGGTCTATTTCGCGGAGAATGTGGTTGGAACAATCCTCGATTTCTCCTCTCTTGCCATGAACATCCGAGCCCTCGAATCCGGGCAAATTTTCTACAAGAGGTAAGGGTTTGGTGAACCTGCCACAACTGCCGACCATTCGAGAAGAGGGGGGACATTCAACCTTTTCCTTGCGTGAGGTCGTGTTCATTCTCTACCGACGCCGCTTGATCGTATTGATTCTCGCCCTGCCCATCATTCTCGTCGGTTCCCGCGGCCTCTTCCAGCAAACAGGTACTGTCACTGCGGCTTGCCGGGTGCTCGTGGAGCTGGCGGGTCCCGATCTACCGCGGTGGGATACCAGAGCCACGGGTGTGGATTTCGACCGCGAGCTGAGTACAATGCAGCACATGGCCATGAGTGTGCCGGTGGCCGAGCTGGCCGCATGCAATCTCGTGGATTCCGTCGAGGTCATGGTCAGCCTCGATCCGCTCTATGCGCCGTTGCGGAATCAGGAGAATCTGATCGAATTCCTGCTGGGGGGGTTGGATGTCAGCGCCCTCGGCGAGTCCAGTATGATCGAAATATCCTTTACCTGTGTCCACCCGAGAGTCGCGCTCATGTGCTGCGACTTTTGCCGCAATGCCTTCATGGAGTACTCCATCAATGCTGGCAAGAATCCCCTGGCTGTCTCGTATTACGACGATCAGATCCGAGCGGTGACCGTGGAAATCGACTCCCTGCTGGTTCTGCGAGGTGATGCCATGCGGGAGGCGGGTTACCTCTCCCTCGATGATGACCTGCAGTACGATTCGGGCCAGCTCACCAGTCTCGAGGACGACTATTACGCGGCCAAGACCGAGCGGAGTTTCCTGCAGTCGCGGCTCAAAAGCATCCGCGAGTCCTTAGCAGAGGATTCCGACTTTGTGCCCATTGGCGATCGGACCATGGACCGGATCGGGCTGAATCAGCTGATGCAGCATGTGACCAGTCATCGGAATGAACTCAATCGTCTCCTTGGCATCCATCCCCCAGACTGCGTTCCCGTTCAGCGGTGTCGGGAAATACTCGACCGCTCAGAGCAGGATCTACGGGCCGGTGTCCAGTCATATATGCAGAATCTGGAGAACGAACTCGAGGCTGCCCGACAGAAAGAACGCACTCTGATGGCGGTGATCGAAGAGCTCCGGGACGCGATGACGCGTGCGCCGGCCACCTACCAGAAGGTCACCCTGCTGGATTCCGAGATCCAGGCCAACATGTCCCTGCTGGAAGATCTCCAGGTCAAGCGGGGTGAGGTGCGGATCAGCGCGATGGCTGACGAGCGGATCAGCCGCATGATGCGGCTTACGGAGCCGGAGCTGGTTGTCATGTTCGCAAGCGGCCAGCCGCTGATTTATTTCTCCAT
>JBDRBC010000100.1:0-10497 GCA_043823125.1 bacterium | reverse complement strand
CGGCTGCCGGGACACGACACCGCATGTGACCCCCCGGGGTCGGGCTACGCATGAAACCCAAAGCCGAAACCGGCGTATACAAACCGGACTTCGGTGCGTATAATGTCCCCCACATGACCATGTCGGATCCAATGAAAACCGGTTCAGACAGATTTTTCGATATAGGCGGTGCGGTGTTTCTTGAGTCGCACCCGGTCGCTGTCGTGGATTCAGGCTTCTTCTGGGAGCATGGCCGCGCCGCGACCGGTCTTGAATGCCGCGCCGCCGTCTTTTTTTCGGATGATCCCAGCTTTTGAGACTTGCAAGTGTGGATTGATCCTCGCGCGCGTTCGCTGATCACTCCGGCTCCCCGTTCCCGTTCAGGAATTCCAGTACCGTCTCCGTGAAGTAGGTGACGCGCCGTCCGGGATAGAGGGTCCCTCTCGTTGTTTTTGGCTGCTGGCTGCAGTACGATCACCTTTCACCGACATCCCGAATCGATGACCACCTGCCAGAAGCGGGACCCGATGCCGAACGACGACACAACCACTCGCTGGCAACTCTACGTCGATACCGGCGGCACCTTCACCGACGCCCTGGCCTGCTCACCGACCGGAAGGTGGGGCCGCGCCAAGGTGCTCTCCAGCGGGGCGTTACGGGGCACCATCGACGAGCGGATCAGCACAGCGACTTACCGGGTAACCATCAACTGGCCGGCCACGGCCGACGTGCTGCGCGGGGGAATGTTCCGGCTGTTGACCACGGCCGGTCCGCCTCTCCGCGTGATCCGTTTCGACCCGGACCGCCGGTTGCTGGAGCTGGTCACCGATCCTGTCGACGAGATCCCGGATGGCAGTCCCTTCGAGGTCAAGACAGGCGAGGAGGCGCCCATCCTGGCGGCGCGGCTGCTCACCGGAACCGCGGCCGGCCAACCACTGCCACCACTCGACATGCGGCTCGGCACCACGCTGGCCACCAACGCCTTGCTCACCCGCGGCGGGGCGGACACAGCGCTGTTCATCACCGAGGGTTTCGGGGACCTGCTGCTCATCGGCACCCAGCAACGTCCGGATCTGTTCGCGCTGCAGGTCGTGAAACCACCGTCGCTGTATGCGGCGACGGTGGAGGTGCCGGCGCGGCTGGCCGTGGATGGGACAATACTGCGCAAGCTGGACCCGGAGCTGTTGCACGACCGGATCGAGGAACTGCGGGACAACGGCATCACCAGCGTCGCGGTGGCGTTGCTGCACGCCGACAGGTATCCGGCGCACGAGCAGGAACTGGCGCAGTACCTCAGGGATCAAGGTTTCGCGCACGTGAGCTGTTCCTCCGATCTGGCCCGGGCCATCCGTTTCGTGCCACGGGCCGCCACCGCCGTGGTGGACGCCTACCTGGCGCCGGTGGTGTCGACCTACCTCGCCGGCATCGAATCCTCCCTGGCCGCGGGACGGTTGTTGACAATGACCAGTGCCGGTGGCCTGGGCGGTCACGACGAGATCCATCCCAAGGACCTGTTACTGAGCGGACCGGCTGGCGGCGTCGTGGGCGCGGCGCTGGCCGGACGATACTCCGGGCACGATCGGGTGCTCAGTTTCGATATGGGCGGCACCAGCAGCGATATGGCGCGTTTCGACGGGCAGTACGAATACGTCTTCGAGCATGAGGTAGGGGATGCCCATCTGTTCGCCCCCGCTCTGGCCATCGAGACGGTGGCGGCCGGTGGGGGCTCCATCTGTCGCGGCGACGGCAACGGCCTAGCGGTGGGACCGGAAAGCGCCGGCGCCTCGCCCGGCCCGGCCTGTTATGGCGCCGGGGGACCGCTCACCTTGACGGACGTGAACCTGTTGCTCGGCCGGCTCGATGCGAACCGCTTCGGCATTCCGGTGACGCTGGAACCGGCGCGTCGCGAACTGGCGTCGTTGCTGACCGAACTGGGCGAGCAAGACGCCGCCTTTAGTCGGGTGAAACCCGAGTCCATCCTGGCCGGGTTTCTGGAGATCGCCAACGAGCGCATGGCCGACGCCATCCGTCGCATTTCCATCCGGCGTGGTTACGATCCGGTGGAGTACGCGCTGGTGGCCTTCGGCGGAGCCGGCGGCCAGCACGCCTGCGCCATTGCCGAGCGACTCGGGGTGACGACGGTGGTGGTGCCGGCCGACGCCGGTTTGTTGAGCGCCTGGGGCATGGCCGGGGCGGTAGTGGAGCGTTTCGCCGAGCGGCAGTTCCTGGTACCGGTTGCGGAGGTCGAACCGCGTCTGGCCGATCTCCTGGGGGAGCTGGAGGAGGAGGCGTTTCAGAAGCTGGCCCATGAAGAGGTGGCGCCCGACGACATGACCATCCGCCACCGGCTGGCCGAACTCCGGTTCGTCGGCCAGGAGACCGCCTTGCAGGTGGTGATCGAACCGGAAGCATCGCTCACCAATACCTTCCTCCGCCGGTACGAGACCCTGTACGGCCATCGGCTGACCGATCGCGACATCGAGCTGGTGAATTTGCGAGTGGTAGCGTCGACCAGGCCGGTAGCCGTTGCCGATCCGGGGAGCCCGCCGCTACCCAACGAACCGACGCCGGAAGGTCTGCACCGCACCTGGTTCGGCGACACCTGGCTCCGGGTGCCGCGGTATTCCCGCGTGAATCTGCAGCCGGGCGCCACCCTGGCCGGCCCGGCCCTCATCCTTGAGGCCCACGCCACCACGGTGGTGGAGCCGTACTGGTGGCTCCAGGTGGACGGCGCCGGTGCGCTGGTGCTGCGGCGAGTGGAGGCGGAGCGAGAGACTACAGATCGGACGAACGCGGGTGGTGCTGGGTATGCTGGCAACTCGGATCGCCCGGAGGCGGTCCAGATCGAGCTGTTCTCCGCCCGCTTCGAGGCCATCGCCCGCGAGATGGGCGAGGCGTTGCAACGCACCGCCGTGTCCACCAACGTGAAGGAGCGGCTCGATTTCTCCTGCGCTGTTCTCGATGCCGCCGGCGAGCTGGTGGTGAACGCGCCGCATATCCCGGTGCATCTCGGCTCGCTGGGGTTGTGTGTGCGCGCCGTGCGGCAAGCCTTGCCGCTGGCGCCGGGTGACGTGGCCGTGACCAACCACCCGGCCTACGGTGGCTCGCATTTGCCGGACCTGACCGTGCTGGCGCCGGTGTTTGCCGACAGCAGCGAGCTGATCGGGTACGTGGCGGCTCGCGCCCACCATGCGGAGATCGGCGGCATCCGACCCGGCTCCATGCCGCCGGACGCTCGCTGCCTGGCCGAAGAAGGGGTGGTGATCCCGCCGACTCTGATCGTTTCCGGCGGTGAGGCGTGTTTCGAGACGGTGACAACGCTGCTCCAGGAGGCGGATTACCCCAGCCGCGCCGTCCCCGACAATCTTGCCGATCTGACCGCCGCCGTGGCGGCGTGCCATCAGGGGGCGACGGCGTTACGGAATCTGGCGGCGCAGCACGGTGTGGACACCGTGGCCCGCTACATGGTCGCGCTCAAGGGACGGGCCAGCCGTCGACTGCGTGACGCTCTGGCCGTCTTGCCGGACGGTGAATACCGAGCCACCGAAAAACTCGATGACGGCGCCGACCTGTCGGCCACCATCACCATCACCGGTGAGCAGGCGGTGGTGGATTTCGCCGGCACGGCCACGGAGCACGCCGGCAATCACAACGCCACCCCGGCCATCGTCCACTCGGTTTTGATCTACGTGTTGCGCTTGCTCGTGAATGAACCGCTCCCGCTGAACGAGGGATTCCTGGAACCGGTGGAGATCCGCATCCCGTCCGGTCTGCTCGACCCATCGTTCCCGGACGATCCCGCCCACGCCCCCGCCGTGGTGGGGGGCAACGTGGAGACCAGCCAGCGGTTGGTGGACACTCTCCTGAAAGCGCTGCGGTTGTGCGCCGCCAGCCAGGGCACCATGAATAACGTGCTGTTCGGCGACGATCGGTTCAGCTACTACGAGACGGTGTGCGGCGGCTGCGGCGCCGGGCCGGGATTCGCCGGCGCCAGCGGGGTGCACAGCCACATGACCAACACCCGCATCACCGATCCCGAGCTACTGGAACTGCGCTATCCGGTGCGGCTGGATCGGTTCGGTCTGCGGCGCGATTCCGGCGGCGCCGGTCGCTGGCCGGGTGGGGATGGGGTGGAACGGTATCTCACCTTCCTGGCGCCCCTCGAACTGTCGATCCTGAGTCAGCGACGGGAAAGCGGCCCGTACGGTATGGACGGCGGAGAGCCCGGCTTGCCCGGGTGTCAGCTGCTCGTCCGTGTCGACGGGACCCGGGAATACCTGGATGGTTGTGATTCCTGTCAGGTGGCGCCGGGGGATCGGCTGGAGCTGGAGACGCCGGGTGGCGGCGGGTATGGCGCCCTGGAAGCCGAACCGGAAGCCGATCGAGCCGAGGACGATTCATGAAACGCCTCGTCACCATCCTCGTCTGGTCCGCCATCAGCGCCGCCTTCATCGGGCCCGGCACGGTGACCACCGCCTCGCGTGCCGGCGCCGGCTTCGGTTTCAGTCTGCTGTGGGCTCTGGTCTTTTCCACCGTGGCTTGCCTGGCGTTGCAAGAGGCGAGCGCCCGGGTCACCATCGCCACGGGCCGGCCGCTGGGGCAGGTGATCCGCGAGCGGTTCGGCGCGCCCCCGTTTGTGCCGTGGCTGGTGCTGGGAGCCGTGGTGCTCGGCTGCGCCGCTTACCAGATGGGCAACATCCTCGGCGCGGTGGCGGGCGCCGGCTTGCGCTTCGGCGTTCCACCGGTGGTACTCACCCTGGTGGTGGGGCTGCTGGCCGGGACTATCCTGCTGTTCGGCTCAGTGCAGAGTGTGGCGCGTTTCCTCGGACTCGTGGTGGCGTTGATGGGCCTGGCGTTTCTGGCCTGTGCCGTCCGGATGGGACCGCGGCTGTTGGACCTCCTGCGTGGCTGTGTGACGCCGGCCCTGCCGGAGGGAGCAGGTCTGCTGGCCCTGGGCCTCGTGGGTACCACGGTGGTGCCGTACAACCTGTTCCTCGGCTCGGGACTGGCGCGGGGGCAGACACTCGGCGAGGCGCGGCTCGGACTGGCGGTGGCGATTCCCTTGGGCGGTCTGATCTCCATGGCGATCCTGGTGACCGGCACGGCGGTGACCGGTGAGTTCTCCTTTCCGGCCCTGGCCAACGCCCTGAGCAAGGAACTCGGCGGCTGGTCCCGGACCATGCTCGCCTTCGGGCTGTTCGCGGCCGGTCTGTCGTCGGCCGTCACGGCGCCGCTGGCGGCCGCCCTCTGCGTGCGTGGTTTTCGGCGGGTTGCTGACGCGGGAGACGCTCCGGGAGTCGCCGGCTCGCGACAGGATGATCCTCGCTGGACTGATACGGCCTGGCGCTTCCGTCTGGTCTGGGGCGGCGTGCTGGCCTTCGGCCTGATCTGCGGCCTGATGGATATCAAACCGATCCCCGCCATCATCCTGGCCCAGGCCCTCAACGGGGTGATCCTGCCGCTGGTGGCGGTTTTCCTCTGGTTCTGCGTGAACGACCGGCAGTTGATGGGCGTGCAGCTCTGCGGCCCTCTGGCCAACGGGGTGCTGGCCGTGTCGGTACTTCTATCGTGTCTGCTGGGGTCGACGGGATTGTTGAAGGCTGTCTGCAGTGCGGCCGGCTGGACGGCGCCGTCGGAAGGCTGGCTGCTCAGACTGGCGGGCTTGCTGGTCTTGCTGCTGGTCTGGCCGGTGGCGCGGGCGTTGCGGCGACGGCGGGTTCAGTGAGTGCCGTCGTGTACCCGAGTACACCAGGTAGTCCCCGGGAAACTCCGCACAGAACACCTCGCCGCCACCTCCCAGGTGGGCGCCACGAGTTCCAGCAACGGCAAGGTCAGCGAGCAGGCGATGGCGAGGCCGAGCACCAGGTGCCGGCTCGAGGCCGAAACCCGCCTCGGACAGGTCGCCGTCCGGCAGGTCGAGCAGCGCGGAGATGACACTCTCGGTGGAGTTCTCGAAAAAGGTCTGCTTCAAATGCTGGAGCGCCGACACCCGGGCGCGGTCAGCCGGGATGGTGGGCGAGTAGAGGTAACGCGGTCCCTATTTTATGGCATGAACTTTAATCGATTGCCCGGCAATCGGTTAAGATGGTTGTTCGTTGTCGAGGCACCCTTGCCGGTCGGATCGAGCCACACCGTTGGCACCACTACAATCCCCAGCAATAGTATCGATCCAGGCTAAACAGCCGGCCATTCCCGCCGATCATGAACAGGAATGGGTGTTATGGTTTCCGGTCACGCTGGTCAGGTCACTTCGTGTTGCCGCCGGCCTCGTTTCGCGCAAAGGAACAAGACGATGAACCAAGAAGGAATCCTGCTCGAGTCCGGCACCAACGAGGTGGAGATCCTGGAATTCCTCCTGCGCGGCCAGAGCTTCGGGGTCAATGTCGCCAAGATCCAGGCCATCGTGCAGTACGACGAGTCCCAGGTGACGAAGATTCCTCAGTCGCATCACGCCCTCATCGGCATGCTGGATTTCCGCTCGGTGATCATTCCGCTGATCGACCTGACCGAGGAATTCGAGATCCAGGGCTGCGAGAACAACCGGATCGACGAGAACATGCAGGAGCGCCGGGTGGTGCTGGTGCTGGAGTTCAACAACGAGGTCAGTGCGGTGCTGGCCGACGGCGTCAACCGGATCCACCGCATCTCCTGGGAGGGTATCAAGCCGTTGAGCCCCGTGCTGTCCAGGCACAGCTCGGCCTTCACCGGCTCGACCACCATCGACAATCGCGAGATCCTGCTCTTCGACCTGGAGAAGGTGCTCGCCGACATCCTGCCACACAACAAGCTGACCCCGAACATGGCCGATGTCACCGAAGATTCCCTTGATATAAGCCGGGCGAGCAAGAGGGTACTGCTGGCGGAGGACTCCAATTTCATCCGCGAGTCGCTCACCCAGTACTTGCAGGCGCACGGTTACACGGGCGTTATGGCCTATCGGGATGGCAAGGCCGCACTGAATGCAATCAAGAAGATCAAACAGGAAGCCGAGGCCGAGGGTGAAAGCATCGCCCAGCGCCTCGATATCGTGGTCACCGACATCGAGATGCCGAAAATGGACGGACTGACCCTCTGCAAGAACATCAAGGAAATATTGGGCGGCAAGCATTTGCCCGTGGTCATGTTCTCGTCGCTGATCAACGAGCAGATGGCGGCCAAGTGCCCGAGCGTCGGCGCCGACATCTGGATCTCGAAACCGCAGTTCGCGCAGCTGGTGAAGATCATCGACGATTTGAGCTTGAAGAGTAGTTGAGATCCAAGGATATTTGGTCAAGGCCGGGGTTGAGCGGACCCCGGTCTTTTTGATTGTTGGGAAGTGTAGCCGGGTACACACCCAAACAACTGCGCCCCCCTCAAACCTCCTTCATCGACAACGAGATCCGCTGCCGCGGCAGGTCCACCTCCAGCACCTTCACCCGCACCTGCTGCTGCACCTTCACCACACTGGCCGGATCGGTCACGTAGTGGTTGGCGAGCTGGCTGATGTGCACCAATCCGTCCTGATGCACCCCGACATCCACGAAGGCGCCGAAGGCGGTGACGTTGGTGACGATGCCGGGCAGCACCATGCCGGCCTCCAGGTCTTCCATCTTCTCCACGCCGTCGGCGAAATTGAAGATCTCGAACTGCTGGCGCGGGTCGCGGCCCGGCCGGGCCAGCTCGGCGAGGATGTCGCGTAGGGTGGGCAGACCGGCCGTGTCGGTAACGTACGATTTCAGATCGATGCGGTCGCGCAGCGAGGCGTCGCGCAGCAGGTCGCTCACCCGGCTGTCGAGATCGGCGGCAATCCGGTCCACGACGGCGTAGCTCTCGGGGTGGACGGCGCTGGCGTCCAGCGGGTTCTTGCCGCCACGGATGCACAGGAAGCCGGCCGCCTGCTCGTACGCCTTGGGGCCGAGACGAGCCACCTTGAGAAGCGCCCGGCGGGTCGGGAACGGACCGTTCTCGTCCCGGTGCGTCACGATGTTGCCGGCGAGCTGCGGCCCCAGGCCGGAGACGTAGGTCAGGAGCTGCTTGCTGGCGGTGTTCACGTCCACACCCACGCCGTTGACGCAGCTCTGCACCACGTCGTCCAGGGAACGTTTGAGCGCCTTCTGATCCACGTCGTGCTGGTACTGGCCCACGCCGATGGACTTGGGATCGATCTTCACCAGCTCGGCCAGCGGATCCTGCAGGCGCCGGCCGATGGAGACGGCGCCGCGTACGGTGACGTCGTGGTCGGGAAACTCATCGCGCGCCACCTCCGAGGCCGAGTAGATGGAGGCGCCCGACTCGTTCACCATCACCACGGCGATGCTGGTGGGCAGGCCGAGCCCGCACACGAACCGCTCGGTCTCGCGGCCGGCGGTGCCGTTGCCGATGGCGATGGCCTCGATGCCGTGCTTCTTGCACAGCGCCGTCACCTTGTCGCCCGCGTCCGCCGCCCGACCGCCGCCGGTGTGGGGGTAGATGGTGTCGTTGTGTTGCAGCTTCCCCTGGGCGTCGAGGCAGACCAGCTTGCAGCCGGTGCGAAAACCGGGGTCCAGGGCCAGGACCGTCTTCTCGCCCAGGGCCGGCGCCAGCAGCAGTTCGGTGAGGTTGCTGGCGAACACCCGGATGGCCTCCTCGTCGGCGCGGGCTTTCAGGTCGCACCGGGTCTCGGTCTCCAGGGACGGACCGAGCAGCCGCTTGTAGCTGTCCACCAGCGCCTCGTCCACCTGGGCGCCGGCCGGGGGGACCGCAGAAGGCCCGTCCTGCAGAAACGTCCGCCGCAGCAGGCCGAGCGCGGTTTCCTCCGCTGGCTCCACCCGCAGGCGCAGGATCTTCTCGTTCTCGCCGCGCATCATGGCCAGGATCCGGTGTGACGGCGCTCTGGCTGCCGGCTCCGCCCAGTCGAAGTAGTCACTGAACTTGGCGCCCGCCTCTTCCTTGCCGCGGCCGACCTTGCTGTGGATCCGCCCCTGCTCGGCGAACAGGGAGCGCATGGCCTCGCGCACCGGTCCGTTCTCGCTGATGAGCTCGGCGATGATGTCCCGCGCGCCGGCCAGGGCGTCGTCCACGGTGGCGACATCCTGTTCCGGATCGACGAAGGCCGCCGCCTCGTGAACCGGATCGCAGGCCGGATCCGTCCGCCGGTCCAGCAGCAGCGTGGCCAGTGGTTCGAGCCCCCGCTCGCGCGCCATGGTGGCCCGGGTGCGCCGCTTGGGTCGGTACGGTAGGTAGATATCCTCGAGCTGGACCAGCGTATCCGCCGCCTCGATCGCGGCCGACAGCTCCTTGGTGAGCAGCTCGCGCTCGGTGAGGGATTCCAGGATGGCCGCACGCCGCTTGTCGAGTTCCGCGAGCTGCTCGAGCCGATCGCGGATGGTGGTGATGGCCACCTCGTCCAGGGAGTCGGTGGCCTCCTTGCGATACCGGGCGATGAACGGCACTGTGGCGGCGTCGGCCAGCAGGGTGGCGGTGGCCTGGACCTGGGTGGTGGCCAGGTCGAGTTCGCCGGCGATTCGGGTGATGTGGCTCTCGTTCACGCGCGGTCTCCTGTTCGGGGTGGTTGGTCGACAAAGGCGTTGTCCTGTTGTACCGGCTGGGGCGGGATTGTCAAGCTGCGGATGTGTGGTATTCTGGCCGGCACCGAACGAAAGGAATCCGATGCCGAGCAACGAACCGCCAGCCGCCCTGTCGGATCTTTCGGACCTCCACCGCCACCTCGACGGCTCCCTGCGCCTGTCCACCGTCGAGGAGCTGGCCGGACGGCTCGGCATTCCCATTCCCGACCCCCTCTACTTCCGGCCGGGCATGGGTCTGGAGGCGGCGCTCTCCTGTTTCGACTTCACCCTCTCCCTGCTGCAGGATCCGGCGGCCGTGACCCGGGTGGCGGCGGAGATGTGCGAGGATGCTGTCGAGGAGGGTGTGACCACCCTGGAGATCCGCTTCGCGCCACAGCTGCATAACGGCGCCTCGGTGGAGACGGTGATCGACGCCGCCCTGGAGGGCATCGACGGCCGGGCCGGGTTGATCCTGTGTAGCTTGTATGGTGAGCCGCCGGAGGTGATGACCGGACTGGTGGAGGCCGCCATCCCGAGGCCCGGGGTGGTGGGTATCGATCTGGCCGGTGGGCCGGGATCGACCCACTCGTGGGCCATGAGCGACTACGCGCCAGCGTACCGTCTGGCAGCGGAGCACGGCATCGGGCGCACGGTACACGCGGGGGAGGGGCGACCGGCGGCAGAGATCGGCGTGGCCATCGAGCTGCTCCAGGCGCAACGGATCGGCCACGGGACCACCATTCTCGAGGATTTGGCGGTGGTGGAGCTGGCGCTGGAACGTGAGGTGACCATCGAGGCGTGTGTCACGTCGAACGTCCAGACGGGGGTAGTGGCGAGCGTGGCGGCGCATCCGTTGCGGCGGTGGCTGGACGCGGGACTCCGGGCTTGTGTCTGCGTGGACAATACCCTGTTTTCCCGCACCACGGCGCCCGAGGAGTTCGAGCGAGTCTGCATGGCCCAGGACCTGAGCCGCAAACAAGTCGACCGCCTGGTA
>JBDRBC010000099.1:0-2677 GCA_043823125.1 bacterium | reverse complement strand
GGAAGACGACGCTCAGTTCCTGCGCCCTCGCCATGAGCTTGCCCATGATCTCCATGGATTTCCCCATGGCCTCCATATCCATCTCGCTCATGTCGGGCATTTCCTCGGGAACGGACGCCTCGGCTTCCTCGTCCGGAGCCGGAATGTCCAGATCCACCGTCCGTAAGGTGTAGTTCCCGTCGCTGGTCTTGTACAGCTGCACACCGGTGGTTTCGGCCATGGGGCCCGCCATGGTCCGCGAGACATCCTCCACCCGCTCGAACTCCAGCTTCATGGTGAGCCGTTCCATGTCCCCTTCCGTCTTGCGCTCGAACTGAGTCAGCTTGACATTGTTTTCCTTGCAGGCCCGTTCGATCTCCGCCTTGTCGAAATCATCGAGGGTGGGTGCGTCCGGCCTATCCTGGCCCGGCATTTCCAGTTCGGCCATTTCCGTCATGGCCTCCATGACTTCCGTGGCCACGGCGTAGGTCATGGTGAAGGTGCCGGAGCCGTCGTCTTCGATGACCGTGTCGGACTGTATCTGCACGCACCCCACCAAGGTGCACGAGAGCAGGAGCAAGCCGGTCAGTACTGTCAGTCGCATGGGGGACCTCCTCGAGTATCGCACTCGAAATTGAATACGGGTGAAAAAGAGCGCGACCATACCCGCGCCCCGTGCCGGTATTGTGTCATGGGAGATGGGGTGATGCAAGTCCGGATCAATGACCGGATCAATGACCAGTCTGGATCGATCACCAGCCGGGATCGACTCCAATCCAGTATCGAGCCCGAAGTTCCCCCTTCTCCCCCCAGTCGTAGAGGAGTTGTGCGGAAACCGGACCCTGATGTCACCTTTGGGGTGGACGAACTGCGGGGTCTGGTTGCATGGTGGGCAAGATGCCCGAGGTGAGCAGACCGGCACCAGCGCCACCCGGCACGGTAGCGGCCACCGAGGCGCTGATTTCATCACCGCAGAGAGTCGATGTGCGGTCCGTGGAAAAGGAGAACCCGAAAGATGAACGACAAGCCGGCACGGCCAGCCTGTTTCAAGGCCTACGATATCCGGGGCCGAATCCCCGACGAGTTGAACGAAGATCTCGCTTACCAGATCGGTCTCGCCACGGTCCAGTCCATCGGCACGGGCGAATTCGTGGTGGGGCGGGATTGCCGCCTTTCGAGCGGTTACCTGTCGGCCGCGCTCATGCGCGGCTTGAGCGACGGCGGCGCCTCGGTGCTCGACATCGGTCTCTGTGGCACCGAACAGGTCTACTTCACCACCTTCGCCAGGAAACTGGGCGGTGGCATCATGGTGACCGCCAGTCACAATCCAGCCGATTACAACGGGATGAAGCTGGTGCGCTCCGAATCGAGGCCCATCAGCGGTGATAGCGGCCTGGACGAGATTGGCGCCTTGGTGCTGCAAGGATTGACAAAACCCGATGTTCCGGCGGGCCAGATCCGCAGTGACGACACGCTGCCCGAGTTCATCGAGTTCCTGCTCGCGCAGGTGACCGCCGAGCAGCTCCGGCCGTTGAAGATCGTGGTGAATCCCGGCAACGGTTGTGCCGGTCCGGTGATCGACGCCCTGGCGGATTCCTTACCGTGTGAATTCATTCGGCTCCACCACGAGCCCGACGGCACCTTCCCCCACGGCATTCCCAATCCCCTTCTGCCCGAGAACCGGAGCGCCACCACCGATGCGGTGCGCGAGCACTCGGCGGACCTCGGTCTGGCCTGGGATGGCGATTTTGACCGCTGCTTCTTCTTCGACGAGCGGGGCGAATTCATCGAGGGGTACTACCTGGTCGGTCTGCTGGCCAGCGCCGTTTTACGGAGCAACCCGGGGGCGAAGATCGTGCATGATCCCCGTCTGACCTGGAACACCATCGATATCGTCACCAAGGCCGGCGGTACCCCGATCCAGAACAAGACCGGTCATGCCTTCATCAAGGAACGGATGCGCCGGGAGGACGCCGCCTACGGTGGCGAGATGTCTGCCCACCACTACTTTCGGGACTTCGCCTACTGCGACAGCGGCATGATTCCCTGGCTGCTCGTCTGGCAGGAAATGACCGTCACCGGCCAACCGCTTTCGGCCCTGGTAAAGGAGATGCAAACCACCTATCCGGTCAGTGGCGAGATCAATCGCCGGCTCGCTGATCCGGACAGCGCCATCGCATCCATCAAGGAACGGTTCGCCGCCGAGGCCATCGGGGAGGATCACACCGACGGCCTGTCGCTGGAGATGCAGGAGTGGCGATTGAATCTGCGCAAGTCCAACACCGAACCGGTGGTCCGGCTCAACGTGGAATCCCGGGGTAACCGGGAGCTGATGCAGGAGAAGACCGCGGAGATTCTCGCGATCCTGGATAGCTGAGTCCAGCCGGCAAGTCAGCGGAAGAGTTCCTTGATCTGGCCCCAGGTCCTGACCTCGATACCGGCGAGCAGGCAGCCGGAATTCTCGCTCTGCAAGAGGGCGGTTTCGTCGTTTTGCCCGTTGTCGGGTATACGCACGGATTGGGTCCAGTCCCGCCCGCATCAACCAGCCGGGAACCGAGAAGTTCCGCCTTGCTCAATCTAGCCGGGAATTCCCAGGGACATACCCCAGGGCCGCATAGCCCACCCAGTGGCTCAGGTTGGCGGGGGCGGTGACGCCGAGTCGAGTCGATTCCACCGGCAGGATTCCGTCACTCACACT
>JBDRBC010000098.1:0-2631 GCA_043823125.1 bacterium | reverse complement strand
CTGGACGATGGCCGCCATGTAGAGCTGATTCTCGTAGACCAGGAACTTGAGGGTGGCGTGGGTCGGGTTGATGGGCTGCCAGCCGCTTTCGGTCTTCCAGCCGCTGCCGGGAATGCCGGCGTCAATGGCATACTCGATGATGTGGGCCTCGGCCGCGGCCCATTCGGGCTCGTCCAGCACGCCGTCCGCGGTAATGGGATTGAGCGCGGTTCGCGCCCAGATGGCGTCCTGGCGAGGGGCCTGAGCCATGACCGGAGTCATGGTGCCCAGCGCCGCGCACAGGAGCAGGGTCGTGATCGTCGTTTTCATGAGGTTACCCCCTGTTTGACGGCTTTCCGCCGGTGTCTTCAGTGATCCGAGCGGGTCGTCAGGTCGGCGCCTTCCTCCATCTCGCCCACCCCTCCCGCGAATGCTCCACAGGATTGTCTGATCTTGAGCACGGCCGGCATCATCTGCCGCACCGGCGCCACGTGGCGACCGGCCTCCATGGCGCTGAGCATCATTTCCACCGCGTGGCCTCCCAGACCACAGGCATCCACATGAACGGTGGTCAGGGCGGGATTCAGATAGCCGGCGATGGCCACATCGTCGAAACCCACCACCGCCATGTCTTCGGGAACACGACAACCGGCGCGGCGCAGGGCCGCCAGCAACCCGATGGCCATGCTGTCGTTGGCCGCAAAGACCGCTGTCGGCCGTGGCCGGTGGGCGAGAATGCGCGTACCGGCTTCAAAACCGGCAATTTCGCGGAAATCCCCCGCCGCCACCTGGGCCCGATCGACGTCGAGCCCGGCCGCGGTCAAGGCCTGACGGAACCCCCGCAAGCGTTCCTCGGCGTCCACGTTACCCTCGGGGCCGGCAATGAAGGCGATATCGCGATGGCCCAGGGACAGCAGATGCTCCACCGCCGCCCGGGCACCGTCGAAGTTCTCGATACCCACCGAGTGGCAGTGCTCCACATGGATGCGCGGGTTGAGCAATACCACGGGAACGCGTCGTCGCACACGTTCCACGATATCGATGGAGGCCTCGTCCGGGGCCATCATGATCAGCCCGTCGATGCGACCCAGCATTGCCCGGCTGGCCGCGAGTACATCCTCGCTGTTGGAATGGGAGCTGGAGAGCAGGATCTGGTAATCGTTGAGGCGTGACAGCTGGTCAATGCCGCAGATGACATCTGAGTAGAACTCGCCGTACAGATCGGGCAGCAGCACGCCGAAGGTGCGGGTGCAGTGGGTTGTCAGGCTCTGGGCCGCGCCGTTCGGCCAGTAGTCGAGGCGGGCGGCCTCCTGCAACACGCGGTTGGCCGTATCGGTGTTGACCAGGGCATTGTTGTTGTATACCCGCGAGACCGTGGCGATGGAAACACCCGCAGCGCGGGCCACGTCACGAATGGTGGCCAAAGAGGTTCTCCAGGTGGGGACCTCGCAGGTTTTCCTGTGATCCGCAAGGTCAGAACTCGATTCGGCAGACAATCCCTTGTCCGCTGGCGATGTAAACGGTTTCATAAATCCGGAATATTGTCAAGCCCCTCTTTGACAAATCGCGGAAAATGACCTAAGCATTGCTCACAACAGCGGTAAATCTGTCCGTAGTGACGTCATGGCAGGGAGGAAGTGCTGATGACCAGGGCCCGGACCTCGCCCACCCCCTCTCCGGCAGGGTTGCCGGCCGCCGTATCCGTGCTGGCCGGCAGGAGCGATGGACCCGCTGCGGGTTATGTGGTGCTGACCACCGTCACCGGTACCGGCTTCTCCGCCCTGGCCGACACCGCCCTGACCACCTGGGAGGGACCGGGCGCCACCGGCCTGAGGTTCTACGTGCGGGACCTGGACAGCGGCATGTTCTGGTCGACAGGCCGACCGGCCAGCAGCGGCACTGCCCGGATCCTTTCGTACTGGATCCCCGGCGTTTTCATCGTCGAACATACCGAGAACGAGGTGCGGGCAACCCTGGAGACGTGTGTCTTGCCCGATCGCCCGGCGGAGTTGCGGCGCCTCACGCTGACCAACCTTTCCGGCGCGGCACGCCGGCTGGAGGTGACCTCCCTGGCCGAGGTCGTGCTGAATCAAAAGGACGCCCATGCAGCCCATCCGGTATTTTCCAAGCTCTTCCTGCGGACCGAATATGTGGGCGAACAGCAGTCCCTGCTGGTTCACCGGCGGCCTCGTGCCCCGCACGAGCACCATCACACCCTGATCCATTCCGTCCTGGAAACGGGTGCAGTGGAGTTAGAGACCGACCGTGCGCGGTTCCATGGACGCGGACACCACGCCGAACGTCCGGCGGCTCTCCTGTCGCCCGAGCCGTTGTCCGGGACCGTGGGGAATGTGCTGGATCCGGTCGTTTGCCTGCGGCGCACCCTGACCGTCCCCGCGGGGCGGTCGGTTTCGGTGACGTTTCTGCTCGGTGCGGCGGCGGACGCTCAGATGGCACGGGCCCTGCCCGCCGCGTTGGATCACGGGGTTGCCATCGATCAAGTCTTCGCGTCCGCTCGGGCAGCCGCCGAAGATCAGTTGACGCGACTCGGCGTTTCCGCGAGTGACCATGTCCATGCCCAGCATCTGGCTGCGGCGATCCTGCGGGGCGACCCCGTCCTGCGGGCCGATCCGGCGACCCTCGCCCGTGCCG
>JBDRBC010000097.1:0-7057 GCA_043823125.1 bacterium | reverse complement strand
CGCGCCGGACCATCCCAAGTCGGGTCTGCTGCGGATCCTGAGCGACGAGAGCCGGCGCCTGAACTCGGTGCTCACCCGGTTCCTGGCCTTTGCCCGGCCGGCGGCCGGTGAGCGGCAGTCGTTCGAGCTGGTCACGGAAGTACAGTCGGTCCTGGAGCTGGCGCGTCAGGAAACAGAGAGTCCAGCCCTCGTTCTGGACCTCCCCGACCAGCTGGACAGCCGCCTGGAAGGCGACCGGGAACAGATCCGGCAGCTCCTGCTGAACCTGGTGCTCAACGCCGTGGCGGCGGCGGGCCGAGATGGACAGGTGACCGTCCGGCTGGCGGCCGCTACTCACGTCGTGACCTGCCGGGTAACCGACGACGGGCCGGGTTTCTCCGCCGAAGCGCGAGAGAACTTCGGCGCGCCGTTCTTCAGCACCCGGGAAGGCGGCACCGGTCTCGGCCTGGCCATCTGTTTGCGCATCGTCGAGGACCACCGCGGTCAGATCGTTCTCGAGCCGGCCGCGGACCGCGGCGCCACCGTTCGCGTGGATCTCCCCCGCGTCCGCGGTGGGAACGCGACGCCACGCCGTGCCGACAGCGCGCCGGGGGAGGTGTCGTGATGGCGAGGATCCTGCTCATCGACGACGACCGGAGCCTGCGCGAGGTCATCGCCTTCATCCTCACCGAAGCCGGCCACGAGGTGGTCACCGCCGCCGATGGCGACGCCGGGATCGCCGCCTTCGCAGAACAGCGTCCCGATCTGGTGCTGACCGACATGCGTATGCCCGGCCAGGACGGCATGGCGGTGCTGCGGCAGGTGCGGGAAGCGGAGCGACAAACGCCACCTCCGGTTATTATCCTCACCGCCCACGGCAGCGTGGAACAGGCGGTGGAGGCCATGAAACTCGGCGCCTTCACCTACATCCTCAAACCGTTCGACCGGGACGAGCTGCGATTGACCGTGGAGCAGGCGCTGCACACCCGATACCTGGAAACCGACAACCGGAATCTACGGGAGCTGCTGCGCCAGAAGAACACCGCACCCACCCTGATCTACCGCAGCGCGAGCATGACCGCGCTGATGGAACAGCTACGCCAGACCGCCCCCACCGAGGCCACCATCCTCGTGTCGGGCGAGAGCGGCACCGGCAAGGAGCTGGTGGCCCGCGCCTGTCACGACCTGTCGCCCCGCTGGGATCACAGCTTCGTGGCGGTGAACTGCGGCGCCATCCCGGCGGATCTGCTGGAGTCGGAACTGTTCGGGCACGCCAAGGGCGCCTTCACCGGCGCCACCCGCAGCGCGCCGGGCCGGTTCCGCAGCGCCGAGGGCGGCAGTCTGTTCCTGGACGAGATCGGTGACTTGCCGATCTCCCTCCAACCCAAGCTGTTGCGGGTGCTGGAGACCAAGCAGGTGGATCCGGTGGGCAGCGCGTTGCCGGTGTCCGTGGACTTCCGGCTGATCTGCGCCACCAACCGCGACCTGGAGCAGGCGGTGCGTGAGGGGACGTTCCGTGAGGATCTCTATTACCGGCTCGCCATCATCCGGCTGCACTTGCCGCCGTTGCGAAGTCGCCCGGACGACCTGCCGCTGCTCTGGGAACACTTCACCCGCCAAAACGGTGGGCCCGAGGTCCGATCCGAATCGGAGCTGCTCACGGCGCTGGCGTTACAGCCGTGGCGCGGCAACATCCGGGAGCTGCAGAACCTCAATCAGCGGATGGTGCTGCTGCGGAAGTCGGATCTGCTGACCGTGGCGGATCTGGACCGTGCCGCCGCCGCGGATTTCACGCCCCCGCTCGAGCCGATACCGGGCAGCACGGGAGCACCTGCCGTTTTCAGCGCCGCGCCGGAATCGGGGCTTCCCCTCGGTCCCTTGCCCGAGCTGGGCTTCTCGTTGCCGGAGCTGGAAAAGGAGGTTGTGCGGCAGGCCCTCGCTCGTTGTGGCGGCAACAAGAGCCGCACTGCGGCCTACCTCGGCATCCCGCGTCACGTGCTGGTCTATCGGCTGGTGAAGTACGGATTGTGATCAGACCGGTGACTCGCCGCGGATCCTGGTGACGGCGGCGATGATCGTCTCGGCGGCGAAATCCACCTCGGCCGCGGTGGTGCCGCGCCCCAGGCCGATACGCAGACTCGCCCGGGCCAGTTCGTCGGAGACACCGATGGCGGCAAGGATCGGGGACGGCTCGCTGTTGCCGCTGGAACAGGCGGAACTGGACGATACGGCCAGGACGGTCAGGCTGCCCAGCAGACGGTGCGCCATCACTCCGGAAAAACTCACGTTCAGATTGCCGGGCAACCGGTGGGTGACCGAGCCGTTCAGGAACACACCGTCGAGTCCGGCCCGGAGTTTTTGCCAGAGCCGCTTCCGTTGTCCGGTCAGCCGCTCGGCTTCGGTGGCCATCTCCTCACTGGCGATCCGACACGCCTCGCCCAGGGCCACGATGCCCGGCACGTTCAAGGTGCCGGACCGGAGCCCGCGCTCTTGCCCCCCGCCGGTGACCTGCGGCTCCAGCGCCACCCGTGGATCGCGCCGGCGCACGTACAGGGCGCCCACTCCCTTGGGACCGTACAGCTTGTGACCGGACAGGGACAGCAGGTCGACGCCGTCCACCTGCACGTCCACGGGGGATCTTGCCCACAGCTTGAGCGGCGTCGGTGTGGAACAGCACGCCACGTTCCTTGCAGACGGCGCCGATCTCGGCCACCGGCTGAATGGTGCCGATCTCGTTCTGGGCGGCGATGACCGACACCAGCACGGTACGGTCGGTCATGGCGGCGGCGATGACGGCGGGATCGACCCGCCCCTTGCCGTCGGCCGGCACCGTGGTGACCCGCCACCCCTGAACCGCGAGCTGCACCAGCGGCGCCGTCACCGCCTCGTGTTCCATGTTGGTGGTGATCAGGTGATCGCCGTACGCGGCGTAGCGAGCGGCGACACCCTTCAGGGCGAGGTTGTTGGACTCGGTGGCGCCGGAAGTGAAGACGATCTCGCGGGCAGTGCCGCCAACCAGGGCCGCCACTTCCTCTCGCGCCTGATCCACCAGCTTGGCGGCCGCCCAGCCGAAGGCGTGACTGCTGCTGGCTGGATTACCGAACTGCTCGCGCTGCACCGCTTCCAGTCGCGCCAGGACCCGGGGATCCAGCGGCGTGGTGGCCTGATAATCGAGGTAGACCGGCGTCCGGATCGCCATTTCACCCTGCCCCGTCGACTCCGGCCAGAAACTGGCCGAGGGTTTCCACCAGACCGGCGATGGTGCTGGTCTCGGCGGTGAGGATCCGCTGCCAGCCGGCTTCCCGGGCCGCCGCCTCGGTGACCGGACCGATGCACGCCGCCACAGCCTTGGCGTGCAGACCGTGGTCCGGCAGCAACGTTTCGAAGGACTTCACCGACGAGGCGCTGGTGAAAGTCACGGCATCGGCGCCCCCGGTGGCGATCTCCCGGGCGATGTCCGGGCGGATCGACGCCTGGCGCATGTGGTAGGCCAGGACCGTATCGACCTGGGCGCCGGCAGCACGCAACCCGTCCTCGAGGGAAGTCGGCGCGTTGTCGCCCCTGATCCGCAGGATACGGAGCGATGCCGTGTCGCCCAACGCCACGAACTCCTGCAGCATCACCTGGCTCTGGAAAGACATCGGCAGGAAATCGGCGCGGATTCCGAAACTGGCCAGACGATCGGCGGTACCGCTGCCGATGGCGGCGAAGCGGGCCTGGCCCAGCGCCCGCAGATCGTGTCCCAGCTCCCACAACAGGGCAAAGAAGTGACGCACGCCGTTCTCGCTGGTGAAGAAGATCCAGTCGTAGTCGGCCAGGCCGGCGGCCAGCGGCTGGAGTTCACTCACGGCCGCCCGTTCGGTCCGGATGACCGGGCTCACCAGCGGTTCGATGCCGAGGGCGTGCAGTGCGGTGATGAGCTTGGTGGCCTGATCGGCCGGCCGAGTGACCACCACCCGCTTGCCGTAGAGCGGCTGCTCCTCGAACCAGGCCAGCTTCTCGCGCAAGGCGACGGTCTTGCCGAAGATGAACAGGGCCGGCGGCCGGATGGCCGCCGCCGTCACCGCGGCGGGCAAATCGGCGATGGGCGCTGTGACCGTCCGCTGGCAGGCGAGGGTGCCGCGTTCGATGACCGCCGCCGGGGTGGCGGGATCGAGCCCCCCGGCCAGCAACGCCTCACAGATGGCCGGCAGGTTGGACACCGGCATGTACGCGGCCACGGTGCCGTGGGGATCCTGGGCGAGCCAGCGCCAGTCCACCTGGCCTGCGGGCTTGGCGGGATCCTCGTGGGCGGTGACCAGGGTCACCCGGATGGCCTCGCCCCGATGCGTGACCGGAATGCCGGCGTACGCCGCCGCCGCGATACCGGCGGTCACCCCGGGAACCACCTCGAAACCGATGCCGGCCTCACGGATCGCCTCGGCCTCCTCGCCGCCACGGCCGAACACGAAAGGATCGCCCCCCTTGAACCGGCAAACCTGCTTGCCCTCCCGCGCCAGTCGCACGAGCAAGGCGTTGATCTCCCGCTGTGGCAAGGTGTGGCGGTCGGCCTGCTTGCCGACGTAGTGCAACTCCACGCCGGCGTCCAGATCGGGCGGCAGCGCCGGCGCCGCCAGTCGGTCGTAGACGATGGCATCGGCGGCCAGCAGAAGCTCCCGGGCGCGCAGGGTCAACAGGCCGGGATCGCCGGGGCCGGCGCCGACGAGGTAGACCTTGCCCGGCGGCCGGTCGGTTCCGACTGCCGGGGTTCCCTTGGTATCAGCCATCGGCCTCTCCTTCGTGTCCACTGTCGGCCTGATTCGCCTGTATCCAGCCACGCCAGGTGGTTTCGTCCAGGACTGTCGGCTGTCCACTCTCCGGCGCCGGCGGCAAGGTCTCATTGAAGAACCGGTCGAAGAGTTGCTCCTGTTGCTCCGGGGACAGACCGCTCTCCAGCACCGCCGCCCGGAAGACCGCCGCGCTGTCGAGCCACTGGCGATACGACTCGCCGAACTGCGCTTCCAACCGCTTCCGCAACCGGCGCGCGGCGAACGGGGCGCCGCCGTCGCTGCTGACGGCGAGTTGCAGATGCCCCCGCCGCACCACGGCGGGCAGGTAGAAACTGCACTGCTCGGGCACGTCGGCCACATTCACGAAGATGCCCACGGTGGCGGCATCGTACGATACCAGCCAGTCCACCTTCTCGTCGCCGGTGGCGGCGAACACTAGGCGGTATTCCATGGCCAGGCCGGTGGGATACGGCCGGCGCTGCAGTTCGATCTGCTTGTCCCTGGCCAGCGCCACCAGTTCGGGATGCACCTCCGGCGCCACCACCGTCACCCGGGCGCCGGCCGCCAGCAGGCCGCGTACCTTGCGCAACGCCACCTCGCCCGCACCGACAACCAGCACCGGCGTGGTATCCAGGCAGAGGTTCACGGGATAGGTGGGTGGCTTGGTGGAACTCATGCCGGGGGCCTCCTCGGAGAATACTCGGTTGCCGGGTGGTCACGCTGTCCACGTGGACAATTCTGGTTGCCGGGTGATCGGAGTGCAGCCGGGTACACTCCGGGACACCAGACAACCACAGTGCACCCGGGTACAATCCGGGGCGTTGGATTAAAGTCACTCGTACTTGGTAATCGTTCTGACCGGCGGCGTCAACGGGCGCTTTGCCGCGATGACCGGCTGCAGCGAATCCTACTGCGGCGACAATCATTCAATTGTTATTGATCATATTCGATACCTCGCGATACACTCCGAGCCTGAACAGGTGCTGGAGGCACTCTCTCGATCATTCCCGAACAGGCTATCGGCTCGCCGACTCGTCTCGGTATCCAGCCCCGGGAGGAGTATGCATATCACCAACACAGCTCTACCCACCAGCGACCAGAACAAGCAGAAGCTCCGCTTGCGGCGGTTCAGCATGGCCACGTCCACCTACGTCGGCGTCGGCGTGGCGACTGGCCTGGTGACGATGATCGGTCTGGGAAAGATGACCGACGCCCAGTGGCTCTGCTTCATCGGCATCGGTCTCCTGGGTAACCTCCTCTTTTTCTGTCTGTTCGTCACCAACCTGAATCTCCGCTTCCCGGATCCCTCCCTGACCCGGGAACAGATCATCTACGCCACCCTCTGGGGGCTGGTGCCGTTGCACACGTTGCCCGAGGCGCGTCCCATCGTGCTCATGTTTTTTCTGCCGGCCTTCAGCTTCGGCATGCTGCGCCTGAACCTGCGCCAGTATCTTGGTCTGGTGGGGTGTATCATGGGACTCTACGCCGGCCTCCTGCTCTACGAATACCTCACCGATAAAGCCGCGTTCCGGCTCCGTTACGAGCTGTTCGTGTTCGTCATCTTCGGCATGCTACTTACCTGGCTCTCGATATTCGGCAGGTTCGTCTCCAGGCTGCGCCGGAATCTGTGGGAAAGGAATCGGGAGATCCAGCAGGCCCACGCTACCCTCGTGAACGAGGTCGAGGAACGAAAACGGGCTCAGGAAGTAAAGGACGAGGTGATCGTCGAGTTGACGGGCGCCCAGGCGCAGGTCAAGACTCTCAGCGGGTTGATCCCCATCTGTTCCTCCTGCAAGAAGATCCGCGACGACAAGGGATTCTGGAATCAGATCGAATCGTACATCCACGACCATTCCGAGGTCCAGTTCAGCCATGGCATCTGTCCCGACTGCGCCGCCGAGCTGTATCCCGAGTATGATCTGCAAGACGATCCGGATTGATCACTCGACATCGAGCCCGACCTGGAGAACGCGGTGAATACCGAATCCGTGGCGCACTGCCGGAACTGCGGGGCTGAACTCCACGATCGGTACTGCCACCGGTGCGGGCAGGACTCTCGTGAACTCCCGATCCGGACGGTGCCGCTGCTCCTGGTCGGTCTGGTGGCGGCCTCGGCCGGCCTCATGGGACTCCTGTTCCGGAGAGAGCGTTTCCTGACCCACACCATCTTCGCCCTGCACTGGTGCGCCTTCTACTTCGTCGTGGAAGGGCTCCGCCAGATCCTGCCCATCGCCGAGTCGTGGGAGACCCGGGTATCGATATTCACCATGTCACTGGCCACGATATATCTGAGCTTTGCCATGCGGAAG
>JBDRBC010000096.1:0-2444 GCA_043823125.1 bacterium | reverse complement strand
CGGGACCTGGCACACCGACGAGTTCCCGTCGCGAAATTACTATCCCGACGGCTTGTCCGGCACCGACGGGAGCCTGTGGACCTTGACCACCGATTCGGGCAAGCACCTCGAGTTGCACTGGCGAGAAGACAGTCGGGCCGTGTCAGCGGAACTGCTGACGGAGTACCTTGGATCGCTCACCACCGAGACCGCGATACCCGACAGTCTGGTCACCTGGAGTGATTCGTTGCACCTGGACAAGACCTGGCAGGAAGACCAGCGGATCGTGGCGGAAGGCAGTTTCCGGTACCACACCAGGGCAGGGGGGCAGGACGATAACGAATCGTTCCGCTTTCGCGCGTTTCTCTGGCGGGAGGGTGAGCAGGTCAAGCTGTTGCTGGCGGGTTTGGTCGCAATACAGGATATCTGGGGCGCGTTCAAGGATTTGACACCGACGCCGGAGACCTTCGAGCGATTCGTGGCCGAGCAGGCCTGGCCGGCTATTCGATGATCACTGGTCCTGCATTGGCTTGCTATTCCGGCACGGACAGCCTCGCATATGTCATTGTTTCAAAATATGTTGACTAGTTAACAGGGGCCTGTCACAATACCGTGACATTTTCCTGAACGTGCGCCGTCTCGCTCCGGAAGACATGGACGCCCTCCTGAGACGACCAGTAAAGTGCCTGCTCCATCCCCTGGAGGTCCTTGCCATGCACGCCCCCCACCGCAAATGGTCCCTGGTCCTGGTCTTGGTCATTCTGCTCGTCGGATCGGTCTCCTCGGGCCGAAATCCAATCCGCAATGCCTTCTTCAACGTTTATCCGGCGGCGGAGGCGACTCGCCTGAAGAGTCTGCCGAGCAACAGCAGCCACTGCGGTGTCTGCCACTTCGATTTCGACGGTGCGGGACAGCGCAACTCGTTCGGCCTGGCCGTGGAGGTGGCCATCAACTCCGGCATGTACGGCAGTAACGAGGACGCCATCCTGTCTCTGGATGGGTTGGATTCGGACAACGACGGCTTCACCAACAACGTGGAGATCACCGACATTTCCAGCTTCACCAACACGCCCACCTTTCCGGGACTCAAGGCGTCCAATGTCAGCAACACGAGCAACGTCGATCTGGCCGACATCCTGGAATACCTGACACCGTCCGGCAGCTCGGACACCACGCCGCCGGATGTCACCGTGCTCTCGCCCAACGGCGCGGAGTTGTTCGGGGCTACCTCCATCCAGACCATCACCTGGACCGCCACCGACGCCAGCGGCATCGCCAGCGTGGATATCTACCTGAGTGACGACAGCGGCGTCGAGTTCAAGCCGATGGCCTCGGGCCTGGCCAACAGCGGCAGCTACAGCTGGTTCGTGCCCAACCTGCCCAGCGCCACGAGCCAGATCCGGGTGGAGGCCACTGACGGGGTCGGCAACGACGGATTCGATGACAGCGACGCCGACTTCACCGTCGATCCTCTGGCCGGCGGGGTGATCCCGACCACCCTGCGCGATTTCGAGCTGGCCGGCACCCAGCCGCACGAGAGCGGCATCCTGGAGAATCCCAGTGTCAGCTGTGTGACCTGCCACGGCAATTACGATCAGGTGGTGGAGCCGTGGCACACCTGGCGCGGCAGCATGATGGCCCAGGCCGCCCGTGATCCGTTGTGGCTGGCCACCATGATCATTGCCGAGCAGGATGCGCCTGCCGTGGGGGATCTCTGCCTGCGGTGTCATACGCCCGGTGGCTGGCAAGAAGGGCGCTCCGTCGACACCACCGGAGGCATGCTCACAGCCACGGATCGCGAAGGCGTGCAGTGCGACTTTTGCCATCGCATGGTGGATCCTATCTACGAGGCCGGTGTCAGTCCGCCGGTGGACCTAGACATTTTGGCGGATTTGGATCCGATCCCGCCCACCACGGCCAACGGCATGTTCATAACCGATCCGGATCCGGTGCGGCGGGGGCCGTACGCCGATGCCGACGCCAGCCACCAGTTCCTCGAGTCGCCGTTCCATCGCAGTGCCGATCTGTGCGGCACCTGCCACGACGTGAGCAACCCGGCCTTCGTGGCGGACGGGTCACCCCGCAAATACGTGCCCAACGACTTCGACACGCCACATCCCGACTTCGACCTGCGCAACATGTTCCCGGTGGAGCGGACCTTCAGCGAGTGGACCCAGAGCGAGTACGCCAGCACCGGTGTCTACGCGCCCCAGTTCGCGGGCAACCTGCCGGGCGGTATGGTTTCCACTTGCCAGGATTGTCACATGAAGGACGTGTCGGGTGCCGGCTCCAGCGAGCCCGGCTCGCCCACGCGGACCGATCTGCCGCTGCACGACCTGACCGGCGGCAATCACTTCGCCATCGACCTGGTGGAAGAGTATTACCCGGGCGAGAGCACCACGGACCAGCTCGCCGACGGCCGGGGGCGGGCGCTGCACATGCTGTCCCTGGCCGCGAGTATGCAG
>JBDRBC010000095.1:0-4076 GCA_043823125.1 bacterium | reverse complement strand
ACGATCTGCGGATCGGCGCCCAGGACCTCCGGCGCAGCGGCGCCGAAAAAGATCAGGCAGAGCACGACAACCCAGCGGCGAGTCCCGAGACCACGCGCCACTACGCCCACCGCCGCCGCGAATGCCCCCAGACGCCCCATCAGAACGTCCACCCGATGGAGACGTGGGTGTGGAACGCCTCGTCCAGCGGCGAGAACGAAAGGGGGATCCCGAAGTCGAGCCCGACCCAGCCGAGCCAGGCCACTCGCAACCGCAACCCGTAGCCGACACTCATGGCGACGTTGCGGAAGGCCGGCCCCGCCTCACTGCCGCTGTCCCCCACGTCGAAGAACAGGACACCGGCCAGCCGCGGCCGCGCCCCGGTGCCGATGAGTGGCGCGCGGTACTCGCCCGAGGCGCTCCATAACCAGGTGTCACCGTACGGTCGGGTGAGCCCCTGACTGGGGAAGCCGCGCACGGTATACAGTCCGCCCAGATAGAGTCGGTCGTAAAACGCCGCCTTGTCTCCCACCACTTGGCCCCGCAGCCGGATGGCCAGGACACCTCCCGGCACCGTCTGGTACCCACGCAGATCGAGGCTGGCGGCGAGGAAGCTGTCGTTTTGCTGCAGGAAACCTTGGCCCCGCAAGCGGCCCCACAGGCCGGAGACCGGGGTGCCGGCCACCTGTGTGGTATTCCGTGAATCGTAGCCGAGATCGAGCCGAACCAGACCGCGCTCACGTTTACCGGCCGCCTTGGCGATATCCTCCGGCAGCGCCTCGAACGGCAGCTCGTCGCCCACTTTCCGGTAACGAACGGGATCGTCCTGATAGACGGTGGCGAAGGAGTCGGCTTCCACCGTTTCGAACTTCAGACCCAGCTCGCTGAACCAGTGGCTCCCGAACTTCCGCCCGAAGTATGCCGTGCCTGAACCGCTGGCCACCTGGTGCCGATACTCCGCCCCGCTGAAGAAATAGATGCGGTCGGTGTTGAGGGCCTCGGCGCGCAGCCCCCAGTAGCTATCTCCGTCACCCACCCGTGGTTCGTCGTAATTGAAGGCCACCCCGGTATGGCGGTAGCCGAGCTTGATCTGCAGATCGATCCGTTCGCCGCGGCCGAGCCGGTTGTCGAAAGCGAGCTGCGCCGGGATGAGATACCAGCCGTCGAAGCTGGTGTTGCCGGAACCGAACCGGACCTCGACTCCCTTCTCCTCCACCTCGAGCACCACGATCAAGTGACCACGCTCGCTGCCCGGTCGGGTGTAGAAATCCACCGCCTTGAAGATGCCGCTCGCGCGCAAACGCGCCACGGCGTCGAGCAGGCCTGGCTGGTCCACCCGATCGCCGGAGTGCAGCGGGAAGTAGAGCGCGACGGTGCGCTGGCTGGTTCGTCTGTTGCCGGTGACTTCGATATCCTGAATGGTCAAGAGGCGGGTGGCAGGTGTGGTGCCCGAGGTTTCATTCGGGTCGGCGCCACCGATGGCGCCCAGTCCGATGGCCGGCAGACTCAGCAGCAAGACGCCCAGCCAGAGCGTGGCCAGCCCCCGACACCCGGCACCGATCTGGATCCGCCAGCCTCGTCGACGAGGTTTGCTGTGGTTGTCGCCTGGCATGGATCCCCTTCCCCCACGTTCGATCAGTCCAGTTGCGGAATGTTCAGTGTAGTCGCGGTACACCGGTCTTGCGCTCGGTCTGGTCGACGCGAACAACCGCACCGCCCAATCCGACGACCAACCGATTGCAACTCACGTACCGCACCTGGACGAGATCCCAAAAGCGGAGGCATCACTATAACATGCTGCAATAATACACAATAACTGCGCGACTCCATCCGGTCGGCCGCCCGGTGCGACCTGTTTATAGCGGAATGTGTGAAATCTCGCAACAGGTTCTTCAAGGTGTGATAAATCACCATACCAAGCAGTGGCGCCGAGAGGATGACACGCTACGACGCCGGCCGGAAAACTCCGACCGGCATCACTCGATTTCAGCAGGGAATATTCAAGGGAGTCGCGGCATCACAACTGACATCACCGCGGTCGCTGTCCCAGGATCCGAGCCGGCAAGAAGATGACGCCCTTCAACAACTCGAGCACCCCGGTCACAGCGATGCCCAGGATCCGGAACGGCAGGAGCAACAACCAGACGAGGGGATACAGCACGAGAACCAGGATCGCCAGGGGCCAGCACAGAACGAAGAGCAAGCACCACATGAGGAATCCGGCCATGACATCTACTCCTTGGAAACTGGGGCCATGCTGACGGGAACGGGATCCGTACCCGGGTCGGTCCCCGAGTATTCTCGGCACTTCGTACGGATCAGACCCCACCCCGGGTTGCACGGCGATCAGAACCCGCTCAATCGAAGCGCCACAAACCAGCCGCCCGTGCCGCCGCGAATGCCGCCGCCAGCTCCCGTGGCGACGACCGGCGGTTGAGCTCCTCGAATCGTACGGCGCCGCTGGGCAGGGGTGCGCCGACGCGGAAGCTCGGCCGGTACTGATCCATGATGTTGACGAAGGTGTCGGGGGAGATATCGGTGGCGAGCCACTGGAAAATGGCTGTGCTCTGCTCGCCGAGACCCGGCATCACCAGGTGTCGCACGAGCAGACCACGCAACGCCACGCCGTCCTCGTCGCAGTGCAGTACGCCCACCTGCCGCTGCATCTCGGTGATGGCGGCGCGCGCCCGCTCGGGATAGTCGCGCGCCTTGCTGAACCGCCGGGCCGATTCCGGCTCCCAGTACTTGAAATCGGGCATGTAGATATCGATGAGGCCGTCGAGCAGGCGTAACGATTCGAGGCTGTCATAGCCGCTGGTGTTGTAGACGATGGGCAGCCTCAATCCACGGCCGATGGCGAGGTCGATGGCCAGCACCACCTGCGGCACCACGTGTTCCGGTGTCACGAGGTTGATGTTGTGGCACCCCCACTCCTGCAGGCGCAGCATCAACTCGGCGATCTCGTCGGGCGTCACCTCGGTGCCGGCCGCTCGCTGGGACAGGTCGTGGTTCTGGCAGAAGACACACTTCAGATTGCACAAGCTGAAGAAGATGGTACCGGAGCCGCGACGGCCCACCAGACACGTCTCCTCGCCCAGGTGCGGCGCCGCGCTGGCGACGATGGCGCGCTCACCGGAGCGGCAGACGCCCACCTCGCCCGCCTGTCGGTTCACCCCGCACTCACGTGGACAGGCGCAGCAGTTGGTCAGCTCCTGACGGGCGGTGGCGATCCGCTCCTCCAGAGCGCCACTACGCGACAGTTCGAGATAGGATGGTTCGAAATCGGCGAGAATGAATCGCCGCGGCATAAGCTCACCGCCTGGTCACGACCAGTAATCGTTTGCGATCGGTTTCGGGAAAACGTTCGATGGCGTACCGCACCGAGGTACGCGCCATCTGCAAGCCGTGCCGCAGCAGAAATCGTTCGAGCCGCTCGGCGTCGGTCTTGCCGGCCTCCCGCAACACCCAGCCCACGGCCTTGTGCATCAGATCTTCCTGATCGGCCAGTAGTTTCTCAGCGATACGATAGACCGCGCCGAGATGCTTGCCCTGACGCGCGTGCTTGACGAACGCCACCATGGCGCCACGCCGGACCCACAGGTTAGGCGACCCGCTCCAGCTCTCCACCTCGGTGATCAGATCGGGGTGCCGGTCGAGCAGCGGGCCGAGGATGTCCGGCGCCAGCAGATCCACCGTGGCCCAGTTGCCGCTATGCCAGGCCAGCCAGCTCTTGATCCGCGGCAGCAGATGCGCAGGCAGATCGGCCTCGAACTGCCCCAGGATAAGCAGACCCATGGCTTTGGTCTCGAGCTGCGGTTCCTGGATGAGTGCGTCCACCAGACTGACCGCCTCCACCCAGCTCCACTTGCCCTTGAGCTGACTTGCCAGACTCTTGGCGTGCTTGCGCAGAACGTGGGCCTGGATGCCGTAAAGCTGCACCGGCTCCTTGAAATAGCGCTGCGAGGAACGAGCGCGACCGGCGCTCGCATTGGCGCGCAAAAAGGCGATGATCTCACTGGCGATCCGGGAGGGCTCCAGCCCCAGCTTCGCTGCTTTCTTCACCACTGCTTTCTCCTAGCCGAGACATGCCATCCCCC
>JBDRBC010000094.1:0-3534 GCA_043823125.1 bacterium | reverse complement strand
CTTCGACCGCGTGCCGCCGCTGGATTTCTTCAGCCGGCAAGCGGGAATACTCGTTTACCACGACCTGGGCGCTGAACGCGGGATCTATCCCGGGACCACGCCGCGTTACCGGGCGCGGTTCGCCGGTTGTGACGATTCGCGGCATGCGGACGCCTGGTCGCACTGGGTCGAATCCATGGATACCGTACTCGACCTGAACTCGGCAACAGCCACCACCGATCGTTCATTCCTGGCAGTCCAGGTACAGGTCGATCGCGGCGCGGGCTGGAGTTCACCGACGACCGCCTACCTGGCCGTGGCCAGTGGTCGAGTGGTGGCGGTGAGTCGTTGACATTTCCCGCAGTTAACGGGAAGGGATCGTGATGACACCGACAGCACAAGGCGACCGGAAGAGCCGGGTGGAGAAACTGCTGAGCGTCTTCACCGAAGTACAGGCCGGTGAAGGTGGCCGGGTCCTGTTGCTGGCCCTCAACATATTCTTGATCTTCACGGCCTATTACATCATCAAGCCGGTGCGTGAGGCGTTGATCCTGTCCGGCGGCGGCGCCGAGCTCAAGAGCTACGCCTCGGCCGGTCAGGCGGTATTACTCCTGCTGGTCTTCGTGCCGCTGTACGGCCGTCTCGCCAGCCGGGTGAGTCGGCGACGGCTGATTAACTCTGTGAACATCTTCTTCATCAGCAACCTGCTGCTCTTCTACGTCCTGGCCCAGCTCGAACTCAACCTGGGACTGGCGTTCTTCCTCTGGGTGGGCATCTTCAACCTCATGGTGCCGGCGCTGTTCTGGTCATTCGCCAACGATGTCTATACGGTGGCGCAGGGCAAACGACTGTTCGTCCTCGTGGCTTTCGGCGCCTCGCTCGGCGCCATCGCGGGAAGCTGGGTCACCGGCCGGCTCATCGAGCCATTCGGTGTCTATCAATTGCTGCTCGTGTCCTCCGGCCTGCTCGGCGTGGCGCTGCTGCTGACCAACAGCGTGGAACGGAACAGCGTCGCAGTGGACGGCAGCGAGGCGACGGACGTCGCCGGGCTGGACGACGTTTCCACAGCCGAGCCGGATACGCAAGGCATGGGCGATGAAAACGCCTTCCGCCTGGTGATCAAGCACCGTTACCTGCTGCTGATCGCGCTGCTGGTGCTCTTCCTCAACTGGGTCAACACCACCGGTGAGTACATTCTCGGCCGGACCGTCGCGGAATTCGCCAGCACTGAAGCAGCCCGGGCTGCTGGCGACGTAGGTTTCGATCGGGACGCCTTTATGACAGGGTACATCGGCAAGTTTTACGCCGATTTCTTCACCGGGGTCAACATCCTCGGCGTGCTGGTGCAGCTGTTCCTGGTGTCGCGCATTCTCAAGTACCTGGGCGTGCGGGTGGCGATGCTTATCCTGCCGTTCATCGCCGTCGGCGGCTATTTGTTGCTCATCTTCTTCCCGATTCTCACGGTCGTACGCTGGGCCAAGACCGCCGAGAATGCCACGGATTACTCACTGCAGAACACCGTGCGTCACGCTCTTTTCCTGCCCACCAACCGGGAGCAGAAGTACAAGGCCAAGCAGGCCATCGACACCTTCTTTCAGCGCGCGGGAGACGTGTTCTCCGCCTTGCTGGTCTACGTGGGAGTCCATCACCTGCAACTCGGCATCAAGGGTTTCGCCGTGGCGAATCTGGTGCTGGTGGCGGTCTGGATCGCTCTGGCGCTGGCCATCGGGAAGGAGTATGTGCGACGAACCGGGGAGCAGCGCGGCTGAGACGGTCTACTTGCGCCGCATCCAGAACGAGGAACCGCCTTGCTTGAGGCGCCCCTCACGGGCCAGATACGCCACCGGCAGTAATATTTCCCATTCCGAGCTGAAGAGTAACATGGCGGCGAGCATGTACTGCTCGTTGTAATGGCGGCGGCGGAATTCAGCGTGATACTCATCCGGCAGCAATATATCATGAATATGGACCAGCACGCCGGGTTGAACCAGCGGTAATATATTCAAGAAGTAAAACGGCACGTCCGTCCCGCAGAAACTCACATGGCTGCCATCCAGGAAGAGTATGTCGTTCGCCTGCAACTGCCCGATCAGCTCCAGATCCACATCGTGGATGGTGCACTCCAAATGCAAGTCCGTGATGCCGCTGATGTTGGCCCGCGGCGTGGGATCGATGGAGGTGATGACCGTACTCAGTCCGTGGTCGTTGATGGCCTTGCGGGCGAACTTGGTGGAGTTGCCCACCCCCATCTCGATGATGCGGCGCGGTTGATACCTCGCCACGATGGAATACAGCGCCGAGGCGTCGCTCCGCGCCAGAAAACCGTTCTGCCAGTAAGGGTCGGTCTCGTTCACCTTGTCGACGGGTATCTGTTGCAGATTCTCCGAGTTCCAGTACTCCTGCAGACCGGCCAGAAATTCGTTACCGATGTCGGCGTCAGCCTCGATCCGCGCCTGGACCTCCGCATACCGGTACTGCTCGGGAACGGGATGAATGATGTTACCGTACGCGGGTAACGGCACCACCACGGCTTGACGGGACAGGAAATCATGCAGGAATGTCCGCAACCCCGCGACGAGGTGGTCCGGTTCGTCGAACCGGCTGCAGAAACGTTCGATGTTCTGCGCGAGCAGATCGTTCTCCCGCATGTCTCAGCGCTTTCGGAAGAGGTAAAACATGTACTGCTTGTGCTTCTTGAACACCTCGGCGGTACGGCCGCCGGTGAAATGCTTCTTCTCCAGCTTGGCGATCTTCTTGCGAAACTTCCAGCGCAGAAAACGAGACACGCGGGGATACTTGTTGTCCACCAGCACGAACGCGAGCTTCCAGACCGGGTGCAGCAATTCCTGCGAGAACGAATTGATGACATCCACCGTCGGGGCCGTCAGCTCGGTAATGTTTTGTTCGTGTACGATCTCCAGGGGATAGTCCGGAAGTTGCTGCTCCCATTCGGTGAATGAGTGCCCGCCGCCGAGCAGGCAGTCACCCGGCGCGTCGGTCTTGAAGTAATCGCTCACCAGGACATGGCCGTCGGGTTTGGCGAACTGCAGAGCGTTGCCCAGGGCCGTCTCCACCGGGATGTACTGGAAACTCTCGCTGAACAGCACCAGATCGTACCGCTTCTCGGTCCGCAGATCCTCGAACCCGCACAGGAAGATCTCGCACTCGTCGCCCACCAGCGTCCGGGCGCGCTCCGCCAGCAGCTTACTCGGCGAGACACAGTCCACTCGATAGCCGTGCTGGATGAGGGTTTGCGCCATCTTGCCCGAACCGCAACCCACATCGAGGATGGTCTCGACACCGTCCGGAATGTGGGCGTGCAGGAACTCCGCGTAGTTGGCCTGGGCCTGGGCCAGATTGCCGATGTCGCCCTCCAGCCCGTCCGTGAACAGGCCGTAGTGCAGATACTCCGATTTCAGGAAGTACTTGAAGATGACGAGGCCGATCTCGAGACCGACTTCCTTGGAATCGAACTGTTTCTTGCTGGTCACTGGGTCTCCGGATTCGCTTTACGGGCGGTGCGGTGACGGTCGCGCTCACCATACTCTCGCGCCA
>JBDRBC010000093.1:0-2957 GCA_043823125.1 bacterium | reverse complement strand
CTCGCGCAACACCCTGCGCAATATCCTCTTCTCGTGGCCGCTCACCGAGGTGCGTCACTTCTTCACCAACGATCTGGGCATTCCGCTGAAGGAGGAGTCGTCCGGCAAGCTGTTTCCGGTCAGCGACCGGGCTGTGGACGTGGCGCGGGGACTGCTCGATGCGCTCCGGCGAAGCGGCGCCGTGCTGCGGGCACCCTGGCGGGTCACGGTGGTGGAGCGTCTCGAAACCGGCGGGTTCGTTCTGACCTCCGCGGACGGTGAGCGACTCGAGTGCCAGCGACTCGTCCTGGCCACCGGCGGCCTCTCGTGGCCCAAGACCGGCAGCGACGGGGTCGGTCTGGACCTGGCCGTCGGCCTGAGCCACGGTCGGGTGCCGACTCATCCCGCCCTGGTGCCGCTGCTCTCCGCGGATGCCGGATGGCGTGCGCTCAGTGGTCTGTCCGTTCGGGTGCGGCTGACGGTGGAGGACCACGGGCGCCGGATCGACGAGGGTGAAGGCGAGCTGCTGTTCACACACCGGGGTTTCAGCGGGCCGGTGATTCTGGATCTGAGCGGTCAGGTGACCCGGCGTGGGGGGGATGTGGTCCTCCGGGTGCACTGGGGTGGCAGCGCCATCGCTGACTGGGACGACGCCCTGCGCGCCGGCGGTCGGCGGACCGTCGGATCGGTTCTGCGCCGGCAGTTGCCGGATCGACTGGCGGCGGCACTTCTCCAGCGGGCGGCAGTGGCTGCCGAGACGTCCCTGAGCGAGTTGCCCCGTGCAACACGCCTTCGTCTCGTCGACATCCTGAGCCGGTTCGAACTCCCGGTCCGGGGCAGTGCGGGTTTTAAGAGTGCCGAGGTGACAGGCGGCGGCATCCCGCTCGCCGAGGTCACGCCGGCCACTCTCGAGAGCCGTATCGTGCCGGGATTGCATTTCTGCGGCGAGATGCTCGACGTGACGGGACGGCTGGGTGGCTACAACTTCCTCTGGGCATGGGTGACTGGACACAAGGTGGGTCAGGCGGTGGGGCACGCGCTCGGGTAACCGTCGTCACCGTAGCTGCTGCCGAAACCAGCACCACGAGTGAGGAGTGGCCCTCGATCTTGGGCTGCTGATCCAGCTTGTGGACGACACCGCCGAGAATCACCACCAGCAAGGCGATCACGGCCGGGTCTTGGCTCCGTGATTACCCCGAGGCGCGCAGTCCACCTCCATCGGGTGCTGCTGGTCCATGTGATGGAACAGAACCGAACTGTAGGCGGAGGCAAAGGCGTCCTCCAGAAAGTGGTTCCGCAGGAGCATGTTGAAAAACTGGTAGCTGAAAGTGGGGTAAGGATACCCGGGATGCCCGTTAGCCACCTCGTTGGGCCGGCAGGCGGTCGCCATGTACTTGCCGTCGTTGGCCGCGGGATTGTTGCTCGGCATCGTGTCGTCGACGAAGGTGCCACTGTGGCAAAACTCCAGCACGATGGTCATCTGCCAGTACCCCCCCAGCCGACCGATGCCCTGTGCGAACTGGTGATCCCAGTATTGCTCCCAGATGCCGTCCGGCTCCGAGTCGAAGGTGAAGAAACCCGGAAGTCCGAACACGACCAGGTTGGGATTCGCCACGAAACCACCCGGGGCGGGGTCGCCGGAGGCGCCAAGCGGACCCAATTCGAATCCGTCGCGCTGCACCGGCCCTGATGCCTCCCCATGCCCGACGAAGTAGACCAGCACCCGGTCGTCGCTGTCCATTGCGTTACCGATGGCGGTGAAGGCGGCGTCGATATTGATCACCGTCGTCTGCCCATCCACGTAAGGCCGGTTCACGTCGACGTTGAGGTAGGTGACCGTGCCGTCGTTGCAACCCATGCGGGAGGTGCAGTACTGGTAGACCAGTTCGGCCGCGTTGTTGAAATCCGCCTGCTGCGAGTCGCCGATCGCCCCGCCGACCACGATCAGCGCGTAGGGGACGTGAACCGGCAAGGGTTCTACCTGTATGGAATACTTGTCGGGTCCGGTATCCGGGGCGGTCGGGCCCACCGCGCCATTTTCGCAACCGACCATGACTGTCAGGCTGGCCAGGAACAGGATCGTGAGCATTCGGGACAAACGCATTTCTACTCTCCTTCTCTCAGTGATTCTTCGGTTCGGATATCGGTGCATCCCTCGAACAAACCGGGGATCGGAATTAAAGAAACGGAGGGGCCGACGTTATGTCGTCGACGATTTTCGCGGTGCTGGGCGTCGGCGCCTGCACCGTACCGACCGGTCCGAAGTGGAGATGGTCCTGCGCCTGACCGAAAGCATACCATTCCCAAAACAAAGCCCGACTGTTGCTCCGTGAGGATCTCAACAGTCGGGCCGATTACTCTTGGCAAGGGATGGAGACGCGGACTACTTCTGATGGCCGCCCCGAGCTGATCCTGACCTCACTTGAGTTGCTGGAGCGTCTGGAGAAGCTGATCACTCCGCCCCGGATCCACAAGCACAGGTACTGCGGGGTGCTGGCGCCGAACGCGCGACTCAGGCGGGCGGTGATCGAGCGGCTCTTGGGTCACATAGGGGATCCGACTGCGTTACCGGGGGTGTTGCCGGCGCGGTTGTCGGAGGTTGGTCGCGGCTTCTTGTGTGTGGCAGAATCAGGATCCGGAGGTGGGTACGGAAGGGAATGGGCGGTTGATTTTGCTGTCCTCCTTGATAGGCCAACGAAAAGGATTGTATCCGGAGCGCCCAGCAATCGCGGCAAGCAACAAGGGCGAGGCAAAAACAGTATCCGATGACTCCCGAGACGGTCCGGATACTTAAGTCGATCGAATCGTTCTATCAGAGTGAGACGGGGAAAGACACGGTTCATCGGACAATCCTGGCAGGTGCCGATATGGGCACCTACCAGGTGTCCTTGTCCTTCTATGGTCTATCGTGTCCGCAACACCCCCGTCGCTATCGTACCAGAATCATCCGTTTCGTCTCAACGCAATCGCCCATGCTG
>JBDRBC010000092.1:0-2470 GCA_043823125.1 bacterium | reverse complement strand
GCTGGTTGAGGTAGTTCATGTCCTGGGGAGCTTCCACGTCGGCCCAGTAATAGACGTCCGGATCGAACAGGTCGGCGCTGCGGTGCTGGCCGTTCTCGTCCAGCCAGCCGCTGTGGTCCTCGTTCCCTTCCTCCATGGCGGCTTCGTCCAGGATCTGCAATCCTTCCAGGCCGATGCCCGGGTAACGTTCCGGCGTGAAGCCGGCCTCGGACAGCATGGATTCGAAACGGTCCCAGATGATGATGTTCCGGCGCGGCAGGCCGCCCGCCTCGAGCCAGGCGACGATGGCGTCCACCACTTCCAGCCGGGTGCTGATCAAGCCAGCCCCCACCGGATTGACCTTGATACCCACCACGTCGTCCGGCGAGAAGAACAGGCCGAAGCTGTCGGCCAGGTTCCGCCCGGTCAGGTCGGTCACGCCACGTTCGAACATGGCCTCGATGACGGCGGCGTCGAACTGGTCATCCACCAGGGCCTGCTCGTCGTGGATCTCCACTACCCGGCCGGGGAACCGGCCCGGCAGGGAGAGTCCGTCAAGACGCGGCACGTCCTGCACATCCTTGAGATTCGTCTCGGGTTTTGCGGGTGGTTGTTCCTTCGTTTCGTCCTGGGCCCAGGCGGTCGGGGTTCCGAGCAGGATTCCGGCGCCCAGTGCCGAACTCACCTTGAGAAAATCGCGTCGATTCACCGCGAGGAGATCCCGCATGGATTGGTAACCGTGCCTTGCCATGAAATGCCTCCTTGGCCCTGTTGAGAACGTGATGGTACCCGGCATTATAGCTCACCACCGGCCCGGCAGCCGGGTCAAGAATCGGTCTCGCCACCGCTGTCGGTCTCCGTCTCGGAAGCGATGAACTGGCTCAGCACCCGCTTGATGGTCAAGCCCTGCACCAGGATGGAAAACAGTACCACGAGATAAGTGCAAGTGACCAGGAGCGGCTTCTCCGGAATGGCCGGCAGGGAGAGCACGAGGGCCACCGAGATGCCGCCCCGTAATCCGCCCCAGGTGAGAATCCGGATCACCCCCGGCGAAAACCGGTGCCCACGCCGGAGCACTGTGATGGGCAGGCTGACACTCAGGAACCTCGCCAGCAGCACCACCACCACGATGATTGCTCCGGCCAGGACCGTCTTGCCCTGGAGCGCCACCACCAACACCTCGATGCCGATGAGCAGAAACAGCACGGCATTGAGGATCTCGTCCACCAGTTCCCAGAACTTCTCCAGGTAGTCGCCGACCTCCTCGCTCATGGCCAGAGCCCGCCCCCGGTTGCCGATGAGAATCCCGGCGCACACCACGGCGATGGGTCCGGAAACGTGCAGATTCAGGGCGAGGCTGTAACAGCCCATGACCAGCGCCAGGGAAATCATGACCTCCACCTTGTAATCATCGATGCTCAACATGAGGCGGTAGGCGAGATAACCCGCCAACAACCCGAGCCCGACGCCGCCGCCGGCCTCGCGCAGGAAAAACAGCACCAGCCCCCCCACGCTGAATTCGCCGGCATGGGTTTCGTGACCCGCCGCACCGCCGTGGCCGGTGATGGCCGGCAGCATGGTCACCAGACCGGAGAACACCACCACCGCCACGCCGTCGTTGAACAACGATTCGCCGCCGATCATGGCCGCCAGCGGTTTCGGGGCCTTGAGGCTCTTCAAGCTCCCCATCACGGCGATGGGATCGGTGGGTGAGATCAACGAGCCGAAGAGGAAGCAAGCCAGCAGACTGGCCTCGAGGCCGAGCAGACCGAACAGTCCCTTGCTCAGGAATCCCACCAGTACCATGGAGATCAGCAGGCCGATGGTGGCCAGACAGGTGATGGCGCCCTTACGCCGGACGAAAAAATCGAGATCAACGTGTAACGCTCCCGCGAACAGCAGGAAGCCGAGCATCCAGTGCATGAGTGCTTCGTAGAAATCGATGCCGTCCAGAACCTGCCGCACGGCGACGGTGATGTGAAGCGCCGGCACCAACCGGTCGAGCACGATCAAGCTGCCGGAACTGACCAGGGCGATGAGCATGAGCCCCACGGTGGGTTCGAGCTTCAAATAGCGATTGTTCAGGTACCCGAACAGGGCGGCCAGGGTCAGCAGGAGCGCGGTGATATCGAACAGATTCATGCGGTTCCTCTTGGTGGGCTTGCTGCGAGACACCGTGAATTCCCCAGGAAATCCCGGGCAGTATTTTACCCGGTCCAGCACCGGGATGTAAATGACAGCCGCCTGGGCAGCGTGATAAACTGTCGACGCGAAAAGTGGCCGGGAAACTCCCCACCACGGTGGACGAGTTCCCGACGAGAACCAGTTCGACCGGTGACTGGCGGGCCACCCGGCCTGTCCCCGGTCTCTGCGTGAAATGGTGGGAGACGGTATGGCCAAGGTAGTTCTCGAGAACGTCAGCAAGGTGTACCCGGGTGGAGTCACCGCGGTGGCCACCTTGGATCTGGATATCCACGACGGCGAGTTCGTC
>JBDRBC010000091.1:0-16595 GCA_043823125.1 bacterium | reverse complement strand
GTACCTGAACAACCGGGGTTCGGAGGAGGCAACCTACCGGATTTCCATTGTCAACCGGCGCATGCTCGAGAACGGCCACATCGTGACCGCTGATTCGGCCTGGTCGGACGAGTGCTTCGCCGCCGAGTATATCCGTTTCTCGCCGCGGCGGGTGGTGGTGCCGCCCCAGGGCAACCAGGCGGTGCGCCTGACCCTGCGATTTCCGCCCGGCGAGGCGCTGCCCGATGGTGAGTATCGCTCGCACCTGATGTTCCGGGCCGTGCCCAACCTGCCCGACCCCACCACCCTGGACGACGATGGCGAGGGGATTCGCGTCACCGCGGTGGCCATCATCGAGACCACTATTCCGGTCATCGTGCGCCGCGGCAGTCCCCAGGCGACCATCGCCTTCGGCGCCCCGGAACTGGCGCCCAACGACCCCCAGGTCGGCAAATCACTGCTTACGGTGCCGTTGCTGCGGGAGGGGAATCGTTCGGTCTACGGTGATCTGACGGTGGTTTACGAGAGTCCGCTCGGCGAAGACATGGAGATCCTGCAGATGCGCGGCATGGCGGTCTACTGTCCGACCCCGCGGCGACTCCTGCGGCTACCCCTCGACTTGCCGGACAGCTACCGGCGGTCAGGAGGGCAGCTCCGGGTATGTTACCGTGAGACCGCCGCCGGCCAGGGTGACCAGGTCGCGGTCCTGAGCGTCCCGCTCGACTGAGTCGGCACATGCAGGGGGGAACTTACAGCAAGCGGAGCCTCTGGCTCCTGCTGACGATGTGCTGGTTGCTGGCGAATGTCCCGGAAGGCTTCGCCTCAGGAGTATCGGAGTCGCAACAGATCTCCTGGCAAGAAGCCTTCCCGTTCCCTGACGACGATGACCTGGTAGTACTCGAGGTGCTTCTCGAACGCTACCGGGTCAGTCAGGGGATGATCGGATTCGCCTGCCGGGACGACGTCATGCTGCCGCTGGGCGAACTCACCGCGGCGCTGGATCTGGCCATCGAGGTTCAGCCGGAAGCGGGTCGCGCCACCGGCTGGTGTCAACGCGAGGACCGGACCTTCGAACTCGACCTCGCCTCCGGTACGGTCATCCTGGCGGGCCGACGGACGACCATTGCACCCGGTAATATTACCGTCGACGACATCGATATCTATATCACCACCGAGCTGCTGTCCCACTGGCTCGAACTGGATATCGATTACGCGCCGTCGTTACTGCTGGTCCGTCTCACCCCGCGAACGAAACTCCCGTTCCAGCAGCGGCTGAAGCGTGACCAGTTGCGGTCGAGCCGGCTGGGCGACAGCAACGATCCCGACGCCGGCTATCCCCTGCGCGTGGCCGAATATCGCCAGACGAGCTGGCCGTTACTCGACACCCGGCTGCAGTGGAGTGGTCAACAAGGTCTGAAGCCCGAGTTCATGTTGCTGGGCAGTGGCGACTTCGTCGGTCTGAGCGCGCAAGCTTACCTGTCGCGCAGTCCGGGCGCCGATCCGACCCACGGCTCCATCACCCGGATCAATCTGCAGCGCCGCGTGGCCGAGGGTGGGCCGTTCGGTATCCTGGACGGTGCCGAGGTCGGCTGCGGTGATATCTTCGTCCCCGGCAGACCACTGCTCTTGAGCGGCGCCCACGGTCGCGGGCTGACCGTCTCCAACATCCCGGCTCGACGGAACAACCAGTACGCCTCCCGTTGTCTGCAGGGCGACGCGCCGCCCGGCTGGGAGGTGGAGCTGTATCACAACGGGTTCCTGATCGACTTCCAGATCGTGGCCGACCACGGCCAGTATCTGTTCCCCGACGTGCCCATCTCGTTCGGGACCAATGTCCTGCGAGTCGTGCTTTACGGCCCCCAGGGCCAGGTGCGTGAGCGGGTCGAACGGAACCAGGTCGGCGCCGACATGATCCTGCCCGGCCAGGTGCAGTACTCCTGGTTCTCGCTGCAGAACGACCGGTCGTTGCTGGGCGAAGTCGAGGTCGCGGAACCGGCAGCGGCGGCTCCGTGGACCCATCATGCCGAAATCCGTTATGGCCTGCATGTCCGTCATTCCGTCGGCGCGAGTCTGACCCGCCTGCCGGGGACCCAAAAGGCCGGCACCGCCTTCGGTTTGACTTCCTGTCACGATCTGGCCGGCATGCAGGTCCAGAGCAACAGCGTCCTGGATTTCCGGGGCGGGTTCGCCAACCAGGTGGCCGGCAGCGGCCTGCTCTGGAAACTGCCGTTCACCTGGCAACACGGGCGCTTCTCCCGGTATTCGCTGCGTGTCTCAGGTGTGCGGCCCAACCTGTCGTCCGATACGCGTCTGCGGACCGGTGGCATGATCCGCCTTTTCCCGTCGCAACCCATCTCCTGTGAGCTGGAAATCAACTCCAGCCGGTTCCGAGATGGTTTCCTGACCCAGCAAGACCGCTGGCAGGTGCGACTGGCCACCAACGTCGGACGACTGCTGCTGGCGCACCGAGTGGAACATACCCACTGTACCGGTACCACCGGGCTCCCCGCCTATCTCGCCGGCGAGCAACTGGTCAGTAGCCGGCTCGGCGCAATCGATCTGCGGGGCCAGATCCGGTATAGCCACACCGAGGTCACGCGAATCGAATCGTTACTGGGAACCGTGCAGTGGCGGCCGTTTCAGGACCTGAGCGCCCGGCTTTCCGTGACCCGGAACCTGGGCGAACAGGCCGGCTCGTTTCAGAGTCTGGGCCTGACCTGGTTACGGCAGGCGGTGCGGCTGGGGCTCGAGGCCAATTTCCCACCCAACGCGCCGGTCCAGGTCGGTATCTCCGTCACCACGTCCCTCGGCCGTGATCCGCGGAGCGGCCACTGGCACGTGCAACGGGAACGGATGGCCACGGGCTGCGCCGCCTCGGTGTTCGTCTATCTGGATCGCAACGCCGACGGTCGTTTCGACGCCGAAGACGAACCGTTACCCGGGGTGCGGCTGAAAGGATTGACCCTCTGGCGAGATCTGGCCACGGACAGTGCCGGCAACATCTTCCTGCCCAGCCTGCCGGCGGACCGGCGGCTGCCGGTGCAGGTGGAGGTGGAGTCACTCCCCGATCCGTTCCTCATTCCCACGGTGACCGGACTGACGGCGTGTGGACACGCGGGCGGCATCGTCTACCTGGAGTTCCCGGTGACCTACTCCGGTGAAATCGAGGGCTCGGTAACCATTCGGCGTCACGAAAAGTATCAATCCCAACCCGGCCTGGTGCTCGAACTGCTCGCCGCTGACGGCACCGTCCTGGCCACCACCGTCTCCGAGTTCGACGGCTACTTCCTGTTCCAGAAGGTGCGGCCCGGCCGGTATCTGGTGCGACCGTCCGCGAGTTCCCTGGCGAGACGACACTTGCAGGACGCCGAGCCGCTGACCGCCGTGGTCTCGCCTGACGGCGGGGTGGTCGCTGGTGTCGATCTGCGGCTGCTGCCTGTCGGAGAGCGAGGGCCGTGACAATCGAGGCGCTTTCCGAAAAAAAGCCGGGCCACCCGCAGGCGGCCCGGCCGTCTATTGTTCGCATCCGAGCACTGCCGGCTAGAAGCCCTTGAACGGGTTCATGCCGATGCCGTCCATCTCCTCGACGAAATCGTCGATGATCCCGGGCAGCTTGTCGTACTCGTTGATGGCCAGCGTGTGGATCTGCACCCGCTCCTCTTCCAGGGCGAGCTGTTGCAGCTTGTCCTTCACGTTGTCCATCCGGGTATTGGCCAGCTCGCTCCCGCGCACGAAGTGGCACTGGTAGTCGTCGCCGTACTTGCAGCCGAACAGCAGGATGCCGTCGAAACCGTTCGACAGGGCGTCGCCGATCCAGACCGTGTTGATGGAACCGAGACAGCGCACCGGGATGAACCGGATGAACGAGCTGTACTTCAGCCGCTTCAGACCGACCATGTCCACCGACGGGTAGGCGTCGTTCTCGCAGATGAAGGCGAGATAACGCGGCTTCTCGTCTTCCTCGTCGGGAATCTCGATGGACTTGATGATCTGGCTCACCATGTTCGGCGAGTAGTTCTTGAAGCTGACGATCCGCTCGGGGCAAGCGCCCATGCAGATACCGCAGCGCCGGCAACGAGTCGGGTTCGGCTTCGGCGTACCCTTCGCGTCCTCGTCCAGCGAGCCGAACGGACACTCCTCGGTGCACCGCTTGCACTGGGTGCAGCGCTGCAGGAAGAAGTCCGGGAAGCTCGTGTCGCGAGCCCGCGGGTGGGCCGCCTCGCCACGTCCCATCAGTTCCAGCGCCTGGATCGCCTTGAGGGCGGCGCCGTGGGCGTCCTTGTTCGCCTGCAAGGTGTCCATGGGAGCCCGCACGCAGCCGGCGGCGTAGATGGCCGTGCGTCGGGTCTCGTACGGGAAGCAGACGAAGTGGCTGTCAGGGAACCCGTACTTCAGGGTCGGCAGGTCGGTGCCGAGCCGGTAGGTCAGGTTGAGGATCCCGGCGCCGGATTCGGCGCTGGCGCCGGCTTTCTTCCCGCCCGCTTCGCCGGCTTCGCCTTCCTCGCCGTCGTCCTTGTCCAGCACGCCGTCGTCCACCAGGGCGCTCGGCACCATGCCGGCGGCCAGGACGACCATGTCGGCCTTCACCTGAATCTTCTCGCCGAGCAGCGTATTCTCCAGGTTCACCGCGAGCTGCCCGCCGTCGGCTGTCACCTCGGTCACCTCGCCCTTGGTCAGGAAAACGCCCTCGTCATCCTGCATCTGCTTGTAGAACAACTCGAACTGGGCCGGCGTGCGGATGTCCTTGTACAGGATGTAGACCTTGGTGTCGGGGTATTGCTGGCGGACCAGGTGCGCCTGCTTCAAGCTCGTACGGCAACAGACCGTGGAGCAGTACGGCAGGTGATCCGGATCACGCGAACCGGCACACTGGATGAACGCCACGCTACCGGGCGTCTTGCCCGTGGACGGCTGCTTGAAGCCGCCGTTGGCGAACATCCCTTCCACCTGGACATTGGTCACCACGTCGGGCGAAGCGCCGTAACCGAGATGGCCGAGTTTTTCCGGCGCGTACGGCCGCCAACCGCTGGCCTGGACCACCGAGCCGATCTGCAGCTCGGTGCCATTGCTCAGCTTGACCTCGAACATACCAGGGGCTCCGTCCATGGTCTCCACCGTGGCGGACGCGTGTACGCTGATCTTGTCGTGACCCGTGACCGCCTCGATGAGCTCGGACACGCCGCCCGGCTCCAGGTCGGTCCACGGCGCCTGGCGGGGGAAGCTCTGGGTGAACTTCTGCGCCCAGCCGCCCAGCTCCGCTTCCTTCTCCACCAGCACCACGTCGTACCCGGCGTCGGCCGCGGCCTTGGCCGAAGTGAGTCCGGAAACGCCACCGCCGATGACCAGGACCGTCTTGTTGATCTCGACGATCTCCGGCATCGGCGCCTCGCCGTTCGCCACCTTGGCGAGCCCCATGCGGATGTAATCCCGGGCCAGCATCTGGGTGTTTTCCTTGTCCTCGTCGTCCTCGGTGGTGTGGCACCAGGCCGCCTGCTCGCGGATGTTGGCGCGCTCGACGAACATCTCCGGGCCTAAGTCGAACACGTCGGTCATGACGCGGGCGCTACAGGCGGCCACCACGACCCGGTTCAGCTCTTCACCGGCGATGTCGTTCTTGATGCAATCTATCCCCTCCGGATTGCAGAGACAGGCGTGGGTCTTGGCGACCGCCGCCCCTCCCTCGTCAGCGACGCTCTTCAGATCCTCGCAGTCGAGAACGTCGCCGATCCCGCAGCCCGAGCAGATGTAAACACCGATCTTGGTATCCATGCCTTACTCCTTCCCGAGCTGGATGATGCCCTTGAGGGCGGCCCCGGTTGCGTCCTGGATGGTGCACGAGACCTCCAGGGGTTGCGTCACGGTCCCGGCGCCGATGATGCCCGGTCCGGCACTGTCGTCGGTACGGATGAAGCCCATGTCGTCGAGCTGCACCGGCGCGCCGGCGGGCAGCCCGTCCGTCTGCGGCACCATGCCGGTGGCCAGCACCACCAGGTCGACCTCGGCCTGGTTGATCTTGCCGGTCATGGTGTCCTCGGCCACCACCGTCAGCGGTCCGGCGCCGTCGGCGGTCACCTTGGCGACCTTGCCGCGGTGCCAGTGGATCTTCTCATCGTCCTTGAACCGGTTGTAGAAGTCCTCCAGCCGGCCCGGTGAACGGATGTCGATGTAGAAGATGTGGATCTCCGCCTCGGGATGAGCCTCGCGCACGTAGCTGGCCTGTTTCATGGAAGCAAGGCAGCAGACGGCGGAGCAGTACGGCAGATGGTTCTCGTCCCGGCTGCCGGCGCACTGCACGAAGGCGATGCTCTGGATCTCCTCGCCGCTGGACAGCCGCTTGATCTTGCCCGCGCTGGGGCCGCCGGGATCGGCGAACCGTTCCATCTGGACGTTGGTGATCACGTCCTGGTTCTCGGCGTAACCCAGGTTGTCCAGCTTCTCGGCGTCGTACGGCTTCCAGCCGGTGGCGTAGACGATGCTGCCGACGGTGAGCTCGTGGCTCTGCGGCTGCATGTCGAGCTCGATGGCGTCGTACTTGCAAGCGTCGACACAGGCCTGCATCCGCGCATCGCCGGCGAACTCCGACTTGATGACGTGCCGATACGGGAACGCCATCTCGTGCGGCAGGTGGATGGCCTTCTTCTTGCCGTGGCCGTAGTTGAACTCGTCGTCCACCTCGATCTCGCACACCTTCTCGCACTCGCCGCACACCGTGCACTTCTCGTTCACGTAGCGAGGCTTCCGGGTGATCTTGACCTGGTAGTTGCCGGGGCCGCCGCTAATGCTGTCGACCTCGGCCTGGGTCAGGACCGTGATGCGCTCGTTCTGCTTGATGCGCCGGAAGTTGATTTCCAGTCCGCACCAGGGGGGACAGAGCTTGGGGAAGTAGTGGTAGAACTGGGAGACCCGTCCACCCAGGTATGGCCTGCGTTCGAGGAGGATGACTTCGTAGCCTACCTCTGCTGCCTCGATGGCGGTGGTCATGCCGGCGATGCCCCCGCCGACGACCAACATCGTTTTTGGGGAACCGCGTTCCAACTCGGCTGCCGCCATGGCGCCCTCCTGTTAAAAGAATCCCACCTTCTGGCCCTCGACGGGAGTGATCCCGGTCAGGGGCCGCCGAATCGGGTGATTCGAACTCCGTAATTTCCGGAAAAGTAGTCAATCAGACAAGCCAAATCAAGAAGTCATGGCCTGGGCGCCGGTTGCCAGATTCCCTTATTTTTCAAGGTTATTCAGTGACTTTCAGGCAGTTCCCGGGCCGACGATTCAGCTTGACATTGATCGGGAGCGCCGCCAATTTTGGACGGGCACGGACCTGTTTATCTATCAACGAAACCGTGCGTTAGTGCTCTATTAAACCACAGGTTTGACAGAGCACTAGCCTGTCTTTTTGTGAAGGAGAGCTGCCATGACAGACAGTGCGGCTGCCGCTGCAGAGACCGGCACGGGAACCGAGGCGCCCGCCGCGGCCGAACCGAGCCGGGTGGCGGAAGTCATCTGCCCGGATCTCCAGTTCGTCCGTGATCTCCGGGCCGCCGGCGGCGATGCGGTGAAGGCGTGCTACCAGTGCGCCACCTGCTCGGTCACCTGCGAGTTGTCCCCGGTGGACGCGCCTTTTCCGCGCAAGGAGATGCTGTGGGCCCAGTGGGGGCTGAAAGATCGGCTGCTGGCCGACCCGGCCATTTTCCTCTGCTATCAGTGCAACGACTGCTCCACCCGGTGCCCCCGCGGCGCCAAACCGGGTGATGTCATGGCCGCATTGCGAGCGATGGTTTACCAGGTCAACGCCTTTCCCTCCTTCATGGGCAAAGCGCTGAACAATCCCAAGGCCATGCTGGCCCTGTTCCTGGTGCCGTTCGCCGTCCTGTTCGGCATGCTGTTCCTGCAGCACCGCGCGTTCGAGGGCGACCACGGCGAGGCCGGCTTCGGCGCCAGCCTGAGCCACATGTTCGGCGGAAGCGAGGTCATCTACCATCACTTCCTGGCTCACGGCCTGCTCGAGATGCTGTTCATGGCGGGCAATGTCTTCATCTTCACCCTGGCCGCCATCGGCTTCTACCGCTACTACAACACCCTGAAAAGGCACAGCCGAACGCCCGTGAAACTCACCTTCGCTCAGGCCGTGGTGGCGACGGTGAAGGAGATCGTCCTCCACAAGCGGTTCCGGGATTGCGGGCAGAACAAGCCGCGTTTCGTGGCCCACCTGCTGGTGCTGTTCGGTTTCTTCGCCGCGGCCGCCACCGCCGGCCTGGCCCTGATCTACATGATCATCTGGCAGGCCCAGCACGGCGGCGCTCCGTTCGACGGCTTGACCATGATGAATCCCATCAAGTGGCTGGGCCTTTCCAGCGGTCTCGCCCTCATCGTCGGCTCGGTGATGATGATCCAGCGGCGGGCCAGCGATCCGGACGGCGTGGGCGCCGGGGGCTTCGCCGACCGACTCTTCCTGTACTTGATTCTTCTCGTGGCCGGCACCGGCATGTTGACCTGGCTATTGCGGCTGACCAACGTGGTGCCGCTGGCGTACCCCATCTACTTCATTCACCTGATGGTGGTGTTCTTCCTGCTGTGGTACATGCCGTACAGCAAGTTCGCCCACATGATCTACCGCGCCTTGGCCCTGGTCTGGGCGTTTCAGACGGATCAGGTGAAGACGGGGCGGTAACGCCCGGATCAGGCTGGAGACATGGACGGGGACGGTTCTCGCAGAACCGTCCCCGTTTTTTGGGCCGGAAGTGACCGCTACTCGTCGTCGGTTGGCTCGGCGTCGCTGAAAACCGCCCGGGTCACCGGATCCCCGGCGGCGGCCAGGGCGAGACTCAACTCGATGATTCGCCGCCACTTCGGTTCTCCGGGCAAGTCCAGAGTCTGCTGCCAGAGACCGAGTGCCGCTTCCTCCTCGCCGAGCTGATAATCGCACAACCCGATGAAATAGGAATTCACCTGCACGTTGTCCGGACGGTCGTCGGACTCGAGGATCTCCACGAAGAGCTTACGCGCCTCTTTCCACTCCCCACGCCGGGCGTACACCGCGCCGAGGGTGTTCTGGTCCGCCGAGTCGTCGTCGCTGAGAATGATGGCCGCGTTGACCAGCTCCTCGGCCCGGTCCAGGTTCAGACCGGCCATGGCGTAGCACCAGGCCAGGTTGTTGCAGAGCATGGAATCGAACGGGTTGTCCGCCCACCGTTCCTCGAGCTGGGCGGCCGCCTCGGCAAAGAGCCGCCGCCCCATGAGCACGTCGACCTCGTAGAGCTGGACGACCTCTTCGGGCAACTTGCCCCGCAGCCGCGGCAGCAGCGCCTCCATGTCGTCGTGCCGCTCGGCGCGAGCATATCCATCGAGCCGGCTCATCAACACCTGCAAGGAATCGGTGTCGGTGTTCAGCATGAACAGCCGTTCCTCGATGCCGAGAGCCTCGTCGTCCCGGCCGGCGGCGTACAGTGCCGAGGCCAATTCGAGCTGGGTTTCCACACTGCCGGTGCCGGCCACCAGTTTGTGCATGATCGCGATCTCGCTGTCCAGGTCCCGGAGTTCGCGTTTGAGATAGCAGAGCACGATCTGGGCGTAGAAGTCGTTGGGGTCCCGCGCCACCGCCAGGGAGGCCAGGGAATCGGCGGCCCGGTAGCGGGACTCCTGCATCTCGAGACTCGCCATGAGTATCAACGGCATGGAGCCGACGTCCTCCAGCTGCAGCAACGGTCCCAGGATCCGGCGCGCCACCTCGCGGCGTTGCCGGCCCGGTTCGCCGTCACCCCCCAGGTCGCTGCCGAGAATCTGGTCCACCGCCTGCAGGGCGAATCCCGGATCGTCGGGATGCTCCCGCACGTACTCCTCGAGCTGTTCCACCCGCTCCATATCCGTGGTGAGCCGGTAGTGATACGCCTGGTGCAGGCCGACCTGAAAGCGGTACCAGTCCGCATGGAACTCCTGGTAATCCGCCAGCGGGATCTGATTGTTCTCCAGGGTGAACTCCTGTTCGACCTCCAGGAACCGGTCGTTCTCTGCCTCGCGGAAGGCACATTCGATCCGCCCCCTGTAGAACGATCCTGCCACCCGGTAGGGGGCGATCCGATCATCGATCCGCCACCCCTGGCCGTCGTGCAGGCGCAGGGTGACCCGGTTGGCGAAGGGGAAGCCGAGCCGGACGTCGAACTTGCGATCTTCCGCCTCGGGATAGGACAGGAACGGATCGGCGACCTCCGTCACGTACCGCAACGGGATGGACCGGATCTCGCCGTCGCTCCACAACGTGTCCCGGTAAGTGGCCGTCAGCTGGATCCCTCCCTCGTCATCCGGTGTCAGGTTCCAGGCGATCCGCTGGCAAGAATCCCAGGTGCCGTACCCCACGATCCGATCCACGGCGTACGAGGAAACCGTGGTGTCGGAGTGGGAGACCATCTGCTCCACGAGATTGGCCAGCTGCCCGCTGTAGGAAGCGACGATCTCGATGTCGGCCTGGTTGTCCGGCAGTGGCCGGATGTCCACCGTCATGGTGAATCCGTGCAGATCGGCGCTCCCGGCCGGGGTCTTGCGCAGGAAGGCGTCGTCGTCGCGTCCGACCACCAGGCACCACCTGTCCGCCACCGGCACGGGGAGATCGACGGCGCGTTGACGGCCCAGGGTCGGATCGCAGAACAGGCCACCGTGCACGTCAGGCAGGAAGGCGATCAGGTGCGAGAACACGTTGAGTTCCACGAAGTCCGGCAACACCGAACGCCCCGGCCAGACCGACACCAGCGCCGGCAACGCCTCGATGTCCACGGCGGCGAGCAAGGCGATCATCAAGGTGACCTTGTCCTTGCAATCGCCGTACTCCCGTTCGAGCACCTCCCGGGCCGGTGTGGGGATGATGCGGCCCCGGTCCAGCTCGATGGCGAGGCTGCGCACGTCGTTGGCGACGAAGTGGAAGATCGCCTCGAGCTTCTCCTCCTTGCCGTCAGCGTCCGCGGTGAGACGGCGCGCCAGCGTTTCGATCTCGGGGGTGGCCGCCACCTGTCGCCAGTAGTCGTCGCCGTACCGCTCACCGGCGTCGGACCACGATTCGTGGCTGCTGCAACCGACCCACGGGAAGCAGAGAAACGGGTCGGGGGTGAACTCCTCGTACGGCAGCGGTTCGTGATCCACCATGGTCCAGCGGTAGAGCCGAGCGCTGCCGAGAGTCTGCTCCACGGCCGCCACCGGTTCGTATTCCCGGAAGAAGTCGATGTTCAGGTCGTCCCGCACGCGGACCTCGAGCAGCTCTTCCCGTACCGTCTCGGCATCGCCGAAGATGTGACGGAACGACCACCCCTCCTGCAGCAAGCTCCGGTTTTGCTCGTCGTAGACGAGATCGACGACACATCCCTCGGCGAGCTTGGCGAACGGCACCACGAGGTGGCGGGCGTCACTGACGTCGACGGCGTCGTCCTCCATGGCCGCCACCAGGATATCGGCCGGATCCACGTCGGTGACCGTCCCGTCGGCGGCAATAACCCGCGCCACCCGGACTGCCGGCACGCCGTTTTGCGGCAGGAACGGGATCCGGATGGTCTGGTACTGCTCCACCCCGCCCTTGTCGAGCAGATGCAGAACTGTTCGCACCCGCCGGCTGTACTGCAGCACGTTCTCGATGTTGTAGCTCGTCTGCTGCAACAGGTAGACGGCGGTCTCGTTACTCGCCGAGTCGGGAGGCACCATCCGTTGCCGGATCCAGTCCGTGGCGATGAGTTCGTGAGCGAAGGGACCGAACTCGTCGGCGGCGACCTCCGTCTGCGCCTCGGCCAGGGTCTGCACCTCGCCGCTGGCGGACATGAGCAGCGAACGGTATCGCTCACGGCCGGGAAACGCCGCCGTCAACGGTTCGAGGATGGCGGCGGCCTCGGTGAGCTGGCGCTGCCTCACCAGCAACCAGGCGTGGGTGAACCGGACCTCGGGATTGTCCGGTGTGCCGGCGAGGGCGGCCTGCATCAGCTCGTCGGCGATGCTCTGCTCGCCGATGAGATCGGCCTCGGCGGCGAGTTTCGCCGCCAGGGAAGGTGGGAGCCCGGGGAGTGCGACAGCCTGCTGCAATTCTACCCGGGCCGACTCGTACTCCTTGGTTTCGATGAGCCCTTCGATCAACAGATCGATTGCCACCGGGCTCACGGGAGCGATTGTCTGCAACTGCCTGAGCGCGTCGTCAGCGAGCTGATGGCGCTTGATCCACCGGGCCGAGCTGACCACGTGCGCCAGCCGTCTCGGATTGTCGCGATAGTGGTCCATTATCACCCGGAACAGCCGCTTTCCCCGGTCGAACCGGCCGGCCACGAAGGCGGCATCCGCCCGGTTGAGGATAGCGTTCAACCCGCAAAACCGACACGGACCGGCCAGCAGCTCGGCGATGGCCAACGTATCGCCCCGGGATTCCGCCACGAAATCGGCGGTGCGGTCGAACAGGGCCACATCGGCCCCCGCCGCCCGCAGGGAATCGAGCACGGCCTGGACCGCATCGATGTCCCGGTACTTCAATCCGAACAGTCGATCCGACATGACGGGTTTCGGGTTCTCCACGGCTACCTGCTGGCGATAGGCGGCGAGTTCATCCGTCCGCCCCAGCGCCTGCAAAGCGTCCGTCATCTCGCTGTACAGGTAGCGACTGAGGGAGAAATCCCGGGCTGCCCGCACGGCCTGCTGTAAAACTTCATCACTGCCGAGGTCGATAGCGAGGCGAAGTCGGAGTGAGAGTTCCACCAGGTTCGGTTTTTCGACGCTGGCCAGCAGCGAGTCGGCGCGCTCCACGTGACCGAGATCCCGCTGGATGCTGGCCCGCTGAAACAGCCAGGTCATCGGCTCACCCCCGATCTCGTCGTGGGCGGCGTAGAACTCCAGCGCTTCTCGGGTAGGGAGAGAGTTGGCGATGTAGAAACCGAAGTGATCGACGGTATCCCGAACCAGCACGCCGTGCCGTTCCTCGTAGTCCCGCCACAGACTGTCACACACGGCCCGGGTCAGATCTCCCGCCAGCAGCCGGTCGATGACCACCTGGCGCTGGATGGCCGCCCCCAGCTCCGACCCGCCGACGGAGGGACGCAGGAGTGCCTTCGCCTCGTCCGCCAGCTCGCCGAACAGTTCACGCGGGGTGTCCGAGGCCATACGGAGCAGCCCGTAGGCCACCGTCCGCGGATCGGACAGGAACGTCGTCAGATGCGGTTCCCAGATCGATCGCGGCAAGAGCATGGCGACCTCGGTCTCGAAGAGCAGGAAGTGAGCCCACGGCATATCCGGCCGCAGTTCGAGCGCCCGCTCGAAATGGGTCCGGGCCGTGGCGAGGGAGCTCAGGTGGTAACAGCAAACGCCGAGCAGGAACTCCAGATCCGCGTCACCGAGGTCGGCTCGTTGCGGAATCGCTGACCGGTCACCAGCGGCAAGCGCCGTGTGCAGCTCCACGATGTCGTTCCGGTGCAGAGCCACCTTAACGATCTCGCGCAGCGCCCAGCCGTCCCCGGGAGCCTGCTGCAGGATATCGGCGCAGAGAGACAGTGCCCGTTCCCAGTCCCGCTCACACCGAGCCTGCGACGCCGCGAGCCGCAGCTCGTCTTGCCCCGCGCCGACGTGGGTCGGCAACCCGGCGAGATCGATTGCCGCCTGGATACACCCCGTCCACAGCAACACCGCGAGCAGACCCACCACACCCAGTAAACGCATTCCGTAGTCCTCCCGATATCGGTAACAATCAGCGGTCAACCGTCCGGTGCGCCGTCAACGGTCACGCACCCTCTCCCAGCTCGGATTCTTCCTGTCGTTACGTGCCCGGACCGGCCGGCACCAGCAGCAATGGCACCTCGGCGATCTTCGCCGCCAGACGCTCCGGCAGCTTGCCGGATCGCCAGCGCTCGAGGCCGCGCAAATTCTTGCCGCCCAGGACGACCAGATCGCAGGCCGTCTCCGCCGCCGCGGCGGCCAGTTCCGTCACGGGATCACCGGCGCGAACGGTCACCCGGTACTGCAATTCGGCCCCACCAGTTCCAGCACCCGCCTCCTGCCGGCCAGCTTTCTGGACCGACCTGACAACGGCCTCGAAAGCCGCCACCACCTCCGCCGCCCGCTCGGCCAGCTTGGCATCCACGTGATCCCGATAGACCTGCCGTCCCTGAGCGTAGATGTCGTTGGAGAACTGTTTCAGGTAGGGATCCTTGACGTGGACGGCGGTCACCCGACTCCCGGCGACTGCGGCCAATTGCACAGCCCACCTCACCGCAGCCTCGGTACGGGCTTCACCATCGATGCCGATGAGGATCTGCCGCGGCGGAAACCGGTACGAGCCTTTGCCCACTGATTCCACCTTACTCCCCACCGGTGACCTGCAACAGCGTCGTGCCGATGAGCAGCACCGCCACGAGGCCGAGGATCATCTTCAACGTCGCCGCCCCCGACCCGATGACAAACGCCGAGCCGCCGGCCTTTTTCATGTCCTCGATGGAGATGGACAGGCCGATCCCCGCAAACCCCACGGCGAAGAACCACTTGTACACTGCGTTCATTGCCCAGAACGGACTGCCCGTGTCTTTGGGTCCGCCGAACAGCGACAGGTTGAAGCTGTTCAGGATGATGAGCACGAAGAACCCGAGGATGAAGACCGGAAACTTCCCGCGCACCGTGGTCCAGAACCCGCCGGCGCCCCGCTGCTGGGTCTGCAGACCGTAGAACCAGACCGCGAAAATGACGATGAACGGGATGAGCATGATACGCGCGGCGTTGATGAGCACCGCCGTGTTGCGCGCCTCCTCCCCGTACCACTCGGCCGCGGCGATGAGTTGCGCCGTGTTGAGGATGGCCACCGCCACCCAGGCGCCGAACTGCGGCTCGCTGATGCCGAGGGCCTGCCCGATGTACGGCATGATGAACAGCATCAAGGTGCCGAACAGCAGGATGGTGCCGATGGCGTAGGCCATATCGCGCGGCTTGGCGTTGACCACCGGCGCCGTGGCGATGATGGCCGACACGCCGCACACCCCGGTGCCCGCACCCATGATGCCGCCGAGCCCGTCGCCCACCCCGTTCCGCCGGCAGAGCCACATGACGGCGATGGCGGTGCCGAAGATGAAAACCGCCGCCAGCAACAGACCGGTGCCCCCCACCTTGAGCACGTCGGTCCAGACGTAGTGTACCCCGAGGATGATGATACCCGGCTTGATGAGCGGCCGCGCGAGTCCCACCCCGGGTAAAAAGACCTTCCCCATGCCGATGAGGTTGCGAATGAGGATGCCGCCGATGAGTAACATGGCCACGTACTTGAACTGCAGCGTCTGGTAGAAGAAGGTGGCCCAGGCCCAGCGATCGCCCGGTTGGCCGTCCACCTTGTCCACACTTTTCTGCTCCGCGGCGATCTGCTCCTGCAGACCGGCGAAGCCCGCCTGGTCATCCGCCGCCGTGGCCGCGGCCAGCTCCTCCTGCAGACGTTCGATCTTCACTGCCGCGGCATCGGCCTGTTGGTACCGGCCGAGCAGGTGGTCGATGTTCATGGCCGCGAAGGCCAGCACCACGCAGAGCAGCAGGCCCGGGATGTACCTGGGCCAGTCGGGAACAACCATCGATCGCAGAACTGACATGACGCTCTCCTCCCGGCAGTTCAGGCAGCTCGACCCGGTGGATCGCTAGAACGGGAACAGGGTCTTCTTGAAGAAATCGTACAGACCTTCCGGAGCGATCAGGCTGATCACCAGCACCAGCAAGGCGATGAGCAGCGCCCAGATGTCCTCTCGCTTCTCCGAGCTCAGCCCCGGAGCGGGCGGTTTCGTCTCGGGTACGCCGGTTTCCATGGCAGCTTCCTTTGTGACATCGGGCCCGGACCTGGGCGGCGAGTAGTCGCAGCCGTCGGCCGGGCGAAAAGAATCGGCGGATCTTCAGCGTGAACCTAGCATACGCCCTGGCAGACGTCAGCCGCCGGTTTGAGCGAGGAAGGCCCTCCGGGCGGTGGACCAGCATTTGATTCCCGACCTCGGATCGGTATATACTCATGTCGCCGCGACTGGGAGAAGACGCGGCTTCTCGCCCCTGGATCGGGTTGCACCCCATCATCGCGAACCCGATGTACGAGCCGGGATGTTTGTCCCGGCGCTGAAAGGACCGGCATGTCCCGCTGTCTCGACCGACGCCGCACTGTCCGGATGTGTTTTCTGCTCTGCTGTTGCCTGGCGCTGGCGCTGGCCAATGGATGCGGCGATGAAGGGGCCATCACCGAGCCGCCGATGACACCGACCCTGCCCGAAGGGTACCCGGAGACACCGGACCAGCTCATGGATAATTTCCGCGCCGCGTATAGCGGCCTGGACAGCCTCGCCTACGCCGCCCTGCTGCATCCCGACTACCGCTTTCTCTTCTCCGGGCCGGACCTCAACCTCATGGAACTGCTGACGGGTTACCTGACCGCGACCGAGGAACTCACCATCGCCTGGAACATGTTCTCCGGTCAGGCAACACCGAAGCAGTCAGTGGGTGCGGACCTTTCCGCGGCCGCAGGCGCCGGCGCCGGGATCGGCAGCATCACCTTCGTCCGTTTCGATCCCATGGACAGCGAATGGTACGAATCCCCCCGAGAATTCGCCGTTCCAGGATTCACTGCGCCGCCTGTTCAATCTCGAGATCCACGTGGAACGACC
>JBDRBC010000090.1:0-14915 GCA_043823125.1 bacterium | reverse complement strand
TGAGGGAGAACCGTAAGGTCTCCCCCGGGCCGAACGGAATGGTCGGATAACCGGACTCGTCGACGGCTCCGTCCGGCACGCAGAGCGCCAGACTGTCCACTGCGGTTAGGCTGTCCGGCGGCCTGGCTGCCAGCGAATCCGAGTGATCGCTGGTCTGTCCGGACATCTGTCCGGACATCTGTTCGGATATCTGTTCGGATATCTGCTCGGATGCCCGGTCCAGTGCCGGATCAGCAATAACCAGCGCGGATAAACCAGAAGCGCCAACCGCCAACATGATTACCAGTGTGATTCTTCGCAACGAGAGACTCCTTGTTCACCGGCGAGACGACTGCAGGTTTCGCCAGAGCCGCTGGACCGCCGTCGCGACCCGTGCCGCCGGCAGAGAATCCAGACAGGGGTGCCCGGGCAGCGGGCATTCCGTCAGATCGCAGGGAGAGCAGTCCTCCCCGGTCCTCACCACAACATGCCGCGGGTCTTCGGGGTTCCAGCCGCGGGGATCGGTGGGACCAAACAGGGTGACCGTGGGCACGCCGAGACAGATGGCCAGATGACGAGCCCCATTGTCCGTGCCCACGAAGCAATCGACCCGACGCAACAGGTCCGCCAGAGCGAGCAGATTGGTCGGGGGAGCCAGGGCGGCGGGGCCCAACTCGCGCCGGACCCGTCGCACCAGAGTATCGTCTGCAGGCCCCGGGATGAAAATGGGGGAAGCGCCATCTCGTTCGAGTCGTCGGAAAAGTTCGCAGGACGATGCCAGGGGCCAAGCCTTGGCTGGCCAGGAGGCGCTCAAAACCAGAGCGATGTGGGGAGCGGGACGGTCCAGCCAGTCCGCCACCCAGCCGAGATACGTCTGGTCCAGCTGCGCGGGATCCGGTAGCGCCGTCTGTGCTGGCTGCCACGGCGGTACCGTCCAGCCCAGCGCCCGTAACGGATCCAGAAACGCCTCGCCTGCAAACGCGGCCACCTTGAATCCAGACCAGGAATTCCGCGGGACCTTCAGATTGTAAGCCCATTGCCGCCAGCGCAGATCGTACCCCACTCGTAACGGGGCGCCGGTCAGGGCGGTCCACAACGCCGTCCGGGGCGTACCCAGAAAATCGAGGACCAGATCGTAGCGGCCGGCCCGCAGGGTGCTGGTCCAGGCGCCGGGACGCCGGGTCTCCGGCGGCCAGGCCACGATGTGCAGATCCCGGGCCAGGTCACGGAATAGCGGCGCCAACCAGCGGTCGAGCAACAGATCGATGGTCGCGCCGGGAAAAAGGGACGACAGCTGCAGCACGGCCGGCAACGTCACCAGCGCATCGCCGAGCGCCTTGCGCCGGATGACCAGGATCCGCGACACCGGCGCGCCGCCACTGATCCCCTCGACCCACGACCTCATCCGGTACCCTCCGCTTCCGTGAGAAGTTCGATGGCGGCGTCGGCCACGGACTCGGGGGTGATACCGGGCAGGCAGACGAACTCATCGCACTGATGTCGATCACACGGATGACAGTCCGGCCGCCGGCAGATGACCCGGTACGGTCCCAACCCCTCGTAAGGAAACCAGATCTCCGGTGCAGTGGGGCCGAATAGCGCCAGGGTGGGCCGCTGCATGGCCACCGCGGCGTGCATGATACCGCCATCGACACAGATCACCAGCCTGGCGGCACCGGTCACCCGCAACGCCTCCGGCAGTGGCAGCGGCGGCAGGACGCCCCCGGCGCCGGGAGGGAGCAAGGAAGCAAGGTCGCCACAACGAGCAGCCGCCACGGGCGGTTGGAGGATGACAATGGGCGAGAACGTACGCTCCCTGAGTTGCCTGATCAGTGCTCCCCAGTGCATGGGTGGCCACTGCTTGCTGGCCCAGGTCGCCCCCGGCGCCAGCAGGATGAAATCGTCACCGGTATCGATATCCAGCTCGGCTAACGCGTTCCAGGCCTCGTCGCTCCCGAACGGCGGTGGTGAGAGCTGCGGCCGGGGCGGATCCGCTGCGAACTCACGGCAGAACCAGTCGTAAAACGGCAGGCCCGTCTCTTCGTGTCGTAGTACGGCCAGGCGCGAGAGGTGGTCGCCCAACCCGCCGGGCGCCAGTCGCCGAAAGGTCGGTTGTTCTGCGGGCCGCGGTGGAAAAACAAGATGGGTATACAGCAGCCGACGCCAGCTTCTGGCGCCACCGATACGCCAGCGACTCCGGGTCAACCAGAGCAACATGGCGCTGCGCGGATTGAAGAAGAGATCCACGCACAGGTCGTACCCGGTCCGACGCAGCTCCGCCAGCGTCGCCAGATAACTCGTGCCGCTGGTCCCCTCGGCGGCTGCCGCCGAGGGACGAGCCTGGGCGTCGCTGCCACGCCGTCCGGAAACCAGCGCGTGCAGCCGAGAAAGGCAGGCGTGTCCCTGCAAGATCGGTGCGTGTTCCGCCTCGCACAGATAACCCACATCCAGCCGGGGATCGCCCCGCTTCAACACCTCCAGCACCACGGTGGACATGGCGATGTCTCCGAGATACCGCAAGCGGGTCACCAGAATCCGGCGAAGCCGCTGTCCGTCGAGACTCCAGGTCACGACCGCTCCTCCCCCAAGATCCAGGCCACGGCCTCATCCAGATCCGCACACACCCGGACAGTGGTCGCGCCCGGTAGCAACTGCCGCTGCTGTGCCCCCTGCCCGGTCAGCACGAGCAGGGCGCCGAGCTGTTCAGCCCGGGCCAACTCCACATCCGAGACCTTGTCGCCCACCAACCACGATCGCGACGGGGTCCAGGCGAAATGCCGCCTGGCCTCCCGCAGCAGACCCGGCGCCGGTTTCCGACAGTCGCAGTTCTCCTCGGGCGCGTGGGGACAATAATAGAGGGCGTCGAGCACAACCTGCTCCCGGGCCAGTAGTTGATCCACCCGGGTCTGTACCGCCACGAAGTCGTCCTCGCTGTACAAACCGCGCCCGATGCCGGATTGATTGGAAATCCCCACCAGTTGCAGGCCGGCGTCCCGGGCCCGGCGTAATGCCGTCGCCACGCCCGGAATCAGCACGACTTGCTCGGGCCGGCTGATGTAATTCCGGTCCTCGATGATGACGCCATCCCGATCGAGAAACAGGATCGGCGTCGGAACCGGCGCTGGAGCGTCCCCGTTGACGGGCACGGTTTCGCCGGGCCGTGAGGCTGATCCGGGCAGCCACAAGCTCATGCCCCATACTCCGCGTCGCGAACGACCAGCAGTTGCCTGGCCGTCTCGTGAATGGCAGTGGGTTCCAGGGTCGACATGCAGAATACATCCTGATTGCAGTGACGACGAAAACACGGGTGGCACGAAAACCCGCTGGCAGCCACAACGGCGGTCCAGCGTCCCCGGGGTTCGGTCCAGTCGGGACTCGAGGAACCGAACAGCCCCACCGTCGGGACGCCGAGCGCCGCGGCCAGGTGCATCAGACCGCTGTCGATGGCCACACAGATCCGGGCAGCGCGGAGGGCCTGGACCGCCTCCATCAATCCGGTGCGGCCCACCAGATCCACCACCCCTGGCCCTCCCGCCAGCTCGGTCCGCCACGGCACGGTGGTCTTTTCTTGCAGCTCCCCCAGGCCGGTCCGGGCGGCAGCGTCGCCCAGCAGAATGATGCGGGCCTGTTCTGCTTGAACAACTCGTTCCAGAAAGGCTGCGGCCAGCGATCCGGGCCAGTTCTTGGCGGCGCCGTAAGTGGCCGAGGTAGCCAGGGTCCAGATGGGCGGCCCAGCGGCCGCTCCCGCCAGCGGTTCCAGGTTTTCACACCCGGGCAGAGACGGATTCACTCCGGTCGCGAGAAACCCCTCCGCACCCGATCCGGTCCCGGCCCAGCTCGCCACGAGCTGGAGCTGTTCTGCGGTGTAATGCAGTACTCCCCGTCTCGGCAGCGGTAAGGCATGCGACAGGAACAATCCCCGACCATCACAACGAAAGCCGAAACGTCGCGGGATGCCGGCAAGCTGGGCGGCCAGAGCCACCCGCAGGGAGGGTGGCATCAGGATGATACTGTCGTAACCGCCCCGCCGCCAATCACGCGCCAGTCGCCAGATCCCGGGCCAACGGGCGTGCCGCCCACGACGTTCCCAGATGACAAGCTGATCGATCCGGGGGTCGTCCTGAAACAGCGGCGCCCAGCACCGACGCACGGCGAGGTGCAGTTCCGGGGCGGTGGCACTACTGGCCGGGAAGGTCCGGGTGATGGCCTCGAGCGCCACCGTGGCCATGACCAGATCCCCCAACCAGTTCGGCGCCACGATCAGGAGTCGTTGGCGAACCGCCTGTTGCGCGGATGTGGTCATGATTCGGTCCGGCGCCAGCAGCCCCACCCACTCGGTCCGGGGGTAGCAATCACGTCGGCTCCTTCGCCCCGCCGGCAGTGACACCGGACTCCTGGCCAGGATCGCTCCGGCTGGCGGTCACCGTCTCCACGGCCTCCATCAAGGTGTCGATATCGACCCGCTGGCCCTTGGCGACCCGCAGCACCCTGGCGGCAGGACGTGGGCCCGGATCCCACTCCTGACCGTCCTGAACGGTGAACAGGCCGATGGTGGGCACGTCCAGGGCCACAGCGAAATGAAACAGGTCGGTGTTGCCCGCCACGAAGAGGTCGCACTGGGTCAACAGCAAGACCGTGTCGAGCAAAGTCTCCTGGACCAGTCCGGGCACACTGCTGGTGAGCTTGCTGGCGAGTCTCGCCATACGATCACGGTGGCGTGGCGTGCTCAACGGCAACACCCGACACGGCGCCTGACTGGTGAGCTGCTGGATCAGGAAATGCAGATTCTGCAAGGAGAGACCGTGTCCCGATTTGCCGAGGCCGGAATCCACCCCCACCAGCAGTTCGTCCTTGCGCGGTTTGTTGAAGTGTACGAGCTGGCGCACCCGGCGCACCTTGTCGTCCGGTAACGGCCAGGCGCGCTCCAGACCGTTGGTCTCCAGCCCGAGGAACGGCGCCGCCACCACGGATCGGTCACCGAGGTAGACCGTCTTCCGGTCCGGTGGTCTGATCTCGAAATTGACGGCGGGATAGGCCCGGTGATGCGCGGGCCCCAGGCGCAGAACTGCACCGCTGGCCAGCGCAATCAGCTCACAGATGGGCTGAGGCGACAACGACATGACCAGCGCCACGTCGTACCCACTCTGGCGTACGCTGCGCAGCAATGACCAGAAAGCCGGTGTCAACGGACGGAGTTGCTTGGCGGTGTAGACCAGACACTGGCGCGCCAGACCGCACGGGGCGATGAGGGGAGTATGCTCCTCGGGCGCCAGGAAATCGACGCGGCATCCGGGATAGGTCGCCTGGATACCGCGCAGCAGCGGCACCTGCCAGAGCAGGTCGCTCAGATCACCGGTGTCGATGGCCAGCAGGCGCGATTTGCTGCTGAGCGTTCCCGGGATCAGGAACGGCGTGTCTTGTCCTTTCTTGAAGAAAGGGCGCAGGAGATTGGTGCTCAGCCAGCGCTCCGCCACGTCGCGTCAGCCTTTCGCTGGTGGTGCCGGCAACCGGTCACAGCAACCCCGGGAAAATTTCGGCCCAGGCCTGATCGATGTTCGCCACGGGTACGAAGGTGATATTCTCGGCGATCTCCGGTGGAATGTCCTCGAGGTCGGTCTCGTTGGCCGCGGGCAAGATCACCCGTGTGATACCGACTCGATGCGCCGCGAGCACCTTCTCCATCAAACCACCGATGGGTAAGACGTCACCGGTGAGGGTGATCTCTCCGGTCATGGCGGTGCGCCGTTCGATGCTTCGACGGATGAGCAGCGACATGAGCACCGACGCCATGGTGATGCCGGCGCTCGGTCCGTCCTTGGGGATGGACCCGGCGGGAATGTGGATATGTACATCGTGCTTACGGAAGAAGTCCTCGTACTCGGACTTACCGCCGAACCGGCTACGCAGGTAGGAGTACGCCGCGTTGGCCGATTCCTGCATGACGCTGCCGAGCTGCCCGGTGAGCTTGAGACGACCGTTTCCGCCCGGCAGCAACACGCCTTCGATGTACAGGATCTTGCCGCCCACGGAAGTCCAGGCCAACCCGGTGGCCACACCGATCCGGGCGTGCCGGCGAAGACGGTCACCGCTGTAACTCGGTGAACCGAGATAATCGACCAGATTCTTGGCCGTGATGGTCCGGCGTTTCTTCTTCCCCTTGGCCACATCCCGGGCCACCTTGCGACAGACGGCGCCGATCTTCCGTTCCAGCTCGCGCACGCCGGCTTCACGGGTATGGGATTCGATCACCTGCCGCAGGCCGGCATCGGTGAAGCGGATCAGCTTGCTGGTCAAACCGTTCTCGTCCACCTGCCTCGGCACGAGATACTGCTTGGCGATCTCCAGCTTCTCGAGATTGGTGTAGCCGGGGAGCTGGATCAGTTCCATGCGGTCCAGGAGCGGACGCGGAATAGTGTCGATCACGTTGGCGGTTGTGATGAACAGGACCTTGGAGAGATCGAACGCCAACGACACGTAGTGATCGGTGAAGGCGTTGTTCTGCTCCGGATCGAGCACCTCCAGCAAGGCGCTGGCCGGGTCGCCCCGGAAATCCTGCCCCAGCTTGTCGATCTCATCGAGCATGATGAGTGGGTTATTGGTGCCGCACTCCTTGATGCCGGCGATGATCCGGCCCGGCATGGCGCCGACGTAGGTGCGGCGGTGCCCGCGGATCTCGGCCTCGTCGCGCATACCCCCCAGGGAGAAACGGAAGAACTTCCGCCCTACCGCCTCGGCGATACTCCGCCCGAGACTGGTCTTGCCCACACCCGGTGGACCCACCAGGCAGAGAATCGGACCGCGGTGAGTCTCCTTCAGCTTCCGGACCGCCAGAAATTCCAGGATCCGCTCCTTGACGTCTTCGAGTCCGTAATGATCCCGCTCGAGCACCTTTTCGGCGCGACGGAGATCGAGTTTGTCGTCCGACGCCACTGACCACGGCAGGTCGAGTAGCCAGTCGAGGTAGGTCTTGCTCACGGTGTATTCGCTGGCGCCCGGCGACATGCGGGAGAGCCGGTCATACTCGCGGTCCACCGCCGCCTGCACCTTCTCGGGGAGGTCCGCCTCGTCGATCCTCACCTTGAGATCGTCCAGCTCCACCGACGACTCGTCCGTATCGCCCAGCTCGCGCTGGATGGCCTTCAACTGCTGCCGCAGGTAGTACTCGCGCTGATCCTTATCGATGGACTTGCGCACGCGCGTCTGCAACTTCTGGCCGAGTTCCACCACGTCCAGTTCGCGCATGACGATCTTGGCCAGGATCTGCAGTCGCTTGCGCGGCACGACCTCTTCGAGAATCTTCTGCTTCTCATCCACCTCGATCTCGAGGTTGGTGGCGATGAGGTCGGCCAACCGTCCGGGATCGTTGATGTTCATGACGACGACCTTGAGTTCATCGGACAGGCTCTCGTTCGCGTCGACGATTTTCAGGAAATTGTTGGCGACTCCACGCATGTAGGCGAGGGTTTGCGAGTCGTGTCGCTTGTCCTCGGGAACGACCTCCACCTTGGCTCTGAGGTACGGTTCCTCGGCCAGGATGGAAGTGATCCGACACCGGGCGATGCCCTGTCCCAGGAGCCGCATGCTGCCGTCGGGGAACCGCAGCATCTTCTGGATCTTGACGGCCGTACCCACATGGTAGATGAGCTCGGCGTCGCTCAGTTCTTCCTCATCCTCATCCTCGTCGTCCAGCAATTCGTCGTTCCGCTGGGCAAAGGCGCCGAGGATCTTTTCGCCGGCCAGGCAGTCGTCCGCCAGCTTGATGAGGTTCTCGTCACTCAGCACGAGTGGCACCATCATGTATGGGAAAATCACCGCCTCACTGATTGGCAGGATGGGTAGCTCGCTGGGAACCATGCTCTCGGTGATCTGAGTGTCCTCGAATCCATCCTGGATGCTGTCAGCCATGGCCGCTGAACTCCTTCCGTGTTGTCACTAACGCGCGCGAACCGGTGGTGTCTTTCGCCGCCGTTCTAACCGGTCATTCGTCCACTGCAATCTGACGTCGACTGTGTTCCCGACCGGTCCCTTTCTGGAAAGTCACGTACAGGAACCCGTTCCGGTACCGCGCCACGGCGCTCTGCAAATCCACCGGTACCGGCAACGGGACCTTGCGCACGAACGGCCCCACGCTGATCTCCATCTTGAAATAGTGTTTCTTGCCTGCCGGGGCGATGTCCTGGCGGATACCCCGTACGGTCATACTCTCGTCGTCACACATGACCTCGATGCCACTCGGGTCCATGCCGGCCAGATCCAACTGCACGACGAAGGTATCCTCGGTCTCGTAGGCGTCGGTGGCGGGCCGCCAGCAGAGGTCGCCCTCGCCCTGAATCGTGCCCTTGCGTTGACCGTATGAGGTGACCAGGATCTCGAAGATCTCTTCGAGATCATCCAGCTGGTAAGTTTCCGGTACGTATTCACTGAGCATGGTGACGCCTCCTGCCGCTCCCGCCTGGCTTCGTCTCGGTTAATGCTGTATGCTAGCGAGACCGTTGCCTAGCGTCAACCAATTGCCAGGCCCGCCAGCGGAGAGTGTCGACCGGCGGTAGTGTCCCGAACCACTGCGGGGAGCGGCCTGCAGCGAACTATTCCGGGCAGACCAGGCGCGAAACAGGGAAACGATGCTGTCAGAGCCGAATCAGCCGTCCGAACCGCAATTGTCCAGTCCGCTCCAGATCCGTTTTGGACCCGCCGGTTGGAGTTACCGGGATTGGCGTGGTCATGTCTATCCCGAACGGCCGCCACGCTCCTTCCGGCCGCTGCAGTTGCTGGCCACACTGTTCGACACGTTGGAAGTGAACGCCACCTTCTACCGAGATTTCCCCACCGGTCAGCTCGCAAAGTGGTGTGATCAGGTGGCGGCTTTCCCGGATTTTCGCTGGTGTTTCAAACTGCATCAGCGCTTCAGCCACCAAGGCGAGGTCCCGACGCCCGACACCCTCTTCCAGGCTCTGGACGTATACGAACCAGTGCGGGAGCGCGGTAGACTCGGCGCGCTGCTCCTGCAATTCCCGTGGTCGTTGCGTTGTACCGACACCAACCGGCAACGTATCCAGGATCTACTGGCCACGGCTCGCCAGGCCGCTTGGCCGCTGGTGGTGGAGATCCGTCATGGCAGCTGGGACATCGGTCCGGCTGTCTTCCCACCGGTCATCTGTGATCAACCGCTGTTGCGCGGGAATCTCACCTGTGACCAGGCGTTGACAGCCGCCCTGGCAACGCAGACAGAAGCGGCCGGCCCCGGGTACATCCGGTTGCACGGGCGGAATGGGCGGGCTTGGTTCGACGCCGAAGCGGGGCGCGACGAGCGGTACAACTACCTCTACTCAGCGGCGGAACGACAGGACTGGCTGGCACGCTTGCAACGACTCAGCCAGGAGTCGCCGGCGACGACCTCCCTCTACTTCATCGCCAACAATCACTTTCACGGCCAGGCGGTGGTTGACGCCTTGTTGATGCAGCAACTCTGGAACGGACGCCAGCCCGAGCTGCCGCGTGAACTGGTGCAGGCCTATCCGCGCGAACTCGGCGACTTCCCAATCCGATCGGACTCCGCGGACGAGAGCAGCGGGAAAAGTCCGGAACCGCCGACCCTGTTCTGAGCCGCCACTCGTTTTTCACCCAGTGGTGGTCGACTCACCGGCAGCGCCGGTGTCGTCCAGCTGATCTGCCAAGCTTCGAGCAGGCCCTCACTGGCCAGGAACAGTGACGGCAGAGAACCTCGCCCGGATCGCTGCCAGACCAGAGCCAGCTGCTGTCGCTTCCGATCGGCGGGGAAGAGTCCGTCTTGCGCCGCCAGTTTGCACCGGGCGGCACCAGCCACCAGCTGAAGTGATGTCAAACCGCACCGTCGGTGGGGCAGTCGTCGCCAGAGATCCTCGATGAGCCGCAACCAGTCGTCGAAACGGTCCGCGCCACTCCCTTCCGCAGCGACGATTCCGGCCGCTTTCCCACTCCACCAGGTCTGCAGACGCCACTCCTGCCAATCTGCCGGGCCGCCACCGCAGGCCAGCATGGCCCGCACCGCCAGCGCGCGCCGTAACGCAGTCAGCAGGTGGCTTCCGGCCAGTGGACGCTCCAGTTGGGCGGTCACCACGATCCGTTCGGTGGGTCTCGTCCCCAGCAGACGCCGACAGCGGCTCCCACTGGCGACGACGGCCAGCTGCGCCCCGAAAGTACCGAGGGTCGCCACCAGTAACGAACGCGGCACCGTCTGCAGGTCACCGAGGGTCCGCAGTCCGAACCGGCGCAAACAACGAACCGCCGTCGGATACTGCTCCTGCAATACGGAAAGTGAAAAAGGTGCGAGGAAGGTGGCCACGCCACCGGCAGCCACCGTGAAGCAATGTCCCGCCCGTGAGACCTCGGTACGACTCCAGCTCGCCGCCAGGTGGGAGGCCAGCTTCGCCGCCAGCAAGGTTGGCGCCGCCCCACCCACTAGATCTCCCCACAGTTGCCGTGCCTCGCGACAGACCCGACTCGGGCCATCACTGCCCCGACCGAGTAAGCGGCCTGTCCCGGTCAGATCGAGATAGCAGCCATCGGGGGTAACTTCCCAAGCCGGTGTCCAGCGGGTCAGAAACGTCGCATCGGCCGGCGACCACGGCGAGACCGGATTCGGATCTGATCCGGAAACGGAATCGGGGTATCGCAAGTGCAGAATCAGACGTTGGTTGGTCGCCACGTGATCAGGACGCTACAGTCGGCGCATCACGCCGATGACCACACCTTGGATCCGGACCCGCTCCTCGGGGATTTCCAGAACGGCCACCTGGGGATTGGCCGGGACCAGCCGGACCATCGCGCCGTGGCGCTGGTACTGCTTCACGGTCACTGTCTGCCCTTCCACCAGGGCGATGACCGTCTCACCGTTGTGGGCGGTCTCGCGTTCCTCGACGATGACGATATCGCCATCCCGGATCTGCTCGTCGATCATGGACTCGCCGCTGACCCTTAGGGCGAAGGTCCGACCACGCCCGAGCCAGTCCTCCGGCAGGGTGACGTCGTCGTTCACCGTGAACGGTTCGATGGGACGACCCGCAGCAACCTTCCCCAGCAGCGGCACCCGACAGGTGGCTTCCGCTGCCGGACCCACCAGGGTCAGATCACGACGCCGATTTCGCCCTCGTTGCAGATACCCCTTCTCCACCAGGTGGCTGAGGTGCTTGTGTACCGTGGCCACCGAACTCAGTCCGAACCGACTCCCGATTTCCTGCAGCGTCGGTGCATAACCACGAGCCTGAATGTGTTCGGTGATGTAAGCCAGGATCTCGGCCTGGCGACGGGTGAGCGCCATAATCTTCGCCTCCGTTTCTTTCGCTGGCCCGATGCCCGCAACGGTATCATGGTGGCAGCGACAATCACCATCAGGATAGGCGAAATTAGGGCGAAAGTCCAGGATTGAATATGAAATGGACTGGATTAATCGGTGGTGGACGGTTTTTCCGAACGGCGTTTACCGGTGGCCAGCATGGTTTCCACTTCGCGCCGGGTGGGCAGACCTCGCCTGCCTCCCCAGTCGCGGCACTTGAGAGCGGCCACAGCACTCCCGTACTCGAGGCATGGTAACCAATCCAGGCCCAGGGTGCGGGCGAAGGCGTACCCTGCGTGGAAAACATCGCCCGCCCCCGTGGTGTCACATGTGGGAACCTCGAACGCCGGAACGTGCACGGGAGCGTCGCCTACCAGGGCGAGGCAGCCCGCCTTGCCGAAGGTCATGGCAACCCGTCGGGGACCGAGTCGCGCCAGGGATCGCAAGGCCGCCACCGGCTCCAACTGACCGGTCAGCCGCGGCGCAAAGATACCGGAGGAAATCACATCGCTGCAGTGCGGCACCAGTTCGGCCATTCCATCCCGCGCGGTTCCACCATCGAGCACCACCGGCAGGCCACGGGCACTGGCCTCCCGGGCCAGTACCAGGGCCGCCCGCGGTTCGTGACTGTCCAGGTACAGTAGATCCGTGCCAGCCAACCACTGACCGTTAACCGCTGCCGGTTCGAGCCGAGGGAGATTCCCCCGGGACCACAGAATGGTCCGCTCCTCGTTATCTGGATTAACCAGAATGACCGCCTGGGGTGATCGATAACCGGAAACTCGAGTGGACAGCGAGAAATCGACTCCCGCCGCCTCGAGTTCTTCCCGTTGCAGGCGGCCAGGGATGTCGTCGGTCAAGACCGTCACCAGTCGCACCTCGGCACCCAGCTTCGCCAAGGCGACGGCAGCTGTCGCGGCCGGTCCCCCACCCCCCCAGTAGACCGCTGGAACCTCCAGCTTGCTGTCAGGCTCCGGCAAGGACGGGACCGGGCAGATCACATCGCACGCGTTGTACCCCAGTACCAGGACTCGCGCCATACTCTTCCGCTTCGTTCAGATCGGTGCCGGCAGCTTCGTGACCGGCTGCCCGCTGGTTGCCGTCCCCTGCTCGCTGTGGTAGCTTCCCCGGGTACAGATTCGTTTTCCACCCGGGAGGGAACTCCATCATGGCCGATTGTCTATTCTGCGATATCGCCACGGGCAGGATTCCGTGTGACGAGGTCTATGCCGACGCTGATTTCCTCGCGTTTCGTGACATCAACCCACAGGCGCCAACCCATGTACTGATCATTCCGCGGCGGCACATCGGCTCCTTGGCCGAGCTGACGGGAGAGGATTCGGAACTCATGGGGAAGTTCACCATCGTCGCCGCCAAGCTGGCCGCCGAACTCGGGCTCGCCCCGAATGGCTATCGCTGGGTCATCAACTGCGGACCGGACGCTTTCCAGACGGTCCCCCACCTGCATCTCCATCTACTTGGTGGCCGCAAGCTCGGCTGGCCGCCAGGCTGAGATACCCCGCCCGCAAACAACGGACCGCCCAGCCGGCAGGCTGTATGGCGGTCCGGTTGCCGATGCGGCCACACCGAGGGACGGCTACGTTACATCGTAGATGCCACGTCCCACTCGGTTGATTCTCACACTGGTAGACAAGGTACGACGTAGAACATTGGCGAAGTTCTTGCTCTTGGTCGCTACCAGTTTCTTCTTGGTTATGGTGGCCAGAATGTCCTGGAAGGCCAGCGGCTTGCCGTTGGTCCGGATGAGCTCCTCCACCACATCTTCAAGAGTAACCTTGCCCTTGGCGGCTGCACGCTTCGTAACCTGGCGTGCGGCTTTCGTACGCGTCTTCTTGACTACCTTCTTCTTGGCGACTTTCTTACGCGCTTTCTTGACTACCTTCTTCTTGGCCACCTTCTTACGCGCCTTCTTCTTGCGTTTCTTCGTGGCTTGCTTGCGGACTACCTTGCCTGCCATCAAATCGGCGAGCGTGGTTTCGATTTTTGCCAGCTCTTTTTCCAATTCCACTTTACGATCCTCGAGCGGAATCATCTGCTCCTTGACGATAAGCAGGTGCTGGATCTCGGCCAGGCTCAAATCTGTGGGCAGAACCATCTTTTTGCGTGGCATATGATCCCCTTCCTTTGGGTTCGCCAACCAATAATACCAGGCGTATTAAGGCCAAGTTGGTCATACCATAAACAGCGCGCAATATATTGTCAACCAGATGATATCTGGCAGTGGGCTATTCTTTGATGAAACTACTCATGTTTATTGAAAGGGGAAGATGACGAATGGCATTCACCGCGTGAACTTCATCATCATTAATGGGACTTTCGGGATAGCGCGCCTGGGTGATACCGCTGGGATCGGAGTTCATGAGGTGGACTGTCCCATCGCAAAAGCTATGTTCTCCGAGACAGAGTGCATGACCGAGTTCATGCAATAACACCTCGATCGCCGACACTTCGGTGGCCATGTTCTGCTTCACACGGATGCGCATCCGTACCGGGATGTGAACATTGATCCGTCCTCCGATCGGATCCACGATCTCGGCAATACCGATCCAGGGCAGCCCGTCGGTGAAGTCGATTGCGATATCGGCCCCCAAGGAATCCGAGGTCTCGATGAAGTAAGTCTCACCCATACGCGAATTCCACCAGCTCAGGGCAGTATCGGCGGCCGCTGACAACGAAAAGGTGCCGTCGCTGCTCATCGCATCTTCGATGTAAACAAACAGGGGATACTCGGGCCACCGCTGCAATATCCGTCCCGGGCGGTCGTTGAGGTCCCGATCGGTATTCGTCATGTGCCGCAAGTAATCGAGGAAATCTCCATTATGATGGTCACCACAATCGTTATCGATTCCCCAGTTACGAATCAGTGTAAACGAGAGAGGCTGTTCGGTATCGACACTGACCGTATCCCTGACGAAATCGTAGAAGTCGCCGATGCCCGCGGTGAAGACACCATCATCAGTCACGGTCAAGTCGTACCGATCGATATCACGAAACGGGCCCAGCTCGAAGTAGCCATTGGAATCGGTGATGTCCTTGCAAGTTTCACACCCGTAACTGACGAGAATACCCAGTAAGTCATTACCGGCAGTGTCATAAATAAAACCGGAAATGGAGTACGGCTCCGTGATCCGGATATCTTGATCAGCGCCAAGTGCGGACCACACGCCAGCCACATCCAGAACCCGCACGTAGAACCAGACTTCCTGACCGGGCGAGATTTGCGGATGGTCCCGAAAATCATAACGTCGGATGTAGCCTTCCTGTTCAGGAACGACCTCCAGTTCCTCGATGATCACCACGTTGTCCCAGTCCTCGAGAGAGGTCAACTTCTCCTCACTGACACCCACCACGAAACGGGCCAGAGGGCGGAAAGTAATGGCAGGCGCCGGTCTTTCCCAGGACAGATTGACCGTGCCGGGGTCGAGGTCGTGATGCACATCGAGGACCAGCGTGGCGGGTGTCGGTGGTTGAGTGCCGAGTTCGACCTCGATGCGCCACCGTTTACTGAAGGTGCGGTCGGGTAGTATCACCTCAGCGAGCACTGAATCGGCTCCGATCCTGGTGGCCAGAAAATTATACCGGAGAGAATCAGTCACGACACTAT
>JBDRBC010000089.1:0-6916 GCA_043823125.1 bacterium | reverse complement strand
CCGGACACCTGCTTCCTCGAGCGCTACACGCCGGCCGTCAGCTTCCCCTCCACCTTCTCCCACCCCCAGGGCGAGGACGACTGGGGCTGGACCATCCGGCAGCCGGTGCTCGAGCCGCTGTACGAGCGGCGCGACTTCAACAAGGTGATGATCGACATCGCCGAGCGGCTGAATATCCACGGCAAGTATTTCAAGGGGCTCAACGACTCCATCGGCATCCGTTACGGCGGCGATCTGGAAGAGAAGAACAAGCTCGTCGAGGACGGCAGCGTGGTACACACGTGGGAGGACATCACCGACCGCCTGCTCCGCGATCGCTTCGGCGACGAGCACGGCCTGGAGCACGTCAGCAAAACCGGCGTGTTCACCTGGCCCAAGCGGAAAGAGGATGTCTACTGGAAGTGGTTCAACCCGAGCCGGGTACCGATCTACTTCGAGTACTTCATCGATTCCGGCGAGCAGATCGACAAGCTGTGGAACAAGTACAACGGGCGCGATTTCTTCCCGTTCGACTGGAGCCGGTTCAAGGCGCTGGCCGACTGGTATCCATGCCCGACGCACACCGAGGAAAACCCGGAATACGACATGCACACGTTCTACTGGCGCGCCGTCATGCACTGCAACTCGATGACCCAGCAGAATCCCTATCTGGATGAGTGCGCCCAGGAAGACCCCGACGTCTACGCCGTGCAGATGCACGCCAAGACAGCCGAGCAGAAGGGCATCGAGGACGGTGACAAGGTCTGGCTGGAGAATCCGGAAGGCCATCGGGTCAAGGGCTGGGTGTCGCTCAGCGAGGGTATCGAGCCGAAGCACCTGGCGATTTCCGCGGTGGCGGGACACTGGGGCAAGTTCATGCCCATCGCTCTGGGCAAGGGCACGTTCTTCAACGACCTGGTGGAGATGGATCTGGGGCACACCGATCCGTTGACCTTCAACCAGGACATCTGCGCCCGGGTGAAGATTTACAAGGCGGAATAGCCGTCGAGCTGGTTGGTAGGGACACTGCACCATTGCCATGATCGGAGTTGGAAATATGCCACGTTACGGAGCAGTCATCGATCTCAAGCGGTGTTACGGTTGCTACGCTTGCAACATGGCCTGCAAGACAGCCAACCACACACCCCCAGGCGTTTTCTGGTCTCGGGTCCTCAAGGGCGAGGTCGGATTCTTCCCCAACGCCGTGCGCCAGGCGTTGCCGGTGCTCTGCATGCAGTGCGAGGAGCCGTCCTGCATGGAGGTCTGCCCCACCGGCGCCACCCAGCAGCTGGATAACGGCATCGTCATCGTGGAGAAGGACAAGTGCATGGGCTGCAAGGCCTGCGTCATGGCCTGTCCTTACGGCGCGCGGTACAGTGTGGAGGAGTGGGAGAGCTATTTCCCTGACGGCTTGCCGCTCTCGCCGTTGGAAGTATTCCAGAAGAAGGCGTGGGAAGATAAATCGGGTATCGGCGTGGCGACCAAGTGCGATTTCTGTCTCGAGCGGCTCGCCGAGGGTCGGCAGCCGGCTTGCGCCGAGGCCTGCCCGGCCAAGGCCCGGGTCTTCGGAGACCTCGACGATCCCAACAGCGAGGCATCCATCCTGATCAAGCAGCAGCGAGGCCAGGTGCTGGGGCCGGAGTTCGGCAACAACCCGAAAGTCTATTACCTCTTGCCGCGGTAGTCGGGACCGCCCGTTCAGGGCCCGACACCGCGCAGGGATTTTTTGCGAGCCGCAGAAGCGAGAACACTTTTCAGGAGAGGCGTTATGGATCCGAAAGTCAACGGTCAGATGCAGCATGACTGGAGCTGGCAAATCGCCATCTACCTGTTTCTCGGCGGCGTCGGCGGCGGCGCTTACGCCATCGGCGCCATCAACAGCTTCCTGGGCCACAGCCTCGCGCTGTCCACGACAGTCGGTCTGTGGATCGCCTTTCCGGCCCTGGCCATCGGAACCCTGTTCCTGATCGCCGATCTGGGCACGCCGAGCAAGGCCTTGCTCGCCGGCGCGAAACCGGGCACGTCCTGGATCTCCCGGGGCACCTGGATCATCTCCATCTTCATGGTCGTGTCGTTCGCGCACCTGGTCCTGCACCGGTTCACGGACATGGGCGAGACCGCCAGCGGCGCCACGCTCTTCAACGTGCTCGCCGTCGTCGGCACTGTGTTCGCGGTCGGCACCATGGCCTACACCGGTATCCTGCTCGGCGCCAGCAAGGGCATTCCGTTCTGGCGCACGGGCGCCGTGCCGGTGGTTTTCGTGGTCTCCGCCGCAGTGACCGGCCACTTCGCCATCATGCTCGGCATCTCCCTGTTCGGCAGCGGTAGTGAGATCGTGGCCGCCCTGCAGGCCATGTCCCTGGAAGCCGCCGGCCTGGTGATCCTCGAGGTGCTGGCCATCGCGTTCTTCCTGCAGGCCGCCTTCCGCGTTCCCGACTCGCGGGAATCGGCGGAGCGGATCCTGAGCAAACGTCTGTTCGTCGTCGGCTACTTCATCATCGGCCTGGCTGCGCCGCTGGCGCTGATGCTGATCGTCTACTTCGCCTCGTCCAACGGCGGCATCGGCAGCAACTCCACCCTGGTGGCCCTCGGCGCCCTGCTCGGCCTGATCGGCGGGTTGATCCTGCGCCAGACGGTCCTGATCTGCGGCGCCTTGCCGACCTTGAACATGGCCGGCTTCAAGTTCCGACGGATCCATCGGCCCAAGGAGCCCAAACCGGGTATCGGCCTGATGCCACCCCAGGGCTAGACGACAGGATGTTTTCACTCGAACGGACGGATCCACTGCGGATCCGTTCGTTTTTTCTGGCCACTTTCCGAGTCGAGAATTTTGACCATGGCTGATACGAGACGACCTCCAGAGTATCCTGAGCATCCTGAGCATCCTGAAGGAGTCAAGCAGGTCCAGGCGGAACGGATCTCCACGGGAGAAACGGTACAGCCGCCGGCAACCGAAACGGTCACCGTCATCCACGAGACACCCCTCACCCTCGACGTGGAGGGGATCGAGACCTACACCCTGCTCTGCACCCCCACCGATCGCCAGGCCCTGGCGGTCGGTTTCCTGTATACCGAGGGGGTCATCGATTCGCCGGCCGACATCGACGTGATCAAGGCTTGCGACGACGATCCCGATACCATCCGCGTACGACTGAAAGACGAAGTGCCGCGGCTGGATGACGCCGGCCGCAACCTGCTCATCGTCTCCTCGTGCGGCGCCTGCGGCAGTGAGAATTTGCAGGAGCGGATCAAGGCGTTGCCGCAAGTGGGCGATACGTTACGGATCGCGCCGTCATTACTGCGGACCGTGTTTGCCACTCTGCGCCAGCGGCAGGTTCTGTTCAAGGCGAGCGGCGGCGCCCACGCCGCGGCCTTGTTCGATGATCGGGGAGAAATCGTCGCCTTCGCCGAGGACAGCGGCCGGCATAATGCGCTGGACAAGGCCTTCGGCAAGTGCCTGCTGGCCGGCGGTTTAACCAGTGGCCTGGGCGTGGCCCTCACCAGCCGTCTCAGTCTGGAGATGGTGACCAAGTGCGCGCGGGCAGGTATCGAAATCGTCGCCGCCGTTTCCGCTCCCACGACCTTGGCCATCGAGGTGGCCACCACCTGCAACATCACGCTCTGCGCCTTCGTGCGCGAGACACGCGCTACTGCGTTCAGTCGGGCTGCGCGAATCGTTCAACCGGAGTGAAGCCGGAATTCCGCCGTCGCAGCGAGACGACCGGCCGGCATCAACCTCGTGTCCGGCCGGCTTCCCGACCATGAACTCCCAAACGAATGGGCAGGTCATGAAGCCTTGCGGTTGCGTTCTCCGTTGCGATCAGCCAGCAGGGCGCCAACACCCGGGTGTTCATGGGCAAGCCGGTGGCAACTGGAACACAACGTGATCAGATTCTCAGGCGAATTCCTGCCGCCCTCCACGCACGGTTTCAGGTGATGTAGCTCCAGGAAATGAGAGTGCCGGCAACCCGGCGACTGGCAACGAAATCCGTCGCGCGCGAGTACCTGACGCCGTTTTCCCGGTGGTATGGTTGCGCGGTTGCGCTGGCCAGGACCCGGCTCGAGTATCCGGGCATCACAGGCAATGGCTTCAGCTTGCGCGGGGGCTATTTTTCGACGCTCACCTGCCACCTGAACCATCTGCTCCTTGCAGTGCTCACATTGGTAAACAACTATTTGATAAGGGGATGCGGAGTGCACCCGGGTGCACTCTTGTTCTGAGTCAGAATCACTCGCTGCACGGGGCTCCGGCTGAGCCATGCTTTCCAGGGCCACCAGCAAGATCTCTTCCCGGCTTTTCCCCGCCGTCGCCGCACCACTCTTGCGCACCTTCTCCAGCAACGCGTCGAAACGAGCCCGCTGGAGCGGGGTCATCTGGAGGGTCAGTGCGACGGGCACCTCGGTGGCAATACCCGCATCGCTCGGTTCAGCGTTCTGCGACGCTGCGGTTACCAACAATTCCTTCTGCGCCGGATTTCGTCGCGCCACCTTCGCCGCCCGCTTTTTCGTCCGGGCCACCTCCCGCTCGAGTTCGCGGCGGCTCGCATCCTGCGCCATGGCGACCCACCGCGCCTCTGTCCGCGGCGATGCCACCTTGGCCACTTCGCGCGCCTTGGTCCAGCCGATCTTGCCGTCGGCCACTGCTTGTTTCAACTGCGGCAACTTCTCCAGCGAGTCGACCAGGCGCAGCAACTGAAACGTCTTCGAGCGCGAGAAATGGAGAGCCTGTTCGGCGTACTGCTGGATCGATCCATGACCGAGTGGCCGGAACAGACGGCGTTTTTTCACCTCGGCGAACCAGAGCACCACATTCTGCTCGGCACGGCGGTACTCTTGCAAAGCATCGAGCAACGACCGATGGACTTCATCGGCAGGCAAGCCAGGCTGGAAATCGGACATGAGGCACCTCGACAGGTAGGAGGCAATAGCGGAATTCCGTCGGGAAACCGGCACGAAACTGGTGATCACGTTCTGGGAGATGATGTTGGACATTATACTCGAAACAGAGGCGAACGTCAAGCGAAAATATATTCTAAGTTGTATTATTTACAGCATTTTAGAATATATGCCTTTCCCTGGCAAATGGGCATGTCGAGCATGTGTTGAGGGTGGCTCGACAGTGCTGCCCGGGGTGCGGACAACCCCATTCTTCGACATCACCAACCGCCCCACTCACTCCCCGGCCCGCGCCGCCACCACACCCCGCGCCTTCAAGTCCTCGATCCGGTCACCCGAGTACCCGAGCACCTCGGCCAGCACCTCATCGGTATGTTCCCCATGCAACGGCGGCGGGCGACGCACCGTCAACGGGGTCTCGGAATACTTAACCGGCATGCCCGTGAGATTGAGCGTGCCGATGGTGGGATGGGGCACCTCGGCCACCATGCCGCGGTGCCGGACCTGCTCGTCGGCGAACAGATGCTCCATGTTGTTGACCGGGCCACACGGGATGGCCGCCTCGAGCAACAGGGCCAGCCACTCGTCGCAGGTCTTCTCCCGGAACAGCTCGTTGACCAGCGGTACCAGCACGTCACGGTTGGCGACCCGCTGCGGATTGGTCTCGAACCGCGGGTCGTCCCGCCACTCTTCCTTACCGGCCAGCTTGCAGAAGTTCACCCACATCTTCTGGTTCGCCACCGCGATGGCGATGGGACGGTCCGAGGCGTGGAAAACCTGATACGGCACGATGGACTCGTGCGCGGTGCCCCAGCGTTTCGCCTCCTTGCCGGCCACCAGGTAGTTGCTGGCGATGTTGGCCAGACCCGAGATCTGGACGTCGAGCAGGCTGATGTCCAGGAACTGCCCCTGGCCCGTCCGTTCCCGGTACAGCAACGCGGAGGTGATGGCCCCGGCCGTGTGCACTCCCGTGAGCACATCGGTGACGGCGACGCCTACCTTGCACGGGTTGCCGTCCTGTTCGCCGGTGATCCACATGAGCCCGCCCACGGCGGAGAGCACCATGTCGTAGCCGGGACGATCCCGGTACGGGCCGTCCTGTCCATAAGCGGTGATGGAAGCGTAGATCAGCCTGGGATTGATCTCCCGGAGCGTCTCGTAATCGAGGCCGAAACGTTGCATCAGACCCGGGGTGAAATTCTCCACCACCACGTCGGAAACCTCGGCCAGCTCGCGCACCAGATCGCACCCCTCCGGCTGCTTGAGATCGACGATGAGCGACTTCTTGTTCCGGTTGCAGCAGAGGTAATAGGCGCTCTCGCCCCCGGAGAACGGCGGCCCCCAGGTGCGGGTGTCGTCGCCGCTGTCCGGCCGCTCGATCTTGATCACCTCGGCGCCCTGGTCCCCGAGCATCATGGTGCAGGTGGGGCCGGCCAGGATCCGGGATAGATCGAGTATTCGGTAGCCACTGAGGGGAAGCTCGGGTGCGGGGATATCGGTCATGGCGCGGCCTCGACGAGGTTGAGGTGATCGGGAAAGTACAGATGATCCAAAATACCTGGCAGGAAACGAATTCCCAAGATTTTTGGCGCGGGAGGGAAACGGGCGGCAGGAACGGGGCCGATCCCGCGGATCGGCCCCGTGAATTATCTACTGGCCGTACAGTGTCTTCACCGCGCCCCAGGTAACGTTCTCGGTGGAGATGGGGCCTCCCGGTGGGCACCATTCGCAGTTGAGGCAGGCCATCACGCCCAGTTCCCCGTGACTGCCGGTACACGGTGTCATGGGAATGAAGTTCATCGGATTCGCACCGTCGGCATAGGCCATGTGGCCCGGAATCGACGGATTGTCCACCGGCCTGACACCGAAGCACCAGCAGTCAGTCGAGAATATCAACATCTGCATGGTCAACAACCAGACGCACTCGCCGGCGGGCAGTGGCGGAATACAGGGACGGATGAACTCGGGCCAATTCTGCACGGAAAAGGGCGGTGGCGGCTCGATGTACCCAGTGATGAAGTCGCCGGGTGGAGGAGTCAGG
>JBDRBC010000088.1:0-5245 GCA_043823125.1 bacterium | reverse complement strand
GATAGGTGTCGTTGTCTCCGTTGGTGATAAGGATGGCGTTCTTTGCCAGACCGGCCAGCATGTTGTACGAGTACTCCATCACCTCGGCCTGGATGGCGTCGCCGTCCAGTAGATGTTTGAGTGCCTGCCCCAGTTTCTCGTCATCTTCCTGGTCCAGGTAGTGGCTGACCAGTGAGAACCACGGCTCGAGGAACGAAGGATCCGCCGCCGCCGCGCGTTCTAGATAGCGCCGGCCGGTACTGTCGTCGTGGGCGCCGTGCCGCCGTTCCCCGGTCAGATAGAGCAACATCGGGTCATCGGAATACCGGGCGAGTCCTTCGGCCAGGAGCGGCAGATACTCCGGATCGCCGGCGTAGCGGGCCGCGCGCATCCAGTTGCCGTAGGCTTCCGCGGACGGAAGCTGCTGGTGATAGGCGCGCCACTTTTCTGCCAGCTCCTGATAGGACGACCGCGCATAGCACGCGGTGCGTTTGCTCTGGACCAGCTCCGGACGCTGCATGCGATCGGCAAGTCCGCTGGTAGCAAACAACAGCAAGCAGAAAACAAGGCCGAGGCCCAGTAGTGAGGAAGTCGATCGAGTCATGGTTGGAGTTCCTCCATATTCTGGTCGACAGTGCACCGGACAGGATAACAGTGAAAACCCGCCGGTGGTGTCACCTCAGCTTATTAATCCGTCAGGCCCGAGAAAGTTCAGCTGGATCTCGGGCTGAGCCGCCACCACTCGAAAACCGTGCTCCTCATGCACACGTGTACAAAATGGTGGCGGTAGAACCCTGTTTTCCTATTTACTTGGCCGGAAGGCAGCGACCAGATTCCAGGCTGATCAGAAACAGCGCAACCGGGTGCCTAACGTATTCGTAAGCGCCCTGGTCAATCACTCTTGCTCCTTTCTCAGCAGAAAGTTGATCCATGAATGCCAGTGTGACCTTCTCCCGGTCAAGCGTAGCCCTGCTCGGAGCCGTTCTCATGATTTTGCTGCTCGCTGGTGGTGGTTGCGGCGGTGAAAACGAGGATCCGTCGGCACAATCCGGCCCGACCCAGCACGGTCAGCAGACGCAGGCAGGGCAATCCGGACAGCAGGCCCAGTCCGGACATGGCCAGCAAACCCAGTCCGGACAGCAGCAAACCGCCGGTACACCTCCTGCCGGCCATGGCGGCGGCCCGGGTCAAGGCCAGCAGGCCGGCGGCGGGCGGCAGGGTCACGGTGGTCCAGGCGGTCCAGATGCCGGCCGCCCGGAACAACCGGCCACCCCGGTGGCGGTGGAGGCTGTCGTCACCGGCGACATCGCCAGCTACTATCACGCCACGGCGACCCTGGAAGCGGAGAAGGAAGCCGAGATCCTGGCCCGGGTGTCCGGCGTCATCGGCTCCCTGGCCTGTGAAGAAGGCGATCGGGTCAACGACGGGCAGGCCATGCTGCGGATCGACAACGACCAGTACGCCCTCCGTCTGCAACAGACCGAGGCCGCCACGGCCAGTCTGCGGGCGCGACACGACCGGCTCGCCCGCATGCTCGAAGAGGACCTGACCTCCACCGAGGAGTACGAAACGGTGCGGAGCGAGCTGGCCGCAGGCGAGGCCGATCTCGGCCTGGCGCGACTGGACGTTTCGTATACCACGGTCGCCGCACCGTTCACCGGCAAGGTAGTGGAACGACTGGTGGATGTGGGGCAGAACGTCAGCGAGGGCACGCCGCTGTTCCGCATCGCCGACTTCGAACCGTTGCTCGCCCGGGTCCACGTGCCGTCGCGAGAGTTCAAGAAGCTCGAGCAGGATCAACCGGTGCAGCTCGTTCTGGACAGCAACCGGGAACGGGTCTCCGGCCGCATCAAGCTCATCAGCCCGGTCATCGATCCCACCAGCGGCACCATCAAGCTCACCCTGGAGATTCCGGAGTATCCCGCCAGCACCCGGCCCGGCGATTTCGCCGAGGTGCACATCGTCACCGAGCGGCGGATCGGCAGCCTGCTCGTCCCCCGCTCCGCCGTGGTCACTGAAAAGGGCGAGGAGATCGTCTACATCGCCATCAACAACAGCGCCGAGCGCCGTTCCGTGACCGTCGGCTTCACCGACAGTGACAACGCGGAGATTTTGTCCGGTGTCGCCGCCGGCGAGCTGGTGGTGACCAAGGGGCAACGCTCGTTGAAACACGGAGTGCCACTGAAGATCCTCGAGGGGCCGCCGGGAACCACTGCCGACGAAACCGCAGTCGGTGCTGATACCGGTCAGTCCACGCCAGCAGGCGGGGGCTCTTGATGCGCTCCCTCGTCGCCCTCGCCGTTCGCCGCCGGGTCAGCGTCATCATGAGCGCCCTGGCCGTGGTGGCGTTCGGGTATGTCGGCTACCAGCGGCTCGCCCTGGAGCTGTTTCCGGACATCACCTACCCCTCTTTGACCATCCAGACCGACTTCCCGGACACCGCGCCACAGGAAGTGGAAAATCTGGTCACCCGGCCGGTGGAAGAGGCCGTGGGTGTTTTGCGCGGTCTGCAGACCATCCACTCGGTGTCGCGGCCGGGCGTCTCGGAGGTCACGCTGGAATTCGACTGGGGCTCGGACATGGACATGCTGTCCATGGAGGTCCGGGACCAGATCGATCGGTTGATCCTGCCCGAGGAGGCCGAGGACCCGGTGGTGCTGCGGTACGACCCCTCCCTCGATCCGGTCATGCGACTCGCCCTGTCCGGCTCGGACGATCTGACGACCCTGCGCCGGCTGGCCGACAAACAGATCAAGCAGGACTTCGAGACCCTGCCAGGCGTGGCGGCGGCGCAGATCAAGGGCGGGCTCGAGGAGGAGATCCAGATCGACCTCGATCAGGAGCGGCTGGCCGCTCTGGGCATCCCGCTGGAGAGCATCCGCCAGACGGTGGGCGTGAGCAACGTGAACCTGCCGGGCGGCGCCTTGCGGGGTGAAGACACCCAGTACCTCATCCGCACGGTCAACGAGTTCGACGACGTGGAGGAGATCGCCGACCTCATCGTCTGGCAGCAGGCGGGCGCGGCAGTGCACCTGGGCGACGTGGCCACCGTGCGCTGGGGCGCCAAGGAACGGGAAGAGATCACCCGGGTCGGCGGTCAGGAATCGGTGGAGATCTCCCTCTACAAGGAGGGCGACGCCAACAGTGTCACCGTGGCGCGCGGCATCCACGAGCGGCTGGCCGAGTGGGAAACCAAGCTCCCGCCGGGGCACACGCTGACCGTGCTGTTCGACCAGTCCCACTTCATCCAGCAGGCGGTGAGCGAGGTGCGTAACGCCGCCCTCATCGGTGGTATGCTCGCCATCCTGGTCTTGCTGCTGTTCCTGCGCGACCTGCGCAGCACCCTGATCATCGCCACCTCCATCCCGCTGTCGGTCATCGCCACCTTCGTTCTGATGTACCGGCTGGACATCTCGCTGAACATCATGTCCCTGGGTGGTCTGACCCTCGGCATCGGCATGCTGGTGGACAACTCCATCGTGGTGCTGGAATCGGTGTTCCGCAAGCGCAAGGCGGGGATGGACCTGGCCCGGGCGGCGGTGGAGGGCACCACCGAGGTGGGGCCGGCGATCATCGCTTCCACCCTGACCACCGTGGCGGTATTCCTGCCCATCGTTTTCGTGGAGGGCATCGCCGGGCAGCTCTTCAAGGACCAGGCGTTGACCGTGACCATCAGCTTGCTCGCCTCGCTGGTGGTGGCGGTGACCATGATCCCCATGTTGAGTGCGCTCGGAGCGCGGCTCAGTCCGCAGGCGGGGCCGGAAGACGAGCAGGAAGAGACCGAACCGGCACCCGGCGTTGAACTCGCTACCGGCCCGGTGTTTTCCCTGGGCGGCTTTTCACGCGGTTACGATGGACTGGTGCGCGGCGCCATCCGCCGGCGCTGGGTGACCATGATCGTCGGGTTCGCTCTGTTCTTCGCCGCCGTGTTCGCGCTACGGCTCATCGGCACCGAACTCATCCCCCAGCTCAGCGAGGGCGAGTTCTTCTTCGAGGTCAATCTGCCCGAGGGGACCTCCCTGGCCGCCACCGACCGGGTGGTGGACTTCATGGAGGAAACCGCCGCTGCCGAACCGGGCATCGAGCGGTACTACAGCACCGTGGGCAGCCGGCTGGTGGCCGGCGGCATGTCGCTGAACACAAAGGCCGAGAACCTGGCCCAGCTCAACCTGGTCATGCGCGACCGCACCGACGCGGACGCCGAGGCGGCCACCGCCGAGCGGTTGCGGCAGCTGTACGTGGACATCCCGGACCTGGAAGTGAAATTCGGCCGGCCGGCCTACTTCAGCCTGCAGACCCCGGTGGAGGTGATCCTGTACGGAGAGGATCTCGATCAACTCCGCAACTACTCCCTGGAGTTGACGCAGACCCTGGAAAGCGTGCCCGGTCTGGTGGACGTGCGTTCCTCGCTGGAGGCGGGCAATCCCGAGCTGCAGGTGGTGTTCGACCGGCGGCGGCTGGCGAGTCTCGGCCTCGATATGGGCACCCTGTCGGAGACGCTGAAAAACCGCGTTCAGGGCGTGGTGCCCACCCGGTTCAAGGAAGAGGACCGGCAGATCGACATCCGCATCCGGAATCAAGAACTCGACCGCCAGTCCGTGGACGACATCCGCAACCTGGTTCTGCCGGGACCCGACGGCACGCCCATCCGGCTGCTGTCAGTGGCCGACGTGACCCTCGCTCGCGGGCCGGCGGAGATCCACCGCCTGCAGCAACAGCGCGCGGCGGTGATCACGGCCAACCTGGACGGACGCAGCCTGGGCGCCGCGGTCGGCGACGTGGAGCGGATCCTCTTCGACAGCCCACCTCCGATCGGCATCACTCCCGAACTCGGCGGCCAGAACCGCGAGATGAAGGTGAGCTTCGCCAGCCTCCGCTTCGCCCTGATCCTGGCCATCTTCATGGTCTACCTGGTCATGGCCTCCACCTTCGAGTCGTTCATCCACCCGTTCATCGTCCTGTTTACCATCCCGCTGGCGCTGGTGGGCGTGGCGGCGGGGCTGCTGGCCACCGGGACGACCATCACCGTCATCGTGCTCATAGGAACGATAATGCTGGTGGGCATCGTGGTGAACAACGCCATCGTGTTGATCGATACCATCAACCGGCTGCGCCGGGCGGGGCTCGAGAAGACCGAGGCAGTGGTGCGGGCGGGGCACATCCGGTTGCGGCCGATCTTGATGACGACGTTGACCACGATCCTCGGCTTGATGCCCATGGCGCTGGCCTGGGGCGAGGGCGCGGAGTTGCGGTCGCCGCTGGCGAT
>JBDRBC010000087.1:0-4094 GCA_043823125.1 bacterium | reverse complement strand
GGCGAGTCAGGGCCTGGAGCGAGGACGGCCACGGGGTTGACCTCACCGTGGCCGTCGATGAAGACGGCCTGGCCCCCGCCGCCGATTCCGGCACCGGCCGGTCAGCGATCGGTCCGATCGCGGTCCTCGGATACCTGTTTGGCGTATTTGGTATCGTCATCCTGTTCGTGCGGAAAGAGAGATCATGATCGGGAAACGTATCTCGAACCGGATCGGGTTGTTGCCTGTCTATCTGATGATCTTAGGCCTGGCGCTGGCCTGCCGGGTGGAGGCCCATCACGGTGTCGTCTCGCTCGGGGTGGCGGGGCTGACCGGTCCCGGGGCGCCGCTTGAGACGTCCAGCTCCGCCACCCTGCCCACCGGCAGTTGGCTTGGCTACCTGAAGCTGGATCATGCCATCTTCGAGACCTATACCGCGGCGGTCGACGACGAGGGTAAAACAAATACCTTCTGGATGTTCGGCCTCGGATTCGGCGCCCGCTCATGGCTCTCCTTGTACGCCTTCACTCCCTTCTACGCGAAGCGAGCCGAGGACAACAGCTTCAACTCGGCCGGTTTCGCGGACATGTCCCTGATGGGGGTGTTCGGGTTCAAGTACGACGGGCGGCTGCGTCTCGTACCGGAGCACGAGAGTCTGGACGATCTGGAGGACTGGCACTTCACCCTCTCCACCGGTCTGACCCTGCCCACCGGCGACGAGAATCTCACCGCCGCCAGCGGCGACATCGACCCCGGTAAGAGCCTTGGCTTCGGCGAGCCGTCGTATTCTCTCGGCCTGACCGCGACCAAGCAGCTCTTCCGACGGCTCACCCTCGTGCACGAGGTTTCGTGGATCACCTTCCAGGAACACCAATACGCCGACGGGCAGAAGGTACGTTTCGGTGACGAGCTGCGCCTGAATTCCGCCCTGGCAGTCCGCATGGTGACCGACGAATCCTCACAGCTGCGTCTCGACGGCAACCTCGAGGCGAACTATCTTCAGCTCGGCCGTGACGAGGCGGATGGGATGGGCGAAGACGCCACGGGTGGCAAGATACTCTATGTGGTACCGGGACTGCGGTTGACCCGCGCCGCGGTCAGCTTTGGCATCGGATACAAGCTGCCGATCTGGACCGAGCTGAACGAGGAGGATGCTCAGCAAGGGGCGGAGGGCAAGGAGAAGGGCCGTGTGATCTTCGCCTTTTCCACGATATTCTAGTGCTCTCGTTACCTCTGGGCTCTCCCGGAAAGGGCGGCATGCATATCCCCGACGGCTTCATCTCACCCCAGACCTACTTGCCGGCCTACGCTGTCTCCGGCCTGTTATGGGCGGTGGGAGTACGGCGGTTGCGGGCCCGGCTCGATGTGGAGACGCTGCCGCGCCTGGCGGTGACCAGCGCCGCGGCGTTCGTGTTGATGCTGGTCCTGATCCCGTTACCGGGCGGCACCACCGCGCACGCCACGGGCATCGGCATGCTGGCGGTGCTGTTCGGGGTCTGGACCACCTTCCTCTGCCTGTCCCTTGTGTTCCTGCTGCAGGCGGTGATGCTGGGCGAGGGGGGCGTCACGTCGCTGCCGATCAACGCCCTGGCCATGGGGCTGGTGGGCGCCTCGGTGGCGATCGGCGTCCACCGGTTGCTGCGGTCGTTCAGCGAGCGGATCGCACTGTTCGCCGCCGGGTTTCTGGGCCTGAACGTGGCCGCTTTATGTATGGCGCTCGTGCTCGGCATCCAGCCGCAGATCGCCACGGCGCCTGACGGCTCGCCCCGGTTCTTCCCGTTCGGTCTGGAGGTAACGATCCCGGCGGTGATGTTGCCGCACCTCCTGGTGGGTGTCGGCGAGGGGCTTTTGACCGTGCTCGTGGTCGGCCTGATGCGCAGGAGGGAGAGCGTATGAGCGATCGTATCTGGCTTGTGGTCTACCTCACCACCGTCGTCGCATTGACCCTGGTACACGATCCGCGCCTGCTCGCCGGCGTGCTGGTGGTGGCGCTGCTGCTCGCCGGCCGTCAGGTGGGTCGGATCGCCTGGCGGGCGGTCAGGGCCGTGGCCCTGTTCAACGGCCTGGTCTTTGTGGGCTATGCCGTGTCAGCCGTGTGGCGCGGCCAGTCGCCCTGGTCCACCCTGTTGCTGTTGAACCTGCGAGTGCTGACCATGACCAGCCTGACGTTCCTGTTCGCGTCGCGGGTCAACCTGCAACGGGCGGTGGGATTCTCGCGCAGCCTGGGGTATCTGCTGACCCTGGTGACCATCCAGGTAGTCACGGCCCGGCGCCTATTCACGCAGTTCGGCCTCGCCTTGCGCAGTCGCACCCTCGGTCGCCTGCGGCGGCGCGATGCACTCCGCCACGGCGCGGCCGGCGGCGCCTTCTTCCTGCGCCGTTCACTGCACGAGGCCACCGAGATCACCCAGGCCATGGCCAGTCGAGGATTCTTCCATGATCGAACTTGAGCACACCAGCCACACCTTCGCCGGCCAGCCGGTGTTGCGGGACATCTCCCTCACCGTGAACGAAGGTGAGCGGGTGGTCCTGCTCGGTTGCAACGGCAGTGGCAAGTCCACCCTGCTGAAGGTCCTCGACGGCCTCATCTGGCCCGACACCGGGACGCTACGTTACGACGGCTGGCCGGTGAACAAGCAGACCCTGAGCGATCCCGACTTCGCCGCCCGCTTCCGCCGTGAGGTGGTGCTGCTGTTCCAGAACCCGGATTCCATGTTGTTCCATCCCACCGTGCGTGAGGAAATCGCCTTCGGGCCGCGACAGCTCAAGCTGGATGATGTGGACGAGCGGGTGGCGCACTGGGCGCGGGAAATCGGCATCGCGTCCATTCTCGACCGGCAACCGTTCACTCTCTCGAGTGGGGAGAAGCAGAAGGTCTGCCTGGCGTCGCTGCTGGTACTCGAACCGAAGCTGCTCCTGCTGGACGAGCCGACGGCCTCCCTCGACCCGCGTGTTACCGGCTGGCTCATCGATTTCCTGCAGGACCTGGCCTTGACCACCGTCGTCACCACCCACAATCTGTCGCTGGCCGTGGAACTGGGCGAGCGGTTCATCCTGCTGGGCGAGGACCACATGATTCTACATGACGGCCCCAGCGACAACTTGCCGGACGACCAGGAGCTGCTGCTGCGCGCGAACCTGGTCCATATCCACCGTCATCTGCACGAAGGCGTCGAGCACCGCCACTTCCACATCCACGACTGGGATTGAGCCATGGCCACGGCCGACAAGACCATCCGCTTCACGGTGTCCCTGCCCGAGAGCCTGCTTGCTGAACTCGACAGTCGATTCGTGAGCCAGGGCTACTCGTCCCGCTCCGAACTGGTGCGCGATCTCATCCGCAAACAGCTCGTCCAGGAGCAGTGGGAGGACGATGGGGCCGAAGTGGCGGGTGTGTTGACGATCTGTTACGACCACCACCAGCGCGAACTCAGCGACAAGCTGCACGGCATTCAACACAACCGGTACGTGAACATTTACTGCGTGACCCATGTGCACATCGACCACCACAGCTGCCTCGAGGCCCTCATCCTGCGCGGCAAGCCGAGCGAGATCGAGAAGATGGCGCTGCAGATCGCCGGGCTGCGCGGGGTGCGGTTCGCCGAGTTGACCCGGACCGCGTTGCCGCACCACAGCTATTGACCGGGTGGTTCGGCGGGTGCTCTCGGGTTGCTCTCGGGTCGGGCCCGCGAGGCAGGCCGTATCTGCTTGTTCTTGCCATGGGTTTGTGCTATGATTCGCCATCAATCGGGATATCGCTTTCGCAACACAAACAGGGGAGTGCAACACCAGTATCCGGCATGATTCCTGATTTGCCTGCACCCATCGTGAAAGGGCTGGAATAATGAAGAAACTGCTAATGCTGTTCGCGACCACCCTGTTTCTGTTTACTCCCCTGACCGTCTTCGCCGAGGCCTCCATCATCCAGGAAGCGTGCGAGATCGTTCCGTCATACGACGGAGTGCTGCTCCATTTCTCCGTCGTCAACTTCAGCCTGCCGGCGCCAGTCTGTTGCCTCGTTTTCACTCCCGAACCGCTCCCGGCCACGCCGGATTGTGAAGTTGCCGACATCGTGTATCCCGGCGGATGGTCCGGATTTCTCAATCCGTTCGGAG
>JBDRBC010000086.1:0-11225 GCA_043823125.1 bacterium | reverse complement strand
ACCAACAAGCTGGAGCTGTGGTACTGGATCGAATCGGACCGGCTGCTCAACGCGGTGTTCCGCGAGTTCTACTCCGAGCGCGACGTGGTGTACGAGGAACGGCGGCTGCGCGTCGAATCGACCCCGCTCGGCAAGTTCCAGGAGTCGTTCGACGCCATGTTCTGGGACGCCAGCCCGTACAGCTGGCCGGTCATCGGCTACGCCAGCGACCTGCCGTTCATCACCAAGGTCGACGCCGACGATTACTACGCCAAGTTCTACGCCCCCAACAACATCTGCGCCGTGCTGGTGGGCGACTTTGAGACGGAGCAGGCCATCGAACTGGCGGAACAGTACTTCGGCCGCATCCCCCGCGGTGCGATCCCACCGCCGCCCATGATCACCATGGAGCCGCAGCAACTCGCCGAAAAGCGGTTCTACGGTGCGGCGGAAACCAATCCCGCCGTGACCGCCCGCTGGCACACGGTGGCCATGGTCCACCGCGACACCCCGGCCCTGATGGTCCTGGCGGAGATCCTGAACGGCCCCACCGGCCGGCTGCAACGGAACCTCGTTCTGGAGCAGGGCATCGCCACCGACGCCTACGCCAACGCGGACGCCCGCAAGTACGAGGGCATGTTCGAGATCGAGGCCGACTGCAAGGAAGGTCACACCCCCGAGGAGCTGGAACAGGCGATCCACGCCGAGATCGCGGCGCTCCAGCAAACGGCGGTGGCGGCCGAGGAGCTGCAGAGCGTCAAGAACCGCTACCTGACCCGCACCTACCGCCGGCTCGACGGCAACTTCTTCCAGATGATCCGCTTCGGCATGGCCGAGGCGCGCGGTTCCTGGCGTGATGCCGAGCGCATCGACCAGGCCATCCAGGCCGTCACCACCGAAGATGTGCAGCAGGTGGCCAAGAAGTACTTCGACCAGACGAACCGCGCCGTCGCCATCTGGACCCGGAGCGAGGGCGCCGAACCGGAGGATCCGGCTTTGGCCGCCCTGCCGCCCCAGGCCAAGCAGATGGTCAAGCAATCCCTGGCCCGCCTCGACGGCATGACCACTACGGCCGAGGTCCAGCAAATGCTCGGCCGCCTCGAGGGTATGGGAAGTCAGGCCCCCGCCGAGATGCAACCGGCGCTGGACTACATGCGCGGCAAGGCCCAGGAGAAACTCACCGCCCTGGAAGGGCAGAACGACTGACGCGAAGGAGGTCCATCATGCAGTGTTTTCCGAACACGCGAGTCTTGAAGACAGTGGCCACGGCGCTCCTCGCGTTCGTGGTGCTGGTTCCGCTTTTTCCGATAGCCGACGCGGCCATCGCGGGAGACATCCCCGACCGGCCGGAAGGTCTGAAATTCCCTGAACTGCAGTACGACCCACCCAGCGCGGCGGACTACCGCGCCACCCTGGACAACGGCGTGGTCGCTTACCTGGTGCCCGATCTGAGCCTGCCGCTGGTGAACATCCACGTGGTGATGCGGTTGGGGCCGGACCAGGATCCGGCCGGCAAGGAGGGCCTGGGCGGCATCATGGTCCGTCAGCTCACCCGCGGCGGCAATGCCGCGTTCAGTGCCGAAGAGCTGGAGGATCGGGTGGCGCAACTGGGCGCCCAGCTCACCTCCGGCATGGGCGGCGGACGGCGGGGCATGATGGGCATGGGCGGCATCCGCACCGGCCCGGCCGAGTCGTTCGTCAGCCTGAACCTGCTGGCCAAGGATCTGGACGCCGGGCTCGAACTGCTCGTGGGCTGTCTGAAGGAGCCCGCGTTCCAGGAGGATCGACTGCAGCTGGCGCGGGACCAGGTCCTGCAGGACATGAAGCAACGCAACGACGACACGGCCGACATCGAACGACGCGAGTGGAGCTACCTGATCCACGGTGCGGATCACTGGACCAACCGCTGGTCCACCGAGGCCTCCATCACGAGCTTCACCCGTGACGACCTGGTGGCGTTGCACCGGCAGTACGTGGGACCGGCCAACTTCTTGCTGGCGGTCTCCGGCAACTTCGATCGCGACGAGATGCTCGGCAAACTGGAGGCGGCCTTCGCCGACTGGCCGGTTCCGGGCGAGAATCCCGGCCCGCCGGCCGCCCCCACGGCGCCGGCGGATCCCGGCTGGTACGCCGTGGACAAGGATGTGAATCAGGCGCGGATCTGTCTCGGCATCCCGTCCCTGGACCGGTACGACCCGGACTGGTACGCCGCCCTGGTGATGAACGATGTTCTCGGCGGCGGCGGGTTCACGTCGCGGCTGGTCAACCGTATCCGTTCGGACGAGGGGCTGGCCTATTCGGTCCGCGCAGCTCTGGGCCAGGGCGTGTACTACGCCGATCCGTGGCGCGCGGCCTTCCAGACCAAGGTGCGCTCCACCGCCTTCGCCATCGATATCGCCCTGACCGAGGTGCGGCGCATCCGCGAGGAGCTGGTCACCGAAGACGAGCTGCTCATCGCCAAGAACAGTTTCATCGAGTCGTTGCCCACCGGGTTCGAGACCGCGGGCGCCATCGCTGGCGCCCTCGCCATGGAGGAGCTGACCGGCCGCTGGCAGCGTGACCCGGACTACTATGCCGAGTACCGCGACCGCATCGCCGCCGTCACGGCCGATGACGTACAAAGGGTGGCCCAGCGACTGCTCGATCCGGAACGGATGACTTTCCTCATCGTGGGCAAGGTGGCCGACGCCAAACTCGGCGATGGAAAACACGATGTCAGCCTGACCGGTCTGGCGGGCGGCGAGCCGACCCTGCTGCCATTGCGGGATCCGTTGACCATGGAGGCCTTGAGCGAATAGCAGAGAACTCCGTCGCGCTGACGGATTCTGAATGTTGGATCAAGCGGGCTCCGGGCGACTGCCGGAGCCCGCTTGTCGTGGAGCGGAGTAGCGGACTGCTACTGAATCTGCGATCACTGCATCTGCCGGATACGCACCTCGACACCGTTGATGTCGGCCAGCAGGTCCAGGAGCAGCCCGGTATCGGTGTCGCCGAAGTGATACGGGTAAAGAATCGCCGGCCGGAAAACCGTCGCCGCTTCGGCCACCATCTCCGGGGTCATGGTGTAGGGCAGGTTCATGGGCAAGAACGCCATATCGATGTCCTCGAGCTGCCGCATCTCGGGAATGTTTTCGGTATCTCCGGCTATGTACACCCGTTTGTCCCCGAAGGTGACCACGTAACCGTTGCCGATTCCCGGCGGATGGAACGGCTGACCATCCGGGCGCTTGTGCTGGATGTTGTAGGCCGGAACCGCTTCGATCTCCAATCCCATCACGGTTTGTTCATCCCCGTTGTTCAAAACGATCCCGCCGTCGAGCTGCGATGCGCAGGTGGCGGTCAGGACCACCGCCGTGCTGTCGGTGCGCACGTGCTGCAGCGCGTCCGGGTCGAGATGATCCCGGTGCTCGTGAGTGATCAGCACCAGGTCGGCCGGCGGCAAGGTCGAATAGTCCGCCAGCTGGCTGAACGGATCCACGTGGATGATCTTGCCGGCAAACGTGAACATCAAGGAACCGTGACCGACGAAGGTTATCTGCAAGTCCCCGGCAGCCGTGGACAGGGTGTCGGTTTCCAGCCCGCTCGCCACCGCCGATCCGTGGACCACGAGCAGGAGACAGAACAGCAGTACTCCCGAATTCCTCTTCATGGTTTGCCCTCCTCAGGCAGGTGATTCGACCCCAGCCCTGACCATCCATTTCCAGGGCCTCGGCAGGATCGGGTACCGGCTATTGTCCCACGGCCGCCTTCACGCCACCAGCAATCATCCGCCCCGCCGTCGGCAGGCCGACCTGACTCCAACCGGTGTCGTCCAGCAGGTTGTTCAGGCGCAGGAACAGCTCCAGGTGATCGAGGGAGAGGAAACTGCTCGACAGGGCGTATCCCGCGCGCAGGTTGACGCTGGCCGACGCCGGCAACCGGCGCAACCCGTCCTGCTCGTCCGTCACGTCGGCCGAGAACCGCGGGCCGGTGCCCTCCAGTTCCAGCGCCAGACTGGGTCCGGCCGGGGAGACCCAGCCCAATGCCAGGTAAGAAAGGTAGTCCGGTCGATCCTCCGCCGGGCCGGTGAAGCGATCGTTGACCTTGCTGCGGACCTGCAGCACCGTGTGGTGCGCCGAAACGGTCCAGCCCGGGTGCGGACGCCACTCCCCCACCAGTTCCAGGCCGAGGTTGCGCAGGTGGTCCCGGTTCACCCGGGTGTACTGCCGAGTGGAGCCGACGACCACCTTTTCGATGGCGCCATCGAGCCAGCCGGCGAAACCGATGACTGCGAGTTGCCACCGGTCGCCACCGGTGGAAAAACCGAGTTCCAGGAGATCCTGTCGCTCGGGAACCAGGTCGGGATTGGGGATGAACCGGCCGAGAGCGCCGGAGAACAGCTCGCGCATGGCCGGGAACCGGCTGCGGCGGGACAGGGCGACGGACAGCTCGCTCCGTTGACCGACGGCGCGTTCCAGGCGCCAGTGCGCTACCACGGCGTCGCGGCGTTTGCGGGCCGCTACATCGCCGGTCTCGGGTGTGTCGGCGAACTCGAACCCGGCGCCGATCCGTTGTCGCCAGTGGACGGCGGGCTGGAACGCCGTCTCGACCACCAGCGAGCCGAGCCACTGGGCATAACGCTGTTCCGGCCCTCCTACAATGTCTGTCTCCCGGTGCCGGGAGTACCGGCTGTCCACCTGCCAGGCCAACCAGCCGGATTCACCTGAAGGGCGTGTCATCCGCCACCGGAAGAAGCCCGTACGATCCTGGTCCGTCTCGAAGTCGTCTCCGACTGCCAGATTGTGGTTCGAATAGGAGGCGTCGTCGTAGGCGCGGATCTCTTGCCGGAACGAATCGAATGACAGTCGGAATTGCAGGTCCCAGCCGCCCGCCGCCGCCGGCGGCAGATCCAGCGCCAGGCCGACCATGCCGCGTCGTACAAGGGGGTATCGCCAGTATCGCGCCCCGTCGGCGAGGTGGGTCTCGGGCGGCACCCCCTTGCTGCCGTCGGCACCGAACACACTGAGCCGGACCGACCCCCGACCGGCCAGCGCTCGACCGGCGCGGAGCAACACGGCGTTCTGCTCGAGGTCACTGTTGGTCCGGATCCGGCCGGTCTGATTGAACGGAGCCGTGAAATCCCCGGGGAGCAGGAAGCCGGCTCGCTCCCGGTGGGTCAGGCCGACCTGCCAGCTCCAGTTGCCACTGTTCTGTCGGTGAGACAGGTCCAGCCCGAGCTGCTCGGCCTGGCCAGCCCGGAACACCAGTCGCGTGTCCCGACCCGGCGATTCCGAACCGGCGGCAAACGGCGCCGTGGGCGCCAGATCGATGGCGCCAGCCAGGGCGTTGGCGCCGTCCAGAACACCACCAACTCCCAAAACTCCGACCATTCCGCCAGCCCCCCTGCCGCCACCAATGATACCGGCCGGCACCAGGCCGAGGTCTGTCCGCTCGTCCCACGGCACGTTGAGAGGCATGCCATCCCAAGAGAGACGCAGGTGCCGCTCGGAGGCGCCACGCACCATGAACTGGCTCTCGCCACGGGAGTTGACGCTCTGGCGAGTACCGGGCAGCAACGGCGCCAGCTCGGCCACCGACCCCGCGTCACGCTGGGAGACCGTGAGGGCGTCGAGTTCGATCCGGGCCGGTTCCGCCACGCGCCGGAGTGCCGCGCCGGGTACCTCGATCACGTCGGCATAGTAGAGGGTGGTGTCCACGAGCTGCAGGCCGTGATTGCGGACCAGGGAATCCAGAACGGCGGCCGGGAAGGAACCGGACGGTACGTCGTCAGTTGCCGCCTGGCCGGACACTTGAGTGGCCGTCGGTTCCGTACCGGCGGCGTCTTGTACCCACGTCACCGCGAGCAGGCAGAGGAAAAACGAGAGCAGGCGAATCAATGGAACTCGATCTCTCCCATGCTCTCGGACACATCGAACCGCAAGAGTGGCGGGGGCACTTCCGCGTCGTCACGGGTCAACCTGGCGCCCGACATGGGGACGCCCTCCAGTCGACAGTCTTGCGGCACCCGGACGGCCATACCGCCCATGCGGATCTTCAGCCGGATATCGGCGTCCTGGAGCCAGAGGCCGGTCAGATCGATGTCGGCGCCGCCCATGGCGAAGTCCAGATCCAGAAGGCGGGGGCTGGCGTTGCCCAGGTCGTCCGCCTCGAAGCCGCCCATGCGGCCCCGGATGGAGAGCCGCTCCATGGGCTCCCGCAACGGCTGGCTGATGTCCAGGGCGAAACCGCCCTTGGAGAAGTTGATGTCCGCCTCGGTGAGCCAGAGCCCGCCGAGATCGGTCTCCACCCCTCCGGCTTCCAGGTTCAACTCCAGGGCCAGAGGGATGTCCGGCGGCAAGTAGACATGAACCCAGCAGTCGGTATCGCCGCCCATCAAGGCCCGGAAGATGGCTTGCAAGCCCGGCATGGTGCGCTCGAAACGCAGATGATAGACCCAGGAGGAATCGGGCATGGTCTCGAGGTGCTCTTTCAGCTCATACACTTCCTTGTCGTACCTCGCCTCGACACTCAGGCCCTCACCAGGCTGGGCGGGCAGGATCTCGAACTCTCCCTGGCCGAGATCGAGCACGACCCGGCCCGGCGTCGGCGGCACGCCGAGGTTACGCTCGCCTCTGATGATCTGTCCGTCCGTTTCCCGACTGTCCAACCTCGGCTCTGCCACCATCTCGGGGCTGGCCATTACGGGCGTGCGTTGCCGTTTCTCGATCTCCTGCTTCTCCACCCCACGCCAGGCCACCAGGGCCGTGATGCCCACGAACAGGACGACGATCACCAGCAGACCGAGACAGCCGAGCATCCCGGTTTTGAAACAGCCTTGCGTACGCGCCATGGGGGTCCGGCCTTTCGCAGGAGATAACAGGCGAACGGGGACGACGAGAGAGCCAGACGATATTGTAAGCCAAGCCGGGTGAATATCCAGGGCCGAATTTCCAGGGGCGAATTCCAGCCGACGGCGCGCCGTGAGCCGGCGCTGTCTGGAAAACCCGGTAAAATCCAGTTGAATCCTGACCAGAATTGACGATACCCAGAATGATCCGGCAATGATCGAATACGTCTTGGAGCCAACCGAGGTGGGTATCGATGTACGGGAGTCCATTGATCCGGCGTTCTCTTTGTGTCCCGGGCCTGTTCCTGCTCCTGATCGGTCTCGTGGTGGCCGGAGCGCCGAGCCGCTGCGCCGCGAACAATCAGTATGACTTCGAGCAGATATCCCTGGATGAGGGCCTGTCCCAGAGCATCGTCAAGGTGATCCTCCAGGACCGCCGGGGATTCATGTGGTTCGGGACCGAGGATGGTCTGAACCGCTACGACGGATACTCCTTCGACATCTTCAGTCGGGATTCAGAGGATCCCAACAGCCTCAGCTACAACGACATCACCGCCTTGCTGGAGGACCGGACCGGGCAACTCTGGATCGGGACCTTCCACGCCGGACTCAATCGTTACGACCCGTCATGTGGTGAATTCACCCGCTTCCAGGCGGATCCCTCCGTACCGGGATCGCTGAGCGACAAGAACGTCAATGCCCTGCTCGAGGACGCCGCCGGCGCCATCTGGGTGGGGACGGACGGCGGGCTCAACCGCTTGCACCCCCCGACGTCGACCTTTCAGCACTTCCGACACGATGCCGACGACGACACCAGTCTCGGCCACGACACGGTTCACTGTCTTTGCCAGGATCGATCGGGAGCCCTCTGGATCGGCACCGAACATGGACTCGACCAGGTCCTGTTGCCGTCCAGCGGGGAGTTCACCACCGATCCGGCAAACCCCCCGCGGTTGCGCTTCCGTCATTTCCGACCTGATCCCGCCGATCCGACGAGCCTCAGCCGCGGCCAGGTCAGGGCTATCTTCGAGGATCGGGACGGCGCCCTCTGGATCGCCACCCAGGGCGGCGGACTGAATCGCTACGACCCTGACACCCGGCGTTTCGTCCACTACCAGCACGAATCCGAGGATCCGAACAGCTTGATTCACGACGAGGTCCAGAGCATCTGCGCCGACGGCAGTGGCGCCCTCTGGATCGGCACCGCTGCCGGACTGTCCCGTTTCGACAAGACCACCGGCGCCTTCACCAACTTCGTCAACGATCCCAGCGATCCCACCAGCCTGAGTCACGACAACGTCTACGCACTGTATCCGGACCTCTCCGGCGTGCTCTGGATCGGGACCTACGGCGGGGGCGCCAACAAGGTCCTGCTGGAGAAAAAGGCGTTCACTCACCTCCAGTTCGATCCCACCGACCCCGGCGCCTTGAACCATCCCATCATCTGGACCATGTGCGAGGATTTCACCGGTGCGCTCTGGGTCGGCAGTCACGGCGGCGGGCTGGACTGTGTCCACCGGGATCAACACGAGGTCACCAATTATCGCCACGATCCGTATGATCCCGGCAGCCTGAGCAGCAACACCGTGCGTTGCGTGTTCGAGGACCGGTCACACACCCTGTGGGTCGGCACCCACGGCGGCGGGCTCAACCGGCTCGACCCGGAAACCGGACAGATCACCCGGTACCTGGCGGATCCGAACAATCCCGAGAGCATCAACAGCAACGAGCTGCGCACCATTTTCGAGGATCGCTCCGGGTCGCTCTGGATCGGCACCTACGGCAGCGGGCTCGATCGCTTAGAGCGCGAGACCGGCAATTTCAGCCACTACACGTCGGTTCTGCAGGATCCCACCAGCCTGAGCAACGACATCATCCGGATCATCTTCGAGGACGAGGACGAAGCGGGCGAGCTGCTCTGGATCGGCACCGAGGGGGGCGGCCTGAATCGCTTCGACCGCGCTACCGGCACGTTCCGCTGTTACCGGAACAACCCCGCGGATCCCACCAGCCTGAGCGAGGACCACGTCTTCTCCATCCACGAAACCAGCGACGGGATGCTCTGGATCGGGACCTTCGCCGGCGGACTCAACCGGTTCGATCGCCAGAGCGATGTCTTCACGAGCTACACTACCAAGGACGGCCTGCCGAGCAACGCCATCTACGGCATCCTGGAAGACGATCAGGGCTGCCTCTGGCTCAGCACCAACAACGGACTGTCACGGTTCGACCCGTTCACGGAGACCTTCACCAACTACGACGCGCACGACGGCCTGCAGTGCAACGAATTCAACGGCGGCGCCTATTATCGGAGCCGGTCCGGCGAGATGTTCTTCGGCGGCATCAACGGACTGAACGCCTTCTTCCCGGAGCAGATCACCGATAACTCGCACACACCGCCGGTGGTGATCACGGACTTCCAGCTGTTCAACAAGTCGGTGGTGGTGGGTGCCGAGATCAACAACTCGGTCATCCTGACTCGGCCCATCACCGACACGGAGTCTCTGCGGCTCTCGTACCGGGAGAACTTCTTTTCCTTCGAGTTCGCCGGGTTGCATTACGTCGCACCCGAGCAGAACCACTACGCCTACATGATGGCGGGATTCGACAAGGACTGGAACTACGTCGGCAATCGGCGCTTCGCCACCTACACCAGCCTGCCGCCGGGTGACTACACCTTCAAGGTCAAGGCCGCCAACAGTGACGCCGTCTGGAACGAGGAGGGCGTTTCGTTGCGCATCTCCGTCACGCCGCCGTTCTGGCAGGCCGGCTGGTTCCGATTGACCGTCCTGGCTCTGGTGCTGACCATCATCGTCACGATCCACCTGCTGCGCACCAAGGCGATCCGGATCAGGAACCTGCGCCTCCGCCAGGAACTGCGGGTGCGCAAGAAGGCCGGGGAGGCCATGCGCCAGGCCATGCTGGCGGCCAAGGAAGCCAATCGGGTCAAGAGTGAATTCCTGGCCAACATCAGCCATGAGTTCCGGACTCCCATGAACGGCATCCTCGGCATGACCGCCATCACCCTGGACTCGGAACTCACCCGTGAGCAACGGGAGCAGCTGATCATCGTGAAGACCTCGGCGGAGGATCTGCTCGAGATCATGAACAACGTGCTCGATTTCTCGCGACTGGAATCCGGCAGTCTCGACCTGAACGAAAGCGCGTTCGTGCTGCCGAAGCTGCTGAACGACTGCTTCACCACCCCCGGCGCCGAAGCACGCGACCGGGGGCTCGATTTCGTCCTGGACCTCCATCCCGATCTTCCCGCCCGGTTGAAGGGCGACTCGAACAGTCTGCGGAATATCCTGAAACAGGTGGTGGGCAACGCCATCAAGTTCACCGAAACGGGGCGGATCGAGATCGCGGTCCGGCACGAAGTGGTGACAGCGGCAGCAGACGACCAGGCGGCAGCAGACGACCAGGCGGCGGCAGACGACCGGAAGACGGCGGCGGCGGACGGCGACACTCCCCAGGTCCGCCTGCAGTTCACGGTGAAAGACACGGGGATCGGCATCTCCGAGGAAAATCTGGAGACCATCTTCGACAGCTTCCGTCAGGTGGACGGCTCCTACACCCGGGATTTCGGCGGCACCGGCATCGGCCTGTCCTTCTGCCGGCAACTGCTGACCTTGATGAACGGCGCCATCCGGGTGGAGAGCGAGCTCGGCCAGGGCAGCACCTTCATTTTCACGGCGGTCTTCGGTCTGGCGGAACAGTCTGAATCCGCGGCTACCAGGCCACCGGAAGCCGTGGCGGCTCCCGAGCGGGTGGCCGATTTGACAAGCGAGGCACCAGCACCTTCCCGGCAACCAGCCGACTCGGCCAATCGACGCATCCTGCTCGTGGAGGATGTGGTCATCAACCAGCGGGTGGCCTGCGGCATCCTCGAACGCGCCGGACATCAGATCACCATCGCCAACAACGGTCAGGAGGCGCTGGACTGCCTGGAGCAGGACGAGTTCGATCTGGTGTTGATGGATATCCAGATGCCGGTCATGAACGGCTTCGAGGCGACCCGGCGGATCCGGAATTCCCCGACCCGATATTGCGACCTGCCCATCATCGCGCTGACGGCCCACACCCTGGAAGAGGACCGCAAGCAGTGCGAGGCCGCCGGCATGAACGATTTCCTGGCCAAGCCGGTGGTGGGCAAGGAGATGTTCGCGGCCATCGCGCGGGCTTCGGCAATGCATTGTACCGGTTGACGGGCTCATCAAGGCCAAACCTGACTCTCTGAATTCAATACCCTGCTGGATCGGTCGAACAGCCTGTGCTAGTGCTCTTCTATCTGATTAATTCGGGTCAGCGGGGTCACGGTGATCTGCCTGTCCGTGATGATCGCCGGCTTCATCGTCCCGGTGATGGTGATCAAGAACTTCGTGGACCGGGAGAAGATGGCCGCCATCGCCGCTTCCCG
>JBDRBC010000085.1:0-9590 GCA_043823125.1 bacterium | reverse complement strand
AACATCCTCAAACTGACCCGGGTTGCTGCGGATGATTCCATCGCGGAGTGGGTCGAGACCGAGATCTACTCCGTGGGCAAGAAGGCGCGGGACTACTTCAAGCGCCGCGAATACACCATCTTCGCCGAGCACGTCGATTTTGCCGGTGACGCCTCCGCCGACCGGGCGCGCCAGGTCGGCGACCAGACGGTGAACTCGTTCCTGGACGGTACCTTCGACGAAGTGGTGCTGGTGTACTCCCGGTTCGTCAGCACCATGCGGCAGACTCCGGTCCGCCTGCAACTGCTCCCCATTGTCGCCGAGGAAGAACCGGCGGACGATGCGGCCAGCGAGGGTCCGGCGCTGGATTACATCTGGGAACCCGACCAGGAAGAGCTGTATCGGTTGCTGCTGCCGCTCTACCTGAAGAACCGGGTGTTCATGACCCTGAGCGAAGCATTCACCAGCGAGCACGCAGCACGCATGACCAGCATGGCTGCCGCCACCGAAAACGCCGGCGAGCTCATCGAGGCTTTGACGATGCAGCGCAACCGGGAAAGACAAGCAGCCATCACCTCGGAGTTGAGTGATATCGTGGGCGGGGCGAATGCCCTCTAGAGAGACCCGCTGACAACCCAAGACCTCTTTGTGTTGAGATCAAGGAGAGGAAAATGGCCGAGAACTACGGAAAAATCCTGCAGGTCATTGGACCAACGGTGGACCTGGAGTTCGATTCCGATCATCTGCCGGAGATGCTGAACGCCATCCACATCAAGGATGACGAGCGGGGCATCGACCTGATCACCGAGGTGGCCCAGCACACCGGCAACAACGTGGTGCGGACCATCGCCATGGACTCCACCGACGGTCTGGTGCGCGGGATGAAGGGCCTGGACACCGGCGCCCCCATCTCCGTACCCGTGGGCAAGCAGTGCCTCGGCCGTCTCTTCAACCTGCTCGGCAAGCCGCTCGACAGCAAGGGCGACCTGCCCGAACCGGACAAGAGGGCCCCGATCCACCGGGCGCCTCCGCCATTAACCGACCAGGGTGTCGCCAACGAGATCTTCGAGACCGGCATCAAGGTCGTGGACCTGCTGGCGCCCTACGCCAAGGGCGGCAAGGTCGGCCTGTTCGGCGGCGCCGGCGTGGGCAAGACGGTCATCGTGATGGAACTCATCGACTCCATCGCCAAGGAGCACGGCGGCTACTCCGTCTTCTCCGGCGTGGGCGAACGGACCCGTGAGGGTAACGACCTCTGGCTGGAGATGACCGAGTCGGGCGTGATCAACAACACCGCCCTGGTGTTCGGTCAGATGAACGAACCGCCGGGCGCTCGTCTGCGGGTGGGACTTTCGGCCTTGACCATGGCCGAACACTTCCGCGACGAGATGGGCCAGGACGTGCTGCTGTTCATCGACAACATCTTCCGGTTCACCCAGGCCGGTTCCGAGGTGTCCGCCCTGCTGGGCCGGATGCCGTCCGCCGTGGGTTACCAGCCGACCCTGGCCACCGAGATGGGCGAGCTGCAGGAGCGGATCACCTCGACCCGCAAGGGCTCCATCACCTCGGTGCAGGCCATCTACGTGCCGGCCGACGATTTGACCGACCCGGCGCCGGCCACGGCGTTCAGCCATCTGGACGCCACCACGGTGCTTTCACGGCAGATCTCCGAGCTGGGCATCTATCCCGCGGTGGACCCCCTCGACTCCACCAGCCGGATCCTGGATCCGCGGATTCTGGGCGAGGAGCACTACAACACGGCCCGCCAGGTGCAGCTGTACCTGCAGCGATACAAGGACCTGCAGGACATCATCGCCATTCTCGGCATGGACGAGCTGAGCGACGACGACAAGGTCATCGTCGAGCGGGCGCGGAAGATCCAGAAGTTCCTGTCGCAGCCGTTTAAGGTGGCCGAGGCGTTCACCGGCCGCAAGGGGGTCTACGTGAAGCTGGAAGACACCATTCGCAGCTTCAAGGGCCTGGCCGACGGCGAGTACGACCACATTCCCGAGCAGTGCTTCTACATGTGCGCCGCCATCGAGGATGTGCAGGAAAATTACGAGAAGATGCAGGCCGAGGGGTAAGACGAGGAGAAGCGCAGAATGGCGAAGTCCTTCACGGTCACCATCGTCACGCCGGAAAAGACCGCTTTCGAATCCGAAGCGGTGTCGGTGGTGCTGCCGGGTAGCGAGGGGTACCTCGGTATCTGGGCCAATCACGCGCCCCTGGTCACGGGGCTGGTTTCGGGGGTCGTCACCATCCGCACGGCGGAATCGGGAGTCGACAGCAAGGAACTGTACATGTCCGTGACCGGCGGATTCGTCGAGGTCTCCAACAACAACGTGTCCATCTTGTGTGATGCGTGCGAGATGGCCGGCGAGATAGATCTGGAGCGCGCCAAGGCGGCCCTGGATCGCGCCCGGAAGCGGATGCACGCCCATGAACAGGAAGTCGACCGGGAGCGCGCACGCGAAGCCATCGAACGCGCACAGGCGCGGGTCCACGCCGCGTATCTCGGGGACCGGTGACCTGTTCTCCGCGGCCCGGATTCCGGATCGCGGTTTCGAATGGATTTTCTGGATAGATAGAGCAAGGCCGGCTCCACGTGAGTCGGCCTTGTCTTGTGGGTTGGAGTCGCTGGCGGTACATTCGGTATCACCGGGGTGATTCCCCGGAATCCGAGTTCTTGCAACCCGGTGGAAACGGAGACACATGCCCAAACAGATATGGACGGCCGGTCTGCTCGTCGTGCTCGTGCTGGGGGTGGCGCTGGCGTGGCTGGTGCGGTCGAATCGTCCGGCGGACGAGGCGACGGCCGAAACGGAAACGCCGCGACCCAGTGTGCTGATTTTCGGTCTGGACACCTGGCGTGGCGATTACCTGCATTTCGCCGGCATGGAGTGGTTGCAGACACCCAACATCGACGCCCTGGCGCGTGACGGGGTCTACTTTTCCCGCTGTCTCGCCACGGCGCCGTGGACCGGACCGTCTTTCGCGTCCCTCTTCACCGGGTTGTTGCCGTACCGCCACGGTTTCTATCAGCGGACGCGCGGCGGACTCTGGCCGGACATTCGAACTCTGGCCGAGATGCTGTCGGCAGCCGGCTACGCCACGGGCGCCTACGTCACCATCTCCTTCTTGACCGGCAGCTTCGGCATGGACAGAGGATTCCAGGTGGGCGATCGATTCGTGGACAACGGCCTGGGGGAGGCCGCCAAACAGGTGACCGGCATGGGGCAAAGATTCGTCCAGAACTTTCGCGAGGTGCCGTTCTTCTTGATGCTGCACTACTACGACATCCACTCGCCCTACAGTTCGCCGGCGCCGTTCGACGAGATGTACTACGACGGCGACGCCCGGGGGCCGGGCGAGCCGTTGACGGAGTTCCTGGCGTCCGACCGCAATGCGCTGCTCAAGGGCTTCACCGAGATCTATACCTGGCTCGACGGGATCACCGACCCGGACTACCCGCGGCAACAATACGCCGCCGGAGTGACCCACGCGGACAGCCACGTCGGCCATGTCATCGGCCACCTGAAGCAGCTCGGTCTCTACGACGACATGCTCATCCTCCTCACCTCCGATCACGGCGAGCACCTGGGGGAGCACGACCTCTACTACGCTCACTCCATGCCGTACCAGGAGGTCCTGCACGTTCCGCTCCTGATCAAGCTGCCGGGCAACCGGTTCGCCGGAACCAGACAGGAGGAATGGGTCTCCATCATGGACATCCTGCCGACGGTGCTGGAAGTGGCGAATCTGCCGGTACCGGAGGGGCTGGACGGACGCGGCCTGCTGGAGCAGATGGCGGGACGGAGCAGCCGGCAATCGTCCCTGCTCGTGGCTGAACACGGCCCGGACGAGACCCGGTACAGCAAGACTATCGTGGACCCGCCCTGGAAACTGGTGTGGCTCCGGGAAAACGACCAGGACCATCGGGAGCTGTACAACCTGACTCGTGATCCGGGCGAGACGGACAATGTCGCGGCGGACTATCCGGACATCGTCGACCGGCTCGAGGCTCGGTTGTGGGAGCTGTTCGACAGGGAGAACCCGCTCACCGATCGGGGGCTGGACCAACCGGAGCGGCTGAGCGAAGAAGAGCGGCAACGGTTGCGGGCCCTCGGGTACATCGACTGAAGGGGCGGCTGGTGCGCGTCACCCTGTGTTTCCTGATCGCCGCCCCCCTGACAGTGGTGCTCTGTCTTGCCCGGTGGCACGATGTCTGGGCCACCTTCGGTTGCTATCACCTGGGCATCTGTCTGGTGGCTCCCGCCGGGTATGCGCTGCTGGCCGAGGGCCGATCCTGGCGGCGTCACCTGGTCGACCTCGGACTGGTGGTGCCACGTCCCGGGCCGGGCATCGCCGCGGGACTGGGATGCGGCCTGGTCATGTGCGCGGGGTGTGTGGGCGGTTTCGTCCTGCTGCGCGAGTTATATCCAGATTTTTTTCCAGACCACCGGCGACTCACGGTGATCCTCGGCGATTGGGGCGTCAATCCGGATCGCTTTGTCTGGCTCATCTTGTTCATGGTCCTGTGCAACGGGGTGGCGGAGGAGCTGTTCTGGCGCGGCTTCATCCACCACCGCCTCCGGGAGACCACCCCGCGGGCGCGGACCCTGCTCCTGACCACGCTGGCCTACACCGGCTATCACACCCTGACCATCGGTCTGCTGTTCCAGGGGTGGGCCGTGGTGATGGGGCTCACGCTGCTGGTTCTCGTCGCGGGCCTGTTCTGGGCCTGGCTCCGGGAGCGGTTCGGGTCGGTGTGGCCGGCGCTGTTGAGCCACGCGGGGGCGACGCTGGGATACATGACCATCTGCTATTTGATCCTGAATTGAAGCGGCCCTGTCTGCCGAGATCTCACTGAAAACCACAGCCTTTCGCCGCCGAAATCTTCCTCTCGCTATTGACACCTGTCACAACGACTCGCCACGACGACTAGCACACCCTGTGATTCGACCGCTGACAGACCGTCACGGTCTCGGATCACGCGTCGCGGTCAGTTCATCCGGCCTGGGCAACCGGCAGAGGCAACCGTGACACTTCCGGGTCGGGGGTGACGGTCGGACACTCTTCGCGAGAGACCGATCACGGACCGGCCGGCAGCTTGACGGCTGCCCGGTGGGGGGCCCGCGGAAGGACCCCGAGCTGGGGAGGAGGAATCCCAGCCTCGCGTGGACGGGTCCCACGATCCGGCCTCAGACGGGAGATCAATTCCTCCACTGGACGTAAAACGTAGCCCAGCCCCGGGCAGGATCTTGTTGTCGCGATCCTGTCCCGCCGGCTCCGGACCGGTCGGAGAGATTGGGGATGTTGACAGGTTCCTCATGCTGAACGAGGTTCCGGCCGCGGTCTCTCACCGGAGCAGTCCCGGATGGCGCAACGGCCGTCCGGATGGACTCGCGCTGCCAGGGTAATAACCAAGCGCGACGTTGGCGAAAGCCAGCCAGACCGGCGTCTCCTGCTGTTTGGAATTGCACCGGCGAAACCCGAGTTCGAGTGGGACGACTGCAACGATTCGTTTCGCCCTCGACCATCCGGCACAGACCCAGGGAGGCCCAACGGCCTCAAAAGGATATCCCAGCGTCCCGGTGAGGACTGCAGACCTCGTCCAACCGGGGGCATCCATCCCTGGCAGCCGTGTGAGACGGTCCGCCAAAAAGGGGGGCCGGGGCGAAACGAGATGCGCTCGACCGACGGGATCGCCGGTGCCGATTCCAGCAGAACGGCGTCAAAGGTTATTGCAGGTTGCAGCTCAAAAGTCTGGCCCCGGCTCCTGACCCGTCAGCGCCACCGGGTCGTCAGGCGGACCAGGAGCTTGCCGAAGCGGGCCACGGACTCGTCGAAGGAACAGCGGCCGAGATCGACGTAGGACGGGAAGGCGATCTGCTCCAGGGAACTGACCGCCACCTGCGCGCAGACGACGCCGTACTCTTTGGTGAGTCTCGACACCAGGTTTTGCAACGACTCGAAGGTGCACGCCGTGGGCATCCCGTCACTGATCATGATGAGCAGGCGGTTTTCCTTGTGGCTCTGGAAAGCGAGCCTGGCGGCACGCTGCAGTCCCCCGGCATCGTTGTTGCCGCCGCCGGCGGTAAGCCCGGCGATGCCGTTATTCCGGAAATCTCCCAGGGTGTAAAACGTGTCGTCATCGAAGGCGTTGACATGCCCCTCGATACCCGGCAGCAGACGAGCGCTTTCACAGACCAGGGCGCCGAACGCCTTGGCCCGGGCCAGCTCCTGCCCGCGCATGGAGCCGGAACGGTCGATGAGGATGCCGAGGTACAGGTCCGGATCGATCACCTCGCGGCTTCCCACCAGTAGATTGGGCTGGCGCAACAAGGCGCCACGGCGCGCCCGCGCCAGATCCAGTCGCCGACCCGAACGCGCGGCGTACTCGTCCACATTGCGGGTGCCGAGCTGCTGGAAATAGCTGCGCAGCCGACGAACGTGCTTGTGGATGGAAGCCACGAGCTGTCCATGCAAATCGGCATCGAACGACAGGGTCACCTCCTGGTCCAGGGAATCGAATTCCCGACCGGGATTGCAGTTGAAGAGACGCGGGCCCGATCCCGCTGCGCGCTTGTGAAAAGTCCGGAGGTCCGTACTCTTCTGCTGCGCCAGGGGCAACCGGCGTTCCTGACGCACCTTGCCGGCATCCGGACCGGTCAGCAGGTCGGCCACCCAGTCCGGGACCTGGCCGGAACTGCCGAGACGGCTCAGGGCGCGTTCGAGCAGGACCGCGCCTGCTCCGAGGGTCTGCATCTGCTGTTGCATACGCGCCAGGTCGGCCCGCTGCTGTACCCGAGTGCCGATCAAGTCGCCGATGGTCTGGGCGACCTTCAGCACTTCCCGGTGCGGGAGGTCTTTCAGGTTTCCCGGCACGGCAGCGATGGCCGCCGCCACCTTCGGGTCACGGCACAGCGAGACATCGAACCGACACCGCAGGCCGGTCAGGAACAACAGGAGCGGCGGGACGAGTCCCGGCACCTGGAACACCCCCCGGACATCGAGGGCCACGGAACGCCGACCGTCCAGTGACGAGACCGGCAACAGACGTCCGGGAAGTTCTCCCTGCTGGATGGCCGCCGCCGTTTTCTCGGGAGTGTCTTTCACCAGCTCAGCGTAGCGTTCCAGACTGACCGACTGCTCCCCCTGGGCGAAGGCGTACGAGGCCAGACGGTCCAGATAACGTCCCCACTGTCGGTTGCGGGCCCGCAGTTTCCGCTCCAGCCGCTCGTCGCGCAGAATGTCGTAGATCTCGCCCACCCCCCGTGAGCGCGCGATCCCCCGCATGGTCTTGTGGCCACGCTCCGGAATGTCGTAGAGGTGGTGTCCGATCTCATGGAGAATGAGCCCCCGCACGATGTCGGCACCGTGGCGGTGTCCACAGGTGATGGGGGTGTCGGAGATCTCCATCTCCACCACGGCCGCCCGCTTGCTGTCTCCCGTGCGGCCCAGACCTTGCCGGTACTGGTAGATGCGCACGGGTTTGCCCAGGAGCAGCTTGCCGATCTGCTGTCCCCAGGCCAGCACCGTCTGCACCTGGTCCACAACATGTTCCCACGCCCACCGGCCATCCCGCGCCACCGGCAGACGGGCCAGACTCGGCACGTTGTCGGGCTCGTCGCTCAGGAGTCCTTCGGCCGCGGTTCGCACCTGCTCGTTGGTGTCCTGGAGCGACGAGATGAGTTCGGCCGGCACCCGCTCGTCGTCGTACCGGGCGAGGGCGTGGAGCGCCGCCAGCCGCACATCGTTGTCCTCGTCGCGGGTGCGTTTGATCAGGCGACCCACCAGAGCGGGATCGTGAACCTGCCCCAGACACCAGGTGGCGGCGGCGCGCACTTTCCAGTGGTGATGGTCGAGTTTGTCCAGGGCGAGGGCGGCCGCCGGGGCCGGCTCCAGTCGGGCGAGACCCTTCAGTGCGGCGTCGAGCACATCCTCGTCGCTGTCCTTGCGGATGATGCCGTGGAGCAGTTGCATCGCGCCCGGGTGTCGGCTCCGGCCCACCGCGGCGGCGGCTTCGCGCCGCGTGACCCACGACTCGGCCCGGCTCACGGACGCCGCCGCGGCCATGAACCGATCCGGGACGGACTCCGCCAGACCGGCCAGGACGTAGCCGGCCACCCCCGGGCTTGCCGAGGCGAGCGCCGCCACGACACGGTCGGTCGCCGTCTTGGCGAAGTCGATTTCGGTCAGCAGAACCAGGGCGGTCTCGGCCGCCAGTTCTCGGGTTTCGGTGTCGTCATCCCGGAAACATCCCAGAACCAGATCGAGGTGTTCGTTGTCGCGCGTTTCCGAGACGACTTCCAGGGCGAGTCGGCGGCACGACGGCTTGTCGTCCGCCACCAGCCCGTGCAGCCGGTTCTCCAGGCCGTGCCAGCCGAGACGGGCCAGACTGAACAGCGCCTCGGCCTGAATGGTGCTGCCCGGATGGTGCAGGAGCGGCTCGAGTAGCTGGACGCAGCGCGACACCCGCCGGGTGCGGAAACTTGCATCCTCTTCCAGTTCCACCGCACCGAACAGCCCCAGGAAGTGGGCCGCCAGCCGAATTGGCGTCAGAAAACTGCCGGACAGGAGCTTGCCACAGGCAGCCAGGCTGTCCGCGGTCCGAAATGCAGCCAGGGATTGGATGCAGATGGCAGCGCGCCGGTGGGAGCCGTCCTTCAGGAGCGCCAGCACGTACTCCAGCGACACCGTACCGAGGCGAACACCGAGGTCGGCGGCGATCTGGGCGAGAGCGTCACTGTCCGCCTGGGCAAACAGTTCCAGTTCGACCAGTCCGTCCGTCTGACCCAGGGCGTGCAGATCGTCGAGTAGAAGCTGAACGGCCCTGGGTGCCGAGATTCCCGTACGAGCAGACAAGTCCGAGACTCCTTTCCGGAGGACCCAATGCCGAGGTTACAGCTCCAACGCGCGCACGACGGTTTGCCAGATCAAGCCGGCGTCGCTGGTGTCGTCGTCCCAGTCGCCGGGGAACCGGGCGCAGAAACTGGTGCGCAGCAGCTCGGGTAACGGGTCAACGCCGAGTTCGGCAAAGTTCGGGTGCCCCAGCAACAGGCAGACCTCGTCCGTGGCGCGGACACTCAGGTCGACACCGAGATTCTGATCGCTGCGGACAGCGTTGGCTGCCTTCACTGTCCGCCGGATTTGCTTTCGGGACACTCCGGGGTGGCGCTGGATCAAGATCCGGACCTCCTCGTCCGGCGGCGGATAGTGCAGCTTCAGCGGCGCGAACCGATCGAGCTGAGCCGGATCCACGTTGGTGGTGCCGCTGAACTGCGATCCGTTGTTGATGGCAGCCACCCAGAGCACGTTGTCCGGAATATCGATGGTGCTCCCGGTCAGCGGGTTGAACATCTTACGCGTGGCGTCCAGCGCGGGCATGATGCCGTTGCGCGCCAGCTCCCGACAGCGATTGAACTCGTCGAGAAAAATCAGGTAGCGTTGATCGGGATTCGTCTGGGCGTCTTCCAGGGCCCGCAGGATATCGGTCCGGATCCAGACGGTTTCCGGTTGTCCCGAGGCCGTGGCCTGGATCTGGAGCTGGGCCAGAAAGTCGGTGGCCTCGTAGATGGCGCTGCAGTTGAAGAACACGTAATGCAGCT
>JBDRBC010000084.1:0-7633 GCA_043823125.1 bacterium | reverse complement strand
GGACGAACTTCAATTCGTCTCATGAATGAATCATTTTCTCTCACGGCATCGAGATCAGCGGCGATTTTCGCAACGAGTTCGACAGGTGGCAGAATCTCACCGGATAATTCGAGAGCGAGATATTCGCTTTCATCGAACTGTACGGCAAGGACAGACTGCGTGATAATCACTACCGCAATTAGGCATAAAATGGATGATTTCATAAACCTCACTCCTTGGTTCTAATAGGTCCACCAACAGGCACAGTGATATATGTAATTGCGTTACTAGTATGGAGCCCAGAAAAGCGTGAAACATCCCAGTCCTCTGCCAGCAATGTTATCCACAACTCATATTAAGTTACCTACTTTCCAATAATTTCTCAATGACCTGCGACCATTTATTCTGAGACGGCAGTATATTACCCCCATCAAGACGATTACCTGTCTCGTCTTGAATAGATATAACCGTACATGATTGACAAATCAGCACGGTAACTGGGTCTTCACTGGAACAATATCTCAAACCATATCCAGGGCAGAAATCACATGCTAAAATACTTGTACTGTAATTCCGTGGATTCAAAATCAATTCTTCGACATCTTGCCTTGTCTCTTCGTCCATACATCCCAGATATTCAGTTGCATAATGTTCGCCTAACAAGTCAACAAAACCGCTCCCAGGTTTTTCTATGAAACCCTTGTCATAATTAAATGCCATTGCACCATCAACAACGAATACTTCAACACTATCTGCAGAAATCACGGCCTTGTTAACGATTGGATCTATTGATGTAGTGCGTAGGTGTTTATCTCCACATCCAGAAGCAATGAGAAAATGAAGAGTCAGCCATATAGAATACAGGGTCATGTATACGAATCTGCTCATAATCAATCCTATTGCCTAACGTTATTTCTGCAGGTCTGCGATATCCAGATACCCCTGCACAAAAATCCAACAGTCAAGTTCACGATGACAAAATGAAGAACAACCAAGATGAGAAACAAATAGACCTCAAAGTGAACATACCCAATGTCCAACTAAGCCCGCCCCTCCAACTCCCGAAAAACCGCCAGCTCATGCCCCCGCCCGCAATGCGGACACTTGACCCTCGTCGCCGTCAACCCCGGCGGCGCCTTCAAGGTAGCCCCACATGCACAATCCAGAACCCGATACCCATCCTGCTGATAAAAGAAATCATCCACCGCCCGCGCCCGGCCCTTCGCCGTATCCGGCGCCGTCTCCACAGCAGCCGCCATGGCCGCCGCGCCACGAGCCTTCCTCGACGCCTTCCCACCTTCCATCGCCGCCCCAAACACCACCGCCGTCTCAGCCACATCCTTCACAAACTTGTCACCCTTGGCCTTCGCCGCCGCCCGACGCTCCGCCACCCTCTGCTCGACCATGGTCGCCGACGCCGGAATCACACTCCGCCCCCCGTGCACCTTCTTGTAAGTCGCATCATAGTCCGCGAAAGTCGCCCCCCCCATCGACCGCAAGATCTTCACCCGCTCCGAGATCGGCGGATGCGTCGCCGTGGCGTTCGCCGCCACCGCGCCCTGCTTCTTCTCCGGATTGATGATGTACATGGGCGCCGTCACCCGATTAGCCTTGGCCAGCTTGGCCGGCGACGCCGCCAGCTTCTCCAGCGCCGAGGCCAGCCCCTCCGGATACCGCGTGTACATGGCCGCCGTGGCGTCCGCCAGGTACTCCCGTTTCCGCGAGATGGCGAAGTAGATCAGCCGCGCGATGATCGGCGTCAGGATCATCATCACGATGGCCACCACTATGATGATCAACTGGAGCTGCCCGCCCCCCTCGCCGCCGCTGCTGCGCCGCGAACGACGGCCGCCGCCGAACCAGAAACTACGCAGGCCGACCTCGGCCAGGATGGCGATGGCGCCCACGAGCACGCCGGCGTACAGCATGAGCAGGATGTCGCGGTTGTTGATGTGGCCCAGTTCGTGGGCGATGACCCCTTGCAGCTCGTCGCGGGTGCAGATCTTCAGCAGGCCGCTGGTCACGGCGACGGCGGCACGGTCGGCGTTGCGGCCGGTGGCGAAGGCGTTGGGCGACTCGTCGTCGATGACGTACACGGCGGGCATCTTGCCGAGGCCCGAGGCGATGGTCATCTCCTCCACGACGTTCCACAGAACCGGCAGGTCGGCCTTCTCGATCTTCTTGGCGCCGGACATGGAGAGGAAGATCTGGTCGCCGCTGTGATACGCCACCAGGGTGAGGATGAACCAGATCACCAGGGCGAGCAGGATGCCGAACAGGCCGGCGCCCGGGGAGAGGTACTCCGCCAGGAACCAGCCGAGGACCACGAGCAGCACGGCCATCATTATCACGAGGACGACCGATTTCTGCTTGTTGGCGCGTATCTGCTCGAACATCCGTTACCCTGCCGCCGGTGAGGGTTGTGGTCGGCCGGCGTCCCGTGGCGGAACGCCGGCGTGGTTGAAAGGACCGGTCGAAACGATCAGGAGAAGCTCACCTTCGGCGCCTCGCGCTGGCCTTCATCCGCCAGCTCGAAGAAGTCGCCGGCCTTGAAGCTGAACATGCCCGCCACGATGTTGCCCGGGAACATCTGGATCTTGTTGTTGAAGTTCATGACGGTGTCGTTGTAGAACTGCCGCGCGAAGCTGATCTTGTTCTCGGTGCTGGTCAGCTCTTCCTGCAGGGCGAGGAAGTTCGTATTGGCCTTCAGGTCGGGATACGCCTCCGACACGGCGAACAGGCGGCCGAGGGCGGCGGTGAGACCCGACTCGGCCTGGATCCGGTCGGGGATGGTCGTGGCGCCTGCCGCGGCGGCGCGCGCCTGGGTCACCGCCTCTAGGGTTTCACGCTCGTGGGTCATGTAGCCCTTGACGGTCTCCATCAGGTTCGGGATCAGGTCGTAGCGCCGCTTGAGCTGCACGTCGATCTGTGCCCAGGCGTCCTTCACCGCGTTGCGCAACCGCACCAGCGCGTTGTAGATGCCGACGGCCCAGAAGACCAGGATCACGAGAAAGCCCAGAAGGACCAGGAATCCGATAGCTGCCGCTCCCATTATTTCTCTCCCTCCGCCTCGGTGGACGAATCTTGCTTGTGGAATACCCGTCCCATGAACGCGACGGCCTTGTCGGACAGGTCGGAGCCGGCGTCGACGACCTGCTGGGCCAGCTCCGCCACCTCCTCGCCGTCGAACCACAGCCCGTGCTGCCGGGGACAGGCGTCGATCAGCACGTTGTTTTGCGGCCCGACCGTCACCTTGCGCATCTTCTTGTCGCAGGCCGGACACTTCCGCTTCTTCTCGCGGGTTTTTGCCTCGGGCAGCGCGTCGAGCTGCTCGGGGTGCGGGCCGAACTCCGATGCGCCCAGGTCCTCGAACAGCAGCGCCAGTTCGCCCTGGTCGAACCAGGTGCCCTCGCACTGGAGGCAGTAGTCGAGCTCGACGCCCTCGTACTCCACCACCAGCATCGTCACCTTGCACTTGGGACAGTCCATGAGGGATCGATCCTTGCGCTGATTCGACAAAGGTTTGACAGTCCGGAGCGGGCTGCGCCATCGACTCTTAGGACGGGAACCGCCGGTTCCTCGCTGGCCGCATTATAGACCAGGAGCGCAGGGAATCAAGGTACAACCGGGGCTCCCTCCCCCCGCCGCCCATCACCGGCCACCAGTAACCAGCGCCAGCCCGGATTATTCGAGATCCCGCGGCGGGCATGCTGTATACTCATGCGCCCAACCCCACCAGAAAGGAGACGCCTCACGAGCCAAAGCTAACGAATCCCATCGACCAAAAATGAAAGGCGAGATGCCATGCACCTGGATGCGAACTGTTTTCAGAGAGTGTTCATTTCCGTGTGCTTGTCCGCTGTCGTGATGCTGGTGGGAGCCGGGTCCGTTTCCGCCTTCCCATGGGAACTCACCGCCACCAACAACGGCGCCAGCGTTTCCCTCGAATTCACCTTCACCGATCCCGGTGGGGCGCCGGAGTTCATCGGCTTCGATATCTACCGGTATGCCGGCATCGACTGCGCACCCACCCTCGTCAACGACGTGGTGTTTCCGCGGCTGCCGGGCCTGCAGATCTATCAGGCCGTGGACCAGGATATCGCGGACGATACCAACTACCGGTACCGAGTGCGGATGGTCGACATCAGTCGGCAGCCGCTGTACGCCTGTTCCGTGTTCGACTGTGGCGAGATCATGCATAATGTCTGCACCGTGATCACCTACGCCAACACCGGCGCCATCGCCCCCCTCAACCACGGCACCCTCGAGGACTGGGGCTGGGGCATCATGGTGAATCCCGTCCGGGGTCGTGCGGCCACGGTGGTTTCATCTCGTCCTCGGACGTGGACCTGACGCCGTACCTCGACACGGATATCCCCGTGTTGCTGTTCGGCTTCGTCAGCGACGAGTGTGGTGTGGAGGGCGATCCCGCCCATGTGACCGCCGTCAGCCCCGTTGCCTGCGCACTGGACGAAGCGCCGATCACCTGGGGTGGTCTGAAGAGTCTGTATAAATAGCCATGTCAGCCGCAGGGCGCCGCCGATTCAGGGCGGCGCCCTGCGAGATCAGAATTCGTAAGCCGCCCCGAACGTGAACTCCCCGCTGGTCGCCGAGTCCTCGATGTTCCGCTCTTCCCGTACGATCTCCCCCGGCGGGCGACGATCTTCCGTCTTGGTCTTGCTCCAGTTGATGAACTCGCCACGCACCGAGAGGTGGAGGGCGAAGTGCCGGCTCAAGAAGTAGTACAACCCGCCCCCACAGCTCACCCCGGCCCCTTCGGCCGTATAGGTGTCGAATTCCTGCTTGTTCCGCAAGTTGAAGGCGCCGGCGCCGCCGAACAGGTACGGCCGCAGCGGTTGCCCCGCGCGAAAACGATAGGCCGCCTCGAGGGTGGCCGACGTCATCCTGAACTCCCGATCCGGATCGGTGGACTCGTGGACCGTACCGCTGATGTACAGCCGTAACTGGAAGGTCGCGGTCAGATCGTAGCCGGCATACAGGGCTGCGCCGACAGCGGATTGATCCAGTTGCACGTCCTGCACCGGGTCGCTCCTGGGCAGCTCCGTGGCGTCGATGCGGCTGCTGAGGATATCGAGCCCCACCTGCCACCGGTCGGGATCCGGCTGTTCCGGCGCCGGCTCACCAGTGGCGGATGCGGGCGAAACCAGGCCGAGCAGCAAGAGCACCATCAACAACTGCAGTGGGCGACGATTCATCTTGTCCCTCCAGATCGGATTCACACCTTGGCCGGATCGATCTCGTAACTCTGGATCTTCTTGTGCAGGTTCGTGCGGTCGATGCCGAGCAGCCGCGCCGCCTGGGACACGTTCCCCTCGGCTGCGCGCAGACTCTGGCGGATGCAGGCCGCCTCGAACTGGCGGCGCGCCTCCACGAGGCCGCCCAGGGCCAGGATCTCCGCCGACGGCAACGGCTGAATGCCCGAACCGCTCTCGGTGTCGGCCACACCGCCGGCGGTCGCCACCGACCTGTCCCCGGCCAGCAACCCCGCGTGCTGCAGATCCGCCAGACGAAGTTTCGGACCGGGCGCCATGATCACCAGCCGCTCGACGACGTTGTTCAGCTCGCGCACGTTGCCCGGCCACGGGAGCTGCGCCAGGACCTTGAGCGACTCCTCGTCGAACTCACGCGGCGACAGGTTGTTCTCCAGACGGTACCGCTCCAGGAAAAAGCTCGCCAGCAAGGGGATGTCGTCCGGGCGCTCCCTTAACGGCGGCACCACGATGGGCACCACGTTGAGCCGGAAGAACAGGTCCTCGCGGAAGAGTCCGTCGGCCACCGCGGCCTGCAGATCCTTGTTGGTGGCGGCCAGCACCCGCACGTCGACCTTCAGGGTCTTGTTGTCGCCCACCTTTTCGATCTCGCCCTCCTGCAACGCTCGCAGCACCTTGGCCTGGGCGCGCAGGCTCATGTCGCCCACCTCGTCCAGGAACAGGGTGCCGCCGTTGGCCTGCAGGAACTTGCCGTCGCGCGACTCGGTGGCGCCGGTGTACGACCCCTTCATCGCCCCGAACAGCTCGCTCTCGATGTGCTCCTCGGGAATGGCCGCGCAGTTCACCTTGACGAACGGCCCACCTTGTCGATCGCTGGCGGCGTGGATGGCCCTTGCCACCAGCTCCTTGCCGGTGCCGCTCTCGCCATGAATGAGTATACGCGCATTACTCGGACCGGCGCGATCGATCTGATGCCGGATGGCGCGCAACGGCTCCGATTCGCCGATCATGACGTGGCGGCCCGCCTCCCGCTCCTTGAGTTGCCGGTACTCGCGCCCCATGGCGACCATACGGATGGCGTTGCCCACCGCCAGCACGACCCGCTCCTTGCTGCACGGTTTCTCGAGGAAGTCGAACGCCCCCTCGCGGGTGGCCTCCACCGCCGTGGCGATGGTGCCGTGGCCGGAAATCATGATCACCATCTGGTCCGGATTGCCGCGCTTGATCTCGCGCAACACCTCCAGGCCGTCCTTGCCTGGCAGCCGGATATCGAGGATGACCACGTCGATCTTTTCCTTGGTCAGCGACTCGAGGCCGGCCTCACCGCTCTCGGCCTCGCGTACCTCGTATCCCTCGCCGCGCAACACCATGCCGAAGGTGCGTCGGATATTCTTCTCGTCGTCCACGATGAGAACCGTGTGGTTCATGACAACTCCTCTGACAACTACTCAGCCGGCGCCTTGGCCGGCAACTCGATGGTGAAGGTGGTGCCTTCTGACGGCGCACTCCGCGCCCGGATCCGCCCGCCGTGTCCCTTGATGATGCCTTCCACGATGGGCAGGCCGAGCCCCATCCCCTCCTTCTTGGTGGAGAAGTTGGGCTCGAAGATTCGTGGCAGGTTCTCGGGGGTGATGCCGCCGCCCTGGTCGGTGATGGTGATGGTCACCATCCCGGCCGTGGTTTCCCGGGCGACGATGACGACCCGCTCGACCGCACCCGCTTCACCACAGGCAGCCAACCCGTTGTCCACGAGATTGATCAGCGCGCGGCGCAGCTCACCGGCGTCGAACCAGGCCTCGAGTCCTGCAGCCGGCAGCTCCACCAGCACCCGTTCCTCGCCGTACAACCGCTCCATCTCGCCCAGCAACTCACCGAGGTCGCCGGACTGCGGCGTGGGCTGGGGCAACCGCGCGAACTCGGAGAACTCCTTCACCAGACAGCGCAAGCCCTCCACCTCCTCGTGAACGATCTCCTCGCAGTCGGTCAGCATCTGCTGATGGGCCGTGTCGTCGCCGCGGTAACTCTCGTGCGCCGACTGCACGGCCAGCAGAATCGGCGTCAGCGGATTCTTGATCTCGTGGGCCAGGGTGCGGGCCAGGTCGCGCCAGGCGGCCACCCGCTCCAGTCGGGCCAGCTCTTGCCGCTGCTCGTCCAGACGTTCGACCATGGCGTTGAAGGAGATCACGAGATCGCCCACTTCCCCCTGGGCGTCGACGTCGACCCGGGTGGTCAGATCACCCGCCGCCACTTGCCGGGTACTCGCCACCAGCGACTCGATGGGTCGCGCCAGCCGTCGCGCCAGCACGGCGCCCAGGGTCAGCGCCACCAGGATGAGCACGGCATAGATGAGCAGGAACGGCACCGCGTAGCTGCGCAGGATGGCGGTGCGGTCCTGGCGCAGCATGCGCAGCAGGGTCAGGGTG
>JBDRBC010000083.1:0-5587 GCA_043823125.1 bacterium | reverse complement strand
AGCTCCGGCTTCCGCGGCGGCCCGCCGCAGATCTCCTCCACTTCGCCCGTGAGTTCGGCGATGGTCTGCAAAGGCAGCGATGAACCCCGCAGCTTCGCCAGCAGATCCTCCCTTAACGGATTGATGGCGATGCCCCGCTCGGTGACGATGACATCGATGAGTTCACCGGGTCCACTCAGCGTGGTCACCTCGTCCACGACCACCGGGATGCGGTCGCGGCAGGACGGGATGGGCAGGATGGTGCACTTGCCGGCCAGGCGGTTCTGCCAGCCGCCGATGCCGTGCAGCAGCCGGCCGTCCGAATGGGTCACCACGTTGGCGTTGAAGTTCACCTCCACCTCGGTGGCGCCGAGCACCGTCACGTCCAGCAGCGAGGCGAAGTTGCCCTTGCCGTGCCAGTTGTAGCTGGTGAACGGCGACGTGTTCACGTGCCCCGGGTTCTCGCGCATGGATCGCACGCCTTCGAGGTCGAAGGTCTGTCCGTCGAGGATGTGTATGGTTACCACAACTGTGGACAATCAAGATCCTATCGCTGCTCTTTTATTTGCTACATTTTTCTAACAATCGCCTCAATGCGCTGTGCAAGACACACTTATCTCGATGCCGCGGGCTGGCGGGTCACCTGCGAATGACGGATCAAGCTTGTGGATAACATGTAGATAACCGACGTGGAAAAGCGAGAAAAATGGCGGAACACCCCGAAGGCGTTCCGCCACAGAAAGTTACCCATCACACCGTGTGGCGCCTCACTCGTCAGGCTAGCTCCTTCACCACTGCTCCAAACAGCTTCCAGATCTTCTGCGTCGAGCTGACACTCAGCTTCTCGTCCGGCGAATGTGCTCCGCGAATGTTCGGCCCGAACGACACGATGTCCAGATCCGGATACTTCTCGGTCAACAATCCGCACTCCAGACCGGCATGAATGGCCAGCAGCTCCGGATCGTTGCCGAACGCCTTCTTGTACATCTTGCGGGTGACGGCCAGCAACGGTGACTTCAGGTTGGGAGTCCAGCCGGGATACCCTTCCGGCTGCTCCACCTTGGCCCCGGCGAGCTGGCCGATGGCAAGGTGCTGCTCCACGATACCCGCCAGATCGGACATGACCGACGAGCGGCTGCAACAGACGATACTCACCTTGGCGCCCTTGGTGGCCACCACGCCGACGTTGGAGCTGGACTGCACGAGACCCGCTATGTCCGCGGACATGGCGAGCACGCCGTTGGGCAGGGCGGCCAGCAGGTCCAGGGTCCGCCGGGACGATTCGAGGCTGAAACAGCGCGGCGCCTGCACCGTGCTCACCACCACCTCGAGACCGTCGTCGGTCCCGTTCAGTTCTTCCTGCTTGATCCGCGCCACACTGCTCTCCACCAGCTTCTTGAACTGCCGGCCCTGATCCTTGTCGACGACCACCTTCGCCTCGGCCTCGCGCGGGATGGCGTTGCGCATGCTGCCGCCGTTGATCTCCACGATGCGGAGTTCCAGCTCGGAAGCCGCGGCCAGCAGGGCGCGGGTGAGAATCTTGATGGCGTTGCCGCGGTGCTTGTCGATGTCCAGACCCGAGTGTCCCCCGAGCAGGCCCTTGATGGTCATCTTGCGACCGGTGCTGTTCATGGGTGCGCGCGCCTGGTTGTTCAGCAGGGTCAAATCGCTGTCCCGGCCACCGGCGCAACCGATGAAGATGCCGGTGTCCTCTTCCGAATCGAGGTTGATCATCTTGCGCGCCGTGAAGAAGCCCATCTGCACGCCGGCGGCGCCGGTCAGGCCACGCTCCTCGTCCACCGTCAACAGGACCTCCACCGGTCCGTGCACCAGGGACTTCTCCTCGGCGATGGCGAGTCCCATGGCCACGCCGATACCGTTGTCGGCGCCGAGGGTCGTCCCGTCGGCGGTGACCCAGTCGCCCTGGACCAGGACCTTGATGGGGTCCTTCTCGAAATCGTGCTTGGTGTCGCTGTTCTTCTCGCACACCATGTCCACGTGCCCCTGGATCAGCAGCGGCTTGGCCTTCTCGTGTCCCTTGCTGGCGGGGATGGAGATGAGCAGGTTGCCCACGTCGTCCGATTTGACCTCCAGGTTTCGTTTTTCGGCCCAGGCACGGAACATGTTCTGGATTGCGGTCTCGTTGCCCGAACCGTGAGGGACCTTGCAGATCTCTCCGAAAATCCGCCAAACAGACCGGGGCTGCAGGGACTCGTACTTGCTCATGACGTCTCCTTGGAATCGGCTGCTTCAGGTTGGACGGGAGTGTTCAGGTATAATGCCCTGAGCGCGGGAAGTCAAATGCACCGCAATCACTGGCTGAATCGCAAGATGCCGCCCCACTGGGTCACCACGTGGACGTCCTTGCTCGACAGTCCCCAGATTCCGTTGCTCCAGTCCTGGATGCCGCTCTGTTGCAGGGTCCAGTTCTCCTGCCCACCGTAGAGGATCACACCACCATACCCCACCGCGAAGAGATTGCCGTTGCTGTTTCCCCACAGATCGTACAAGGCGAAATTGGTGTCGACATCAACAATGGACCAGGTCGATCCGTCGCCAAAAATCAAGATGCCGTCCAGACCGGCCACGTACACCTCGCCGTCGGTATCGAGCCAGACACCACGGAACGAGGCGCTGGGAGCGAAGGCCTCGGGCAGGGCGCGACTCCAGTCGGCGCCGTCGTAATGCAGTACGGTTCCGCCCACGCCCACGGTGTAGATATCGTCACTGCCCTGGCCGTGGATGGCGTACAACCCTTCGTCGGTATGACTGGTCAGCGGCGCCCAGTTCGTGCCGTCGTAATGGATGATGGTGCCCAAACCGCCCACGGCGTACACATCCTGGCCGGAGGTTCCCCAGACTGCACGCAGATACTGACCGGTATTGCTCGTCTGTGGTGACCAGGTTGTGCCGTCGTAGTGGAGGATGGCGCCGTTGAGTCCCACGGCGAAGACATCGTCACCGGAACTGCCCCAGACACCATAGAGACGCACGTCGGTGTCGTTGGTCTGGTCGGCCCATTCACTGCCGTCGTAGTGGAGGATGGCGCCGTTGAGTCCCACGGCGAAGATGTCGTCGGGCCGGTCGTACCAGATGTCCATGAGCGCTTCGGTGACGCCGCCGCGCAGGGTCGTCCAGGCGTCGGACTCGTATCCCAGCAAGGTGCCGACCTCGCCCACTGCCAGCACCACCCCGGCGCCGTCGCCCCAGATGCCGCGGAGATATCGAGTCGTCCCGCTATCGTGTTGGCTCCAGTCGGTCCCGTTGTAGTGCAGGACCGTGCCACCCTCGCCCACCACGTAGACGTCGCTGCGGGAACTGCCCCAGATGCGGCCGAGCCGCGCGCGCACCACCAGGGGGAAGGTCCCCCAGCCGCCACCATTGCCGTGCAGGAGGGCGCCCCGATTGCCGGCGGCGAAGACATTGCCGTTGCCGTCTCCCCAGACCCCGAACAGGTCCTGCTCCGTCCCGCTGTTCTGAGTTTCCCAGGTCGTGCCGTTCCAGTGCCGGATCAGACCGTCGTCCCCCACGATATAGACGTCATCCACACCGCCAACCCACACCGCGCGCGGGTAGGTCGCGTCACGAGCGGCATTCACCGTCCAGCCGGTGCCGTCGTTGAACAGCACGGTTCCCTGACTGCCCACCGCGTAGACGTTGGTGCCCGCGGACCCGTGCACGTCCGCCAGCACCTCGGTGGTGCCGCTGAACTGGCTGGACCAGGACTCGCCATCGAAGTGACGAATGGTGCCCCGATCACCCACTGCGTAGATATCGTCGGCGGCGGCGCCCCAGATACCGCGGAACCACTGGGTGGTAGAGGTTTGCTGTTGTGACCAGTTGGTCCCGTCGAAGTGATAAATGGCGCCGTATCCCGCCACCACATGGATATCGGTGGCGCTACTGCCCCAGACATCGTGTAACGGATAAGACGGCGACACCGCCCAGCGCCAGGCAGCTTCGGGTGTGGGTGAGGTGGAACTGTCGCATCCCCCGAGGAACGTGGCGAGGCAGAGAACCAGCAAGAGACCGGTTCGCAGAAACCCGCTGGGCATGAGGTCTCCAATCGTATCGGACAGGCTCGATTCGACGCCAAGCGGGCCGGACTATCCCGGTTTGTGGTCACGAATTCGTTACCCGCGAACAATCCGGTCTACCCGCTGGAGGCGAGTATAGCAGATGCGGTATTGTAAATCACTGTCCAGGGCGCTGGCTACGAATATCGCTGACGCCCCTCACGATCAGGACGACCCCGTGCTCAAGGCGCCAGCTCCGCCGATAATGGATTGCCCTCCGGCAGCCAGTTGCCACGAATGGCCCGTCCCTGCCCGGCCGGGAAGAGGAGCCAGGAGTACTTCCCGTAGTGACCCACCCGGCTCGCCAGCGACGGCAAGCGTTGCGGATCCCGACAGATGACGACCATATCCGTCACGGTGGGATCGTGCGGATTGGTGGCGGTCAGCACCAGGTCGTACTCGTTCAGATTGTACCGCGCACCATCGAGGAAGATGAGATCGCCCACCACGTTCACGGCGGATTGCAGACGTGGGGTCAACTCCGAAGCGGGAGGATTGAGCAGGATGAAACTGCTGGCGGTGCCGGGCCGGATATCCACCGGTGGCTGGCCGTTCTCGAAGCAGGTGGGGGTCTCGATACCGGTGTACTCCACCGCGAACCGGCGAGCGGCCGCCACTTCCGCCTCGTTGCCGGCCGGTAAGATGAACAGCGGCACATCCTCGGCGAGCACCTGATTGAGGGTCGGCTCGATCTCCTCGGGGTGCAGCTTGCGGAACAGGTCGTAATCCGGATCGACCCGCACCCGGGTGGCGCCCGGCGCCTCGATCCGGAAGGTATCGATGTGTTTTCGCAGCCGGACGTTCTGTTCCACTTCGCCATCCGGCGTGGTCACCACCAGCGGTATCTCCAGGTCGTACGCCGGCATACCCTGGCGAATCCTCACCTCCACCGTATCCCCGTCGCGTTCGGCACGCTCCAGCTGGATGAACACGGCGCCGGTCCGGGTCAGCCACTGCTCCTGGAATCCGGCCAGGTCCCTCCCTGAACAGCCGGTGAAGGCGGTGAAGAAATGGTCCCAGGTGACCTGCTGGAACCGGTGGTCGGCATAGATCCGGCGCAGCGCGGTCAGAAAAGGCTCCTGACCGATGAGCCGCTCCAGCATGTGGAAAACCATCATGCTCTTGCCGTACCCCACGGCGCGAGTGGCCCCGCTGTGCCGGCTCTCGAACTCCACCAGGGGAAAATCGCGATCACTGTCACGCACGTACGCCTCATAGTCCTTCAACAGGTTGCGCCGGTACTCGCGGGCCGCCTCCGCGGACTCCTGCAGCTTGTACTGATAATCGGCGCAGTAACTGGTCAGTCCCTCGCACCAGTTGCCCCCCTCGCCCACGAAGATGGAATTGCCCCACCAGTTGTGGCAGATCTCGTGGCCGAAACTGGTGTACGGGATGAACGGCAACCGCATCACCACTCCGCCGAGCAAGGTGTAGGACGGCATGCCGTACCCGGTGGGAAACCAGTTCTCCACCGTGGCGAACTTGCCGTACGGATACGGGCCGAGCATCTCCTCGTACATGGCGAGATAGAC
>JBDRBC010000082.1:0-3911 GCA_043823125.1 bacterium | reverse complement strand
TTGATGGACCGGCTGAGCGCCTCCAGCTCCTGATCGTCCTCGATCACATCCTTCAACGGATCCACCTTCACCGAGAGGAAGGAATCGTCGCCGTCGAAGCGGGTGATCTGCACCCGAGCAACCCCTTCCACCAGGATCTTCAGGGTCTCGTCGGGGGTGCGGATGATCTGCAGGATCTTGATGACGGTGCCGACGCTGAACATGTCGTCCGGTCCCGGATCCTCCACATCCGATTCCACCTGGGTGGCCACGCACATGTACTTGATATCCTCGGCCGCGGTTTCCACCGCGGCGATGGAGCGCGGACGGCCCACCAGCAGCGGTGTCACCATGTACGGAAACACCACGACGTCTCGAAGCGGCAACAGCGGAAGCTGTCTCGGAATGATCAGCTTCTCGCCATTCTGCTGAATCATGAATTCGGTCTTTTTCATACTCACCTATCCACCCGCATCCAGACGGGTGCACGAAGGGTGGTGAACCGGCGTGACCAGTTCACCAGCGCGAACATTGAAATTATGCTTCCTTGATCTCGATCGACGAGTCGCCGCCGATCACCTCCGGCTCCACCTGCTTCACGATGGTGTCACGAGAGATGATAACCTGACGAACATCTTCTTGGGAGGGAATTTCGAACATGACGTTGCGCATGGCCATCTCCACGATGGAGCGGAGCCCGCGCGCGCCGGTCTTGCGCTGGATCGCCATGTGGGCAATGGCCTGCAAGGCACCCGGTTCGAAAACCAGCTCGACACCTTCCATCTCCATCAGCTTGGCATACTGCTTGGTCAATGCGTTGCGCGGTTCCTGCAGGATCCGCACCATGGCTTCCTCGTCGAGGTCTTCCAGATGCGTGGTCACCGGCAACCGGCCCACGAGCTCGGGAATCAGGCCGTACTTCATGAGGTCCTGGGGTTCCACGAGCGTCAGCATTTCCTCGCGTTGCGGACTGGCGAGCCGCTCGTCCTCGCGCGCAAAACCGAGCATGTTCTTGCCGATGCGCTGCTGGACGATCTTGTCCAGCCCCTGGAAGGCGCCACCACAGACGAACAGGATGTTCCGGGTGTTCACCTCGAGATACTTCTGCTGCGGATGCTTGCGACCGCCCTGGGGCGGCACGTTGGCCACTGTGCCCTCGAGGATCTTCAGCAACGCCTGCTGTACACCCTCGCCGGAGACATCACGGGTGATGGACGGGTTACCGCTCTTGCGACCGATCTTGTCGATCTCGTCGATGTACACGATGCCCTGCTCGGCGGCCGGGATGTTGTAATCGGCAGCCTGGAGCAAGCGCACCAGGATATTCTCCACATCCTCCCCGACGTAACCGGCCTCGGTGAGGGCGGTGGCATCGGCGATGGCGAACGGCACCTTGAGGAACCGCGCCAGGGTCTGCGCCAGCAAGGTCTTGCCGGTGCCGGTGGAACCGATCAACAAGATGTTGCTCTTGTCGATCTCCACCCCCTCGCTGCATTTCTTCTGATGGATTCGCTTGTAATGATTGTAGACGGCAACGGCCAGGCTGATCTTGGCATCGTTCTGCCCGATGACATACTGCTCGAGGTAGTCGCGGATCTCTTTCGGCTTGGGAAACTGCGGCGGCGAAAGCGACGCTTCGTCGAGCAGTTCTCCCTCGAGAATGTCATTACACAGCTTGATGCACTCGCTGCAGATATAGACACTCGACGGCCCCGCAACGAGCTTGGCCACCTCGTCCTGCCCACGAGCGCAAAAAGAACATTTGATCATCTGGGGACTACCACTCTGGCGGCGCTTCATGATGCCTCCCTGGGGCCGACGGAGCGCCCCAGTTACCCCCTCCGTCTATCCGGTATCAGACTCGAACTCACTCGTCGTTTTTCTTGGGTTCGATCTCGCTACGGCTCTCGATCACCTTGTCGACAATGCCGTACTCCATCGCTTCCGGGGCCGACATGAAGAAATCTCGATCACTGTCGGCGGCTATCTTCTCCTGATCCTGCCCCGTGTGCTTAGCGATGATCGCATACAACTTGTCGCGCAGGTACAGGATTTCCTTGGCGTAGATCTCGATCATGCTGGCCTGACCCTGACTGCCGCCCATGGGTTGATGAATCATCACCCTGGCATGTTTCAGTGCCGACCTCTTGCCCACCGCGCCGGCTGCCATGAGTACCGCCGCCATGCTCGCTGCCTGTCCCATGCAGATCGTAACGACATCATTTGTAATGTATTGCATTGTATCGTAGATGGCAAGACCTGCGGAAATACTGCCACCGGGGCTGTTGATGTAGAGATAGATATCCCGTTCGGGATCTTCCGCCTGCAAGAACAGCATCTGGGCGATGACAAGATTGGAGACCGTATCGTCGATGGCCGAACCCAGGAAGACGATACGATCCTTCAGCAACCGGGAAAAAATGTCATAGGCGCGCTCGCCGTGACTCGTCTGGTCCACCACCACAGGAACTAGCATTTTCACTCCTTTGACACTGCTTCGGTCCCGGAGACCGGCTTTCTGGATCAGGATATCCTGAATCATCCCGAAACATCCCGAAACATCCCGAATGCCTTGGCAGGAACCGTTCCAGATTTAACCGTTTTGTCGGATCTGGAAACGGACCTGGTGCGGGCGAGAATCAGTCGGCCGCCGAATCCGCTTCCGCTGCCGAGGCTGGTTCCCCGGCTGTACTCTCTGCCGCGCCCTTTCCCGTAAATTCGGCCCGTGACAGCAGAAAATCGAAGGTTTTCCGCTCTTCGAGACCGTGGATGATCCGATCGCGCTCGGAGCAATTATCCACGAATTCACGGTATTTTCCCAGGTCGAAGCCGTTCTCCTGCGCCACTTCGACGATGCGGTTGTCAACTTCCTCGTCGGTGACCTGGATATTCTCTTGCCGCCGGATGGCTTCCATGACGAACATCCCCTTGAGGATCCGTTCGGCCAAGGGCTTGGTGGTGTCCCGATACTGTTGATCCTGCTCGGCGGAGTTGGCGCGGCCGTACTGGGCGTTGCGGGCGTGGAACTCCTCCAGGCTGGAGCTGAGATACTGCTCCACGAGGGACGGCGGCGCGTCGATGTCGTTGCGTTCGATGAGTAGATCGACGATCTGCTCCTCCAGTTCGCGGTTCACCCGCGACTCTTCTTCTTTGCGCAGGTTCTCCCGGATGGCAGTCCGCATCTCGAGCAAGGTCTGCCCTTCCTGATACGAGGCGGCGAAGGCATCGTCGAAATCGGGCAGGGTTTTCATCTCCACTGTCTGCACCTGGCAGCGATAGGTCACGGTGTTCCCGCGTAGCCCTTCGTTGTGAAAATCGTCGGGATAGGTAACCGTGATATCCTTCTCGTCACCTGCCGAAACGCCGATCATACCCTCGTTGAACGCCGGGAAGTTGGTCTCCTCGCCCAGAATGAGCTGCTGCCCCTCCACCTTGCGTTCCATATCCGGTTCGTCGTCTTCACCCAAGGGACAGAGATCGATGGTCACCCGGTCACCATCCTCGGCTGCCCGCTCCACCGCCTCGTGAACGGCCCGTCCCTCGCGCAGACGGGTCATGACCTCGTCCACCTCGGAATCGGCCACCGTCACCTCGCGTCGGTTGAGCGGCAGACTGTCGAAGCCGGTGGCGGTGATCTTGGGCCGCACCTCGACGATCATGTCGAAGGTGAGCGGCTTGTCGTCCTCAAAAACCAGATTCTCCACCGAGGGATCGGTGATGGGCGAGAGCCGGTGTTCGATGATGGCCGCTTTGAATACTTTGGGGACGACCTCTTCCAGGGTCTGGGCCTTTAGTGCGCCGCCTAGTTCCTTCTCCACCGTGGCCTTGGGAGTCTTGCCCTTGCGAAAGCCGGGGCGTACATGCCGCTTGACCGCCGACTGCAACCGCTTGCCGTACTCCGATTCGAAATAGGCCTGCGAGACCTCGACCTT
>JBDRBC010000081.1:0-4018 GCA_043823125.1 bacterium | reverse complement strand
CGTCCGCATGTACGGTTACGGTTCCGAAGAGTGGCTCGGCCTGCACCAATCCGACGTGGCAGCCGGCCCTGAGGATCTGCCCCGTTTCCTGATCGATGAGATACAGCGCGTCAGGGACCGTTTCGAACAGACGGCGGAATTTTTCCTCGCTGCGTCGCAAGGCTTCTTCGGTGTGAATGAGCCTGGCCATGGACTGATCCCCCTCCAGTTGGCTGACGCGCTCGACCAGCGCATCCGCCCGCTCCCGCTCCCGTTCCAGTTCGGCCAGCAGTTCTTGCTCCGTCCTGTCCTCGTCGAGCCTGGTACTCATGTAAGTATCCCTCGGTGAGAGACCCTGCCCCCCAAGCAAGGCTTGTTATGTGTCGTGCTTCACATGGTCTGGATCGGCAACAAACCGGCGGGCTTGACCGGTTGGTTGCGCCATCAGCCGGCAGCGCACCCCGGATCCTCCCTGATCGCGATCCGATCTAAATTCGTGAAATCTGCCTGCCGATCGATTACTCTACCGCTCTGAAGGGTAGGTACGTCCGCCCGAGTCGTGAATCAACGGTGGTCGAGGAGGCCCCTGCATGAGTTTCGTTCAAGAGTTGCGCAAGCGGCGGGTGCCGCAGTATACCAGCGGTTATCTGGTACTGAGCTGGGGCCTCATCCAGGTGGTGGCTTTCCTGGAAGAACGGATGCTGTTCTCGCCACACCTGGTCAACGTCATCAGCCTGGCGCTGGTGTTGCTGCTGCCGAGTGTGGTGATGATGGCGTGGTGCCATGGTCGGCCGGGGCCCGATATCTGGACCCGCTCCGCCAAGTGGACCGTGCCGGCGAACATGCTGGTGGCGGCGGCTCTGATCCTGGTCATTTTCCAGGGCAAGGATCTGGGCGCCATGACCGCCACGGTCTCGGTGCAGGACGAGAACGGCGAGGTGATCACCCGCGTTGTGCCCAAGAGCGATTAACGGCATCGGCTGGTGATCTACTATCCCGAGAATCGGGGAGACGGTGCCGACGACTGGCTCCGCGAGGTGAGCACGACACTGCTGGTGGTCGACGTCAGCCAGGACATCTTCTGTGACGTCAACTTCCCGCCCCTGCTGGTAAGCCAATTACAGACGCATGGATATCCGGATGGGCACGGATTGCCGCGTCCCCTGCAGCGCAAAATAGCGCGCGACGCCCACTACGACTACTTCGTGACCGGCTGGTGCGAACGCGTCGGCGATTCGTATCGGCTCGGCATCGAGCTTTACAAGACCGAGAACAGTCAGATCGTCGCCGAGCGGACTTTCGAGGGGCCGGACCTTTTCAGCCTCGTCGACCAGGCATCGTTCCAGCTCCGCAAAGATCTCGAGATTCCCACGGGCCATCTGGAATCAGAAACCGACCTGCCCATCGCCGACATCACCACCAGTAATCTGGAAGCCTGCAAGGCGTACGTCCAGAGTCTGGTCTCCACCCTGCACCACAACGCCTGGGAAGACGCCGCCGTAACCATCACGACCGCCCTGGAGCTCGATCCCACTTTCACCCTGGCCAATTTCCTCGCCTTCGGGATCTACTCGCTGGCGGGACAGCCCGAAGCTTCCGTGGCAGCCATCGAAGCCGCCATCGCCAACGTCTACCGGGTGCCTGAACGCACCCAGTTCACCATCAAGGCCTATTACTATTTCAACGTGAAGCAGGATTCGGACAAGACCCTGGCGATCCTCGATATGTGGTCTCAGCTCTACCCCACCGACGTCGCCGTCTACATGCAGCAGGCACTGTTCTATCAATACCGCAACGACCTGCCCGCGGCCATCGAGGCGCTGGAGACGGCGCTGGGTATCGACCCCTCGCAGCACAATCTGCTCACCGAGATCGGCGGTCTTTACCAGGAACTGGGCGACTTCGATCAGGCGACCCGGTATTATGAGCGCTACATCGATCTCTTCCCCAGCAACGTCACCGCCTATCTGGATCTGGCCGAGCTCTACAATGACACCGGTAATTTCGAGCGGATGCGCGAGGTGCTGGATAAAGCGCAGCTCCTGGAGCCCGGGCGAATCGAGATCGAGTTATCGCTGGCGGAACTCAAGCGGAAGCAGGGTGATTTCGACAACGCACAGTTACAGTACGAGAATCTGCTGGCCAGGGATCTGGCACCTCGGGAGCGACTCGAGGTGCTGGATGGCGCTTTTGACCTGGCAAAACTTCGGGGCCAAGTGACCCAGGCCTTGACCTATTCGGAGCTCTATCTCGATCTGGCCCCTCAGGTGCACAATCCCTTGGAAGTCGTTGTCGTCGAGGCCATCTTTCTGCCGATGCTCGGCGATCTGGGTCGCAGCGACGAGGTGCTGGACCGCGTGGCCGAACTCGTCAGCCAGGTACCGGAACCACTGGACGGTCTCATCGCCGTCATGCAAGCCCAGATCCTGATCCAGCTGAACCGTCTCGACGAGGCGTCGATGTTACTCGACGCGGCGAGAGCTGTGGTCGACCAGCTCAAACTGGAGATATGGCGTCCACGCTTGCGCAAGGTCGAGGCGGCCCTCGCCGAGACGCAGGGGGATCTCGCTGCGGCAGGGGAACTCTATCAAGCGTGCATCGAGCAGTTGCCCGCCAATCACGAATACAGATGTCTGGCCGGAAGCGCTCTGCGGCGGCAGGGGGAGCACGACAAGGCAGAAAAGATGTTACAATCGGCATTGAAACTCCACCCGGCGCATCCGGAGATCAACCTGGAGCTGGCGTTGCTGGCTCGGGAGAAGAATCGCCCGGACCAGGCGCGGGAGTACTTGCGGAAGGCATTTGTCGCCTGGGCCGAGGCTGATGACGGGCACCTCAAGGCGGCGGAGGCGCGCGCGTTGGCCGCGGACCTGGATGTCACGTTCTGAGCTTCAGCTCACGGCTTCAGAACACCTCCGATGACGATCTCCTGCCCAGTGGTCAATCTGACCACAGCCTGGGGGCCGTGAGTGAGATAGATGACCGGAACCTGGAACTCGACAACGCCGAACTGCACGCCATTCCGTGACAAGGTGCCGGAAGCCGACCAGGCTTCCGGTTCGTTCACCCAGCTATCGGTGTGGGCGGAGGCGATGTACACGTCGTGGTACTGGTAGGTGGTGGCGCCGGTCACACAGGAGCTGCCGTTCCGGATGTGGAGATTCTGCACGGTATTGACGCTGTTATCGAACAGGGCGTATTCGTACGTTTCCGCCACCGTGATGGTGCCGCCGCCCCCCTGGATGGTCCCGGTGCCCTCGTCCTGCGACTCGAAGCTGTAGATCCCGCCCTCGAGCCCACTCTGGACCGCGCCGCGGTGTCTCACGTCCACGGTGAGGATCTCGCCGTCCTGGACCACTTGCCCGTCGATATTACGATCGAAGGCGACCCGATTGAGTTTGGCACCGGTCTTGTAGTAAGTACTGGCGCTCTGGATATCCAGATCGCCCAGGCCGTCGGCGCTGACGTTGAAGCGCAGATCGGTATGCGAATCGTAGAACTCGTCCCAGGTGCCCTGGATGTACCCGGTGAACGCCTGGATGACGAACTCGAAGTCGACGTCATAGAAGATCGAATCCACCACCAACCGATCACCCGGCGTGGCGGCATAGGTGAACGAATCGGGATTGGCCGGCACCTGGGTGATGGTGCCGGTATAGGTGGGCGTGCCGCCATTCACGTAGCTGGCGAAGAACACCCCCTGCACGCAGTACTCGATCATCGGTTTGGCCAGCAACGCCACGTCGTACATGGCGCCGAAGGTGTAGGCGATGAGGCTCTGTTCCGTGCTGTTGATGCCCGTGGTGAACGTCACCTGGGTCGTGGACGCGATGGTGGGGTCGGCCACGCTGGTGGCCCGGACCGTGGCCTGTGGTGGGTTCGGGATGGTGGCCGGCGCCGTGAAGAGCCCCGCGGCGGTGATGGTCCCCCAGGCCGCGCCCTCGTCCATGCTCCAGGTCACCCCGTCGTTGGTGGTGCCGGCCACGGTGGCGCCGAACTGGAAGGTCTCGCCCACCGTGACTTCCGATGCCGCCGTGGT
>JBDRBC010000080.1:0-14573 GCA_043823125.1 bacterium | reverse complement strand
AGCAGCAGATCGTCCAGGTCGTTGTCCACCACGACGGCGGTCAGATCGACGCCGGCGAAGGTCTGGCGAGTGGGTGGTTCCTCGTCGTAGGGCGGATCGGTCAGGACCAGCACGTTCTGCAGCTGCAGATCCACCGTGTCGAAGTCGAACGGGGTGCTGCCGGGCACGGCGGTGATGGTCACGGTTCCCGCCTCGCCTCTGGGCAGGAACAACGTCTGGGCGCGCCCGGTGTCCCCGGAAAGCGCCGTCTCGGGAGAGAAGCTGCCGAGTCTGGACGGGTTGGCGACGAAGGTGATGGATTCGCCGGCTCGACTGGTGGCGTTACCCAGGCGGTCCACGAGCTGGGCGGAGACCACGACCGGATCCTCCAGTCCGGCGAGGCTGCTGGGGAGTGACAGGTCCCAGGCCCGGGTCGGTCCGGCGACGGCGGTGATGGCGAGCAGGTTATCGCTGCTGTCCAGGCTGTCGGCTCGCACCGCCAGAACCCGGTTGTCGATGACCACGCTGCAGTCGATGAGCAGCTTGCCGGCGCCGGTGGCTGTGAGCACCCCTTCCGTATAACCGTTGGCGTTGGTCAGGACGGTGGCCACCTGGAACAGTCCAGCCCCGGTGCCGTCGGGGGAGAGGGAGAAGGTGACCGGCACCTCGGGATTGAGGCTCTTGTTCCGGGCCGAGTCGAAGAGCTGGGCCGAGACGATCACCTCGTCCTGGCCGTTGGCCGTGAGGAAATTGGTCTCGGTACTGAGCACGACAACTTCTGGACGTGGCTCGCGGAATCCGACCTTGACCCGCCCTTCGGGGGCGCCCTCGGTGTCGCTCTCCACGTAGACCCGGAGCACCTCCACCGCGGTGTTTGAGATGAGCACCAGTGCCTTGCCGTCAACGAAATCGAATTCGGTCACGTTCCGGGTGGTGTCAGCGTCGAGGAAACTCACCTTGCCGCGTGGAGTGGAAACGTCGTCCACCTTCCGCGCGCGCAGGCGATACCCACGTAACCGGTTCTCGAGATCGAACAGGTCGTGACGGTCACTATCGTCAAGAGCGGCCAGCCGCATGCCGGCATAGAAATAGAGCTGCTTGGGCGGGATGGAGACCGTGCTGGCGATGCTTGCCAGCTTATCGCCGTTCTCGTCCACCAGCGCCAGATGGGTGGCGCGGACGGCCGTCAGGAACATGGCCCCGAGATCGTAGACGGTCGATCCCGTCACGGAGATGGTGGTGTCCCGCAGATCGTACCCGTCGGCGTCGATCACCAGGTCGTAACTGCCTGCCAGCAGGAAGAACGAGAACCGTTCGCCGGCTGCCGAGAAGTCGAGGGAGTCCACCACCGCGTCGCCACCGGCCTCGTAGATAACCGCCGTGCCGGCGGCGCCCGGGCCCTCGAAGTCGAGGGTGGCGGTCACCTCGGCGGCGCGCGGCAGGATCAATTCGAAGTCGGAGATGTCACTGCCGAAGATCATGCTGACGGTGGTGTCGGTGGGGATATAGGTCGGTGCCGTGGCGGACAGGGTGTAAGCGCCGCTTTCGGAAATGAAGAAGGCGAAGTCGATTGCCGTCGGAGTGAACACCACCGAATCGAGAGTGTCGCCGGCGGCGTTCAGGAACCGGAGTTCACCATTCACGCCCGGCCCGGACTGGAAGACGACGTTGCCACCGATCAAGGTCTTGCGTTGCACCACGAAATCGAGGTCGACGATGTCTTCGCCGGCGGTGACGGTGACGGGCAGTTCGGTATCGAGGAAGTCCGACGCTTCGGGCACATCGGCGAACAGGGTGTACTCACCGCTCTCGGCCACGAACAGGGTGAACGGCCCACCCTGGAAACCGAAGAGATACCGGTCGACGCTGTTGCCCTCGCTGTCCAGGATGCTCAGGGTGCCACCGACCCCGATGCCGCCGGGGAAGGAGACGGTCCCGCTCACGGCGGTGGCCACATCGAGCTGGAAGTCGAGACCGGTGACCTGCTGTCCGGCGGCCACGGACACATCGCTGATGGTGGCGGGGAAGTACCCCGTGGCGCGGGCAATGATGTCGTACTGGCCGGGCGGCAACCGGGAGACCGTCACCTCGCGAACGCCGGCAGCCGCGGTCGAGGACGAGATGGGCACGTTGAACTCGCCGGCGGGCCAGCTGGTCAGGTACGCCCTGGTGGTGATGGCCAGATCACCGGGATCGGCGGTCAGGGTCACCGTGCCGCTCACCGAGCCGTTGATCGGGTCCGGCTCACCGTTGCCGTCGTGATCCACGATGGAAACGTGCAGGTTCTCCAGTACCACATAATCGGGACCGGCGGCGATGCCCGGGTTGTCCGGTGCGGTGTCCTTGGCGCCGGAATTGGGTGCGTTGTTGGGAATGACGGCGATGGCGCGCAAGACGGCGCTTGGTGGCACCGTCGTCTCCAGGTCCGGGTACAACACCGCCCACGGCAGGGCGAATTCCGCCGCCAGCCCGAACGGGAACCGCTTCAGGGGCGGCCAGCTGATCATGCTCTGCGCATGCTGAATCTCCGCGTCGAGGTCCACCACCGTGCCCTGGTCATCCAGGATGAGGGTCGCCCTGGGATGGATACCGACATCCAGCCCGGCATCCGCCGGACGCCAGAGGGTGAGTTCCATCCGGTGACCGTCGGCCAGGGCGAAGTTGAGATCGGTGCCGAAGGTCTCGGTGGGCCCCACACCCTTGTCCAGGTCCACCATTACATACAGGGCGTTGCCGATGGCCTGGTAGGTCAAGCCAATGTAGAGATTGTCCGCATCCCAGGTCAGATAGAGATAGCGGAAGTTGGCCGAGCCGGTGTCGTCGTCGGCGGCATCATCCACCACCAGATCGCTGGCCACCCAGTCTTCGCCGTCCACGTTGATGGCGCCGTCCACGGTGACGCTGTGCAACGGATCGGCCAGGACCGGCGACAGTAGGAAGAGCTGCCAGGCCAGGCCCAGGCTCAATACCAGTGCGATGTGACGGTTGCAGAAACGGGCCGAGCCGAGCTGCCGTTTCAGCCAGTGCCGGACAGAATGTAGAGCCATGGTCCTCGCCCAGTTCCAACAGATGCTGGCGGTGGTGCGGGCAGTTTATGAGTGCCCGCGAAATGGAGCGCCGAATACTAGAGGAGGACGGGTGTGATTCGCAACCGAAATATGAGAATGAGCAGAATGTCGGTTGTCGGTTGTATCGAAACCGATCCCGGTGTAGCCTGCCACCAGAAACGAGATTCCACGACGAATTCGAGCAGGAGGAACGGTGGACCGCGCGTGCTCGCAACCAGGCCGATTATACCTCGGGATCGTGACCCTGCTGGTTTTGGGGCCGTTTCTGATCACCGGCTGCGGCCGGGTCGACCGCAGCACCACCATCGCCATCTGGGAGCAGATGGATCCAGTGGAGCGGGCGTTGCTGGACACCAACCTGATTCGGTTCGTGGAGCAGAACCCCCAATACGCCCACTTCCAGTTCGACCGCGTTCACTACCGGCCCGACGACATTCACATCCAGTTCCAGACCGCCGCCATGGCCTATAGCGGTCCCAACCTGGTGTACGGGCCGTCGGACAAGGTCGGGCCGTACACAATCATGGGACTCATCGAGCCGCTGGACGAGTTCCTGCCCGAGACGGTCCTCGGTCGTTTCGACCCGGCGAGCCTGCCGACCCTGGAAGGCCATGTCTGGGGCCTGCCGGACCAGATCGGCAATCATCTGACGCTGGTGGCCAACCGGGCCTATGTCGACAGCATTCCCTCCGACACGGAGACCTGGCTGGCGCAGCTCCACGAACTCACCGTGGACGAGGACGGCAACGGACATCCGGAGATCTACGGCCTGGTCTTCAACTTCATCGAGCCGTTCTGGCTGGCGCCGTGGCTCGGCGGCTACGGCGGCTGGGTCATGGACGAGGCGGGCAATCCGACGCTCGACAGCGAGGCCATGGCCAGCGCCATCGAGTTCCTGCAGCGGCTGAAGGAGTCCGGGGTCATCCCGCGGGAGTGCACCTATCCGGTGGCCGACACCCTGTTCAAGGAGGGCAAGGCGGCCTATATCATCAACGGTCCGTGGTCGTGGTCGGATTACCGGGAGGCCGGCATCGAAATCGTGATCACACCCCTGCCGATGGTGACCGAAACCGGTCTCTGGCCGTCGCCCATGACCTCGCCCAAGTGTTACTCGGTGAACCGGTATCACGACCCGGCCACCACGGAGTGCACCCGGGCGCTGCTCGATTTCTTGACCTCCACCGAGGCCCAGGTGGAACTGGCCCTGGCCGCCGGGGTCCAGCCGACGGACCTCGCGGCGCGAGCGCATCCGGCCGTTCTGGCCGACGCCACCCTCATCGCCTCCCAGCGACAGATAGAGAAGGGGCGGCAGATGCCCATCGTGGCCGAAATGCGGGCCATCTGGGACGCCATGCGTCCGCCGTACCAGAGTGCGCTCAACGGGCGACTCACAAGCGTCGAGGCGGCGCGTCAGATGCAGGAGCGGGCCGAACGCACCATCCGGGAGATGAAGGAGTGAGTCTTTCGGGGCGACAGCCAGAGCGCGAACGGAGAGGAGTCGTGACGTGAACGACAACAGTCGCCAGCTCCGTCTGGCCCTCTGGTTCATGTTGCCGGCGACCCTGGTGCTCACGGCGGTGGTGGCCTACCCGTTCTTCTACAACCTGTACATCTCGTTCACCAACTGGAACATGTTCAGCTTCCGCGATCCGGAATTCGTCGGCTTGCGGCACTACTTGCGGCTGTTCTCCGAGCCTGACTTCTGGCCCATCTGCGGCAAGACCATCGCCTGGACGGTAATCAACCTGGTGTTCCACTTCGTGCTCGGGCTGGCGGCGGCGCTTTTGCTGAACCGGCCGCTCCGTGGACGCGGCCTCTACCGGGCGCTGCTGATCCTGCCGTGGGCCATGCCGCAGTACATCTCGGCCCTGACCTGGCGCGGCATGTTCGACCAGGAATTCGGGGCCATCAACCTGCTGCTGGGCAAGATCGGCATCGCACCCATCGGCTGGTACAGCAGCGAGTTCTGGGCTTTCGTGGCGCCGACCCTGACCAACATCTGGCTCGGCTTCCCGTTCATCATGGTCGTGGCGCTCGGCGGCCTGCAGAGCATCCCCCGGGAGCTGTACGAGGCGGCCAAGATCGACGGCGCGGGGCCGGTGCGGCGTTTCTTCAAGATCACCCTGCCGTTGCTGAAACCGGTGCTGTTGCCGGCGCTGGTCCTGGGCACCATCTGGACCTTCAACAACCTGAATGTCATCTGGCTGGTGACCGATCAGGGCCTGCCGGCCGACAAGACCCACATTTTGGTGACCTACGTCTACAAGGCGGCGTTCTTCTATTACCGGTACGGATACGCCGCGGCGTTCAGCATGTTCATCTTCGTGGTGCTGTTCTTCATCGTGAAGGGCTACCGGAAGGTGGCCGAGGCTGAGGAGGTCTACTGATGAGCACAGGCGGCGGAACGGCGGGATTCGTGAGCCGGGCCTGGAATCACGTCTGGGTGCATCTGCTGCTCTGGCTGTTCGTGCTGTACGCTGTATATCCCATCCTGCAGGTCATCGGCATCAGCCTGCGACCGGGTGATCAGCTCTACTCCACCAGCCTGAAGCTGATTCCGGACAACGCCACCATCGAGGCGTACCGGATCATGCTGTTCGAGAAGCCGTTTTTCCTCTGGATCCGCAATTCCTTGCTGGTGGCCCTGGCCACGGCGCTTTTCGGGGTGGCGCTGGCCAGCCTCGCCGGTTACGCCCTGTCGCGGTACCGTTTCCGCGGTCACTCGTCGGCTCTGCAGGGGATCTTGATGACTCAGATGTTCCCGGCCACCATGCTGCTGCTGCCGCTCTACATGCTGCTGCGCAAGTTCTACCTGGTGGACACCCTGTTCGGCGTGGTTCTGGCTTACGTGGCCACCGCCTTGCCGTTCTGCATCTGGACCATGAAGGGTTACTACGACACCATCCCGGTGGACCTGGAGGAGGCGGCGCTCATCGACGGTTCGGGTCGACTGGGGGCCTTCGTGCGGATCTCGTTCCCGTTGAGCGCGCCGGCCCTGGTGATCACCGGGCTGTTCTCCTTCATGACCGGCTGGAGCGAGTTCATGGTGGCCCGGATCATCCTGACCAGCAAGGAGCTGATGACCTTGCCCCTCGGTCTGGAAACGCTCTTCACCACCTTCCAGACCGAGTGGGCCAACTACGCCGCCGGCTCGTTGCTGGTCTGCATCCCGGTAGTGACGCTCTTCTTGTTGCTGAGCCGTTTTCTCATCTCCGGCCTCACCCTGGGCAGTGTGAAGGGGTAGGCCTCCCCGCACTCGCGTCGGTCGGGTCGCCGTATTTCCCGTTATACCGTGTCGAACCGGATACCCCATCTCATGGCACAGCCGCCTCGAGCTGACGTAACATGTCGTGCTCGGCCGGGGTGAGTCGTGGCAGCTCCCGGGTCCGTCGCAGCGCGCCGCGCGCTGCCGCGGGGTCGCCGCTGTTGATCTCCAGCAAGGTCAGGTTGAGCCAGCCCCGGGCATAGGCGGGGAAGTCGGCCAGCAGCGCCTGGAGCCGCTCCCTGGCCTCACTGAACCGACCGGCCTCGGCCAGCAGCGAGGCGAGGTTGTTCCGGTAATGGACCGCGCCGGGTTCAGCCGCCACGGCACGGGCCATCCAGTCGATGGCGGACTCCAGGTCGCCGCGCTCGCTCGCGACGGTCCCCAGGCCGAAGTATGGTCGGGCCCAGGTGGAGTCGAGGCGGGAGCAGCGGCGAAAGGCCAGGTCGGCCTCGTCCAGTTGGCCAAGCCGCTGGAAAGAGCAGCCGATCCGGTACGGCAGTTCTCGATCGTCCGGCGCCAGCGATTCGGCCCGCTGATACGCCGCCAGCGACTTGTCGTACCGGCCCAGTTCGTCGCAGAAGGTGCCGAGCTTGTAGAAAGTGACGGCGAAGTCGGGTATGACCTGATTGGCGGCCATGATCTCTCGCATCACGCCCTGTTCATCGTCGATGAGTGACGAGCGGGCGGCGGCGTGCAGGTGGGCCTGCCAGGCCACGTGATCCGGATTCAGAGCCGACCAGCGAGGGAGCAGCGCCAGCATCAACAGCAGCAGGCCGCCGACCTTCACCAGTCCCGGCCGCCGTCTGCCGGCCCGCAGATCCCGCCAGACGGTCATCAGGTACAGCGCGGTGCTCAAGGCCAGCAGCGGTACGATCGGTTGCCGGTAACGGGCCGTGGGGAAGAACGGCAGCAGGCTGAGGAAGTAGGTGACGAAAACGATCAGCAGCAGCCAGCGAGTCCGACCGCGGACCATCAGCAGGCCGAGCAGACCACCGGCAGCCAGCAAGGTGTATGGCACCGGCAGCCAGCGGAGCAGATGCGAACTCCGGACATGGAAGTCGTAGGCTGCGAGTTGGGGCAGTTCGTAGCCGCTCCAGAACCGGTAAGCCTTGCGGGCGAAGTGGGCCAGCATGGCCACCGGCTGTGAAACGATCCCCTGCAGGGCCCGCCGGCTGTAGATGCGGGAGACCTCCGAGGGACGCAGGTCGCGGCCCAGCTCCCGGACCAGAAGTTCCTTGCCGGTGATATCGATGCCCACGTCGTGTTCCAGCTCGCCATGGGCGAACAGGCCGAGGTACTCCGGTTGCTGTCCGAGATAGAGATTCCAGCCGACATTGGAAGTCACCAGCACCGAGTCACCGCCGATGGTGTGGTTGCGGACGGCCACCGGCAGCACACAGACGCAGCCTCCGAGCAGCAGCATTGCCAGGAGCAGCCGGCGCCGGGGGAGGGGAGGAGACGGCCGCCACAGCAGCACCGGCAAGGTCACCAGCAACAGCAGCATATTGCCGCGGGTCAGGCCGGCCAGGCCGACGAGCAGACCGAGGCCGAACCAGCGGCGGCGGGTCGGCGTCTGCAGCGCGCGGGTCGCTTGCCAGACCACGAGCACGACGAGCAATGTCAACGGCGCCGCCATGAGCAATAGGCCGCTGTAGAACATCAGGGGACCGTATCCGACGAGTAAGGTCGCGGCCAGACAGGCGGTGGGCCGATCCGCGCACTTTCGGGTCAGGAGGTAGACCAGTACGATGGTCGCCAGGTTGCATCCCCACTGCACGAGCTGAGCTGCCGCGCCACCGCTGCCGGCAACTGTGTAGATAAGCGCCAGCAGGTGCGGGTACAGCGGTCCCATGAAGTACGGTTCGCCCCGTCCCCAGTCGCCAGCCAGGAGCTGCTCCGTCCACTCCAGGTAATATCGACTGTCCAGCAACGGGACCGTGAACAGGGTCGTGTCCTTGATCTCCAGGTAATACCACCAGCGCAATAAGGCAGCCAGAACCAGCAGGCCACTCAGACACCAGAGATCGGCAAAACGGCGCAGGGAGGAGTTCACGGCCTGTCTTTCCGCAGCGGAAATCGGACTCGGATCGTACAAGAACGGTGAAGCGACCATAGGTCAGAGTGTTGTCCGGAACAAGATCTAACCTGGATCCAGGCTGGCCGGGAGTACAGGGTACCGGTTATTCTGGTCAGCGGAGTGTTGCTCTTCCCTGACAAGGATCGACAAGATGAATCTGTCGCCAGTTGATCTGCTCGCCTTCGTGGTCTTCATCGTCGTGGTGATCGGCGTCTCGCTCTACGCATCGCGGCGGGAGGTGGGGACCACCGGCTATTTTCTGGCCGGGCGTGGTCTGAGCTGGTGGCTCATCGGTTTCTCGCTCATCGCCTCCAATATCTCCACCGAACAGTTCGTCGGCATGTCCGGCAGCGCCTTTGGCCAGCTCGGGCTGGCGGTGGCCAGCTACGAGTGGTTTGCCGCGGTGACCCTGGTGGTGGTTGCCCTGTTCTTGCTGCCGCGCTGGCTGCGGCTGGGGATCTTCACCATGCCGGAATTCCTCGAATACCGGTACGGCGCCGCCCCGCGGGTGTTGATGGCGGTCTACCTGTTGATAATGTATATCTGCGTGGCCCTGGCCTCGATCCTCTACTCCGGCGGCCTGGTGCTGCAGATCCTCTTCGGCTTCGATCTGATACAGGGGATCTGGCTCATCGGTCTGCTCGCCGGCGCCTACACCATTTACGGCGGCTTGAAGGCCGTGGTCTGGTCCGATCTGTTGCAAGGCGGCGCGCTGTTGCTGGGGGGACTGGTGGTGATGGTGCTCGGCTTCGAGGCGACCGGCGGCGTGGGCGATTTTTTCGCGGCCAACGAGGACAAGCTGCATCTGGTCATGCCCGCCGACAATCCCGATATCCCCTGGACCGCATTACTGTTCGGCGCCTGGATTCCCCATTTTTTCTACTGGGGCTTCAACCAGTTCATCACCCAGCGCACCCTGGCGGCCCGGTCGGTCAGGGATGGGCAGAACGGGGTGTTGCTGGCCGCGGGGCTCAAGCTGGTGCTGCCGTTTATCGTGGTGTTGCCCGGTATCATGGCGTTTCAGCTCGCGGCGGCGGGGGAACTGGATATCGGTCAGGCCGATTCGGCGTACCCCGCCTTGATCCAGCACGTGTTGCCGGCGGGGTTCCGCGGTTTCTTGCTGGCGGCGCTGTTTGGTGCGGTGATGAGCAGTCTCGATTCCATGCTCAACTCGGCGTCGTCCATCTTCACCCTCGATCTGTTCAAGCGCCATTTCAGACCCAGCGCCGATTCGCGGCAGCTGGTCCGGGTGGGGCGGATGGTCACGGGGTTGGTGGTGGTGGCCGGCTGTCTGGTGGCCCCGAATCTGGCCAATCCTGAGTTCAAGGGGGTCTTCAACTACATCCAGATGTTCCAGGGATTCATCTCGCCGGGTATCGTCACCGTGTTCGGATTCGGATTGATCTTTCGGCGCGCGCCCGCGTCGGCGGCGCTGGCGGCCATGCTCTGTAATATTCCCGTTTACGGTCTGCTGCTGTGGTGGCTTCCCGAGGTCGCCTTCCTGAACCACATGGGCATTACTTTCGCCATCCTCGTGACCATCATGGCCATTATTACCTGGCGCCTACCGCTGGCGCGGCCAGTCCGGTTCCAGACGCGTTCCGAACTCGACCTGACGCCGAGCCCGCTGGCCAAGTTGGCGGGTCTGGAAATCTGTCTGGTGGTTGCGGGGCTCTACATCGTTTTCTGGTAGCGCCAGGTATCAGTTGCCGGCCAGCGCCGCCAAGGCCTCCGCGGTGGTCTCGTGAGAATCGAAGATCTTGTCGAGCTGTGAGACGTAATAAATACCACGTACTCGCTTGTTGGCGCCACAGATGACCATCACGCCTTCGGCTGCCTTGATGGAGTGGTAACCCGACACCAGGATGCCGATTCCGGTGGAGTTGATCCAGTCGACACCAGATAAATCGAGCAGATATTTACGATGTCCCTGTTTGAGCAGATTCTTGATCTCGCCGTGAAACTTCTCGTAATCCGGCCCGCCCATGATCTTGCCGGACAGGTTCAAAACAACGATGTCATCTTGTACTGAGTGCTTGAATTTCACCACACTCCCCTTCCACTGGGCTGTCGGTTGCAATATGCCGGATCCTCATGAATCCGAATCTTTATCCGTGAGCACTCAGGTTAACAAGGATGCTCGGCCGTCGCCAGATTATTCGCCCGGCTGGAACGGCCCAGCGGACGACCGGTGAGTGATGAGGACCTGTTGTCTCCGGTAAATCAACGGCACGCCGCCGCGATTCCGTACGGCCTCGTGACGTCAGAGAGAGAACCGCTCTCACTTGAGCTACCGGGCGACGCGGCACTGTCTGCGAGAAACGAGACTATCCGTTGGATCACCACGGCATCCGACACGATCCGGTGGTGTCCCAGATCCGTGGTGGTGAGGAGCTGGGCGGCAGGCCAGGCAGCAGCCACACGTGCACCATGAGCCAGCGGGACCTGCTGATCATCCACATCGTGAACCACCAACAAAGGGCGGTGCTGATTGCGAACGAAACGATCCACATGGAAATCCGCCCAGCGTAGATCGAACTGCTGCTCGAACTGGCGGCACATACGGTCGTGTACCTCGGGGGTGAAACCGCACCCGGCGCAGAACTGGCGGGAGAGAAAGGCCAGCTCGGCCGGTGGACTCAGGAAGACGAGCTGGGAGACGGGCAGTTGCTGTTGCATGGCGAGAGCGGCGGCGAAACAGCCGAGGCTGTGGGCGACGATGGCGTGGAGACCGAACAGCTTGTGGGTCGTTTCCAGCAAAACTCGCCGAAACTCCAGGAGATTGGTCCAGCGGCCGGGGGAGTCGCCGTGGGCGACGTTATCATAGGTCACGACACTGAAACCCGCCGCCAGCAGGGGAGCCACGAAACCGCCGAGCTGACTGCCACGCCCACTCCAGCCGTGCAGGAGCAACACCGTGGGGCCGTCTCCCCACGACCAGGCTGCCAATCGCCGTCCGGCGACCTCCAGCCGAAACGGTACGGCACTGGCCAGCCAGCGCTGTTCCCGGGCAGTTAGCCGCGGACGCTGTGGTCGCATGAAGAGATTGCAGGCCATCCTGGTGGCTAGGGGTGGGGAGAGTTTCGATAGAGCCGAGAATCCACGGTACAGAGCAGTGGGGATTATTGGCCGAACGTTCGTGCTTTTATTCGACTTGTCTGTGGATATGTGTTTCATACAGTTCGCACCTCTGGGTCAGAAGATCAGGGATGACTCGTTTTCAGCAGTTTGGCGATTGATACACGCACATGATCCTCGGCGCGAGGATCGCGCAACATCCGGAAGGCGTGATGGTAGCCCAGGAGCAAGGAGTAGAACTCGAAAGCGAACTGCTCCGGGTCGAGATCCGATCGGAAGTGGCCCATGACCTGGGCGCGACGGGCACTTTCGGCCAGGCCGTCCAGCCAGATCTTCTGGGTTTCCTCCAGACAGTCACGAAGTGGGCCGGGCTGATCGTCGAATTCCGTGGTGGCCTGCACAAAGGGACAGCCGCCCTCGATGTGGTTCACCTTTACCCAATCCAGCCAGTTCTCGAAGAGCCGCTGGATCCTCGGTTCGCCGGGGGAGGCCAGGAAGGCCGGACGCACCACCTCACCGAGGAAGTTGGCGGCGATGAACTGGAGCAGTTCGAGTTGCAGGGATTCCTTGGAACCGAAATGGGCGAAGAGTCCGCTCTTGGACATGTCCATCTCGGTGGCCAGACGCCCGATGGTCAAGGCCTGAAGCCCGATGCGACTGGCCAGACGAGTCGCCATGACCAGGATGGAGTGCTTGGTGTCGTGCCCTTTATTCATACCGATAATAATAGCACGATCGTTCGTGCATGTCCAGGATTATCTGCCGATTTCTGCCCTGAAACCGGCGCGAATCTTAAACCGGTCCAATTAAATACGATATAACGGATTGCCAAAAATACACTTGTACCCTAAAGTACTCTGTGGTATAGTGAACGGCAACTACACTGATGAGCCTGACAAGTGGCCCCGCTCCTCTCGTTGCAACGTGCGGAGATGGTCATTTTTTGGCATATTTTCAGGTAGGGGCAACTCAGGGCTGGGATCTTTTCCATCAATGCACCGGGTAATCGTGACCTCTGGACGAATCTAGTGCGGGTCACGAGTTCACCGGTTCATTGGAGGTTTGGCGATGCGTGCAAGGTTAGTTGTCTCCTTCTTGGGCGCCTGTATCCTCTGCTCATTTCTCGCCACAACCGGTTACGCACAGGACAAAACGGCAACACGGCTGGTCACCGTCCTGGCCGTGGATGGCGTGGCGCGACAGGCCGACCTGCCGGCCTGCGCCGATGTCCTGTCCATCGGTCTGTACCAATTACCCCAGACCGGGCAGCACGCCTTCCGGATCAGTTTCCTTTCCCTGGCTGCCGATGCCACCGGTCGGGCGAGCGGTAAAGTCGCCGGGTCGACTTCCACCCAGCTGCCCGACCAGACCGTGCTCCGTGTCGAGGTCACGCGTGATTCTTTCGGTGCGGAAGCCACCCTCTCCCTCGGGGCCGGCCTCAGGCGCGACGGGGGACATTACCGACTGCAGACCTTGAAGAATGTAACCGGTTCGCAGCTCTACACCATCGAGACCGATCGTGACGCCGTCTGGCTACCGGTGGCCTCGAGCCTGGTGGCCGATGCCACCATCGACGATCCGGTGCAGATCGTGGTGACCACCCTCGCCAGCGACGGAACCGGCGGTGGTGAGCGGGTCGTCGCCGCCTATCCCACCGGCAAGGCCTACGAGGCCAACTGCGCCTTCCTCCAGCACGGCAACCAGGGGTTGGGGTACACCGATGCCTTCGTCGGTCGCTGGGACGATACCGAGGGCTCCGGTTTCGACGAGGCGTTGCAGATCCATGAAAGCACGTCCATTCCCGGCAACTTCCATCTGGCGGGCACCCTGCAGTCGGCGGCCGAGTGGTCGTACAACAACGGCGACCCCCTGGATTTCAACGGCTGGCTGGCGGCCGGTGTGACGGCCGGCTGGGTCGGTATGGTCTCCTCGGCCTACGCCCAGCACATCATGCCGTTCGTCAGCAACGAGATGAACGACTGGGCGGTGAATGTCCTGACCCAGATGACCGACACGCGGTACGGCTACTACCCCCCGGGTGGGCTGGGTGCCCGAGCGGGTCTGGCTCAACACCAGCGGCTATCCCAGCGCCGGCGTCAACGACTGGATCGGCGACAACTGGGAGGGGCACGGGGTCTATTCAGTGGTCCTGGATGACGATGTGCACTTGAGCGGACACGACAACCACCAGATCCACACCTTGAGCGGCGGCACGCTCCGGCTGATCCCTCGCGACCGGACCTTCACCGGTAACATCGTGGGTGGCAACGGCCAGGCGTCCCTCGACATCCTCACCGGTCTGGCGGGATCGGGTATGGGAGAATTCCGTATCGCGGTGTTCGCCGAGGACTGGGAAGCGGTGGGTGAGATCGGCTTCTGGGCGGACGTGACACCCAACGCCAAGGAGACCTACGACTGGTTCATCCAGAAATGCGCCGACGAGAGTTCCTGGCTCCACGTCTGGAAGCTGGCCGACGCCGTGAGTCATCCCAACTTCGCCGGCAGTTCCGTGACGGTCACTCCGGGCACCTACGGCGAGATCGGCGGCGGCGACGGCTACGGCGGCGGCGACAACGGCTGGTACACTCACTGGGCCGGCTTCGTCCCCTACGCCAACGGCGGCGATGGCAGCGGCAACTGCGGCGGGGGCGACGGCAACTGCAAGAATTACGGCACCCTGTGGAACGACGCCTACACCGCCCTGCTGGCGGCGCCGGACAACAACATCTCACAGGCGGGCTGGTACGTGCTCATGACCAACCTGCACGAGACCGGCTGGCACGACGGCCTGGGCGGCGACATTTCCGGCTGGCAGCACAAGTACAGCAGTCACATCAAAAACGCCATGATCTACGCCGAGGCCGCCCACTGGGCCAACGACGAATACCTCGAGACCACGGCGGCGTTTTTCAGTGACATCGACAACGACGGTTTTGACGAGTGTGTCGTGCATAACGACCACCTCTTCGCGGTTATCGAAACCATCGGCGGTCGGATCACCCACCTGTTCGTCAAGGGGCCCGGGTACGACGACACCGCCATCGGCGTGGACAACGCCTACTGGAGCGGCACCGAGGGGGACTACAACGACGACAATCACGTGGGC
>JBDRBC010000079.1:0-20281 GCA_043823125.1 bacterium | reverse complement strand
GGAACCCTCGAAATCCTCCCGGCACAGCTTGGTCTCACGACCGTTGATCCCGGTCTCCACGTCACCATCATTGTTGAAGTAGTTTCCAAACCAGGTCAGGGCTGCTTCAGCACAGTGGCTCAACATCCCGTTCAGACCGGGACCCACGACCATCGCCGCCTGGAACTGCAAAACATCGTCCGGTTCGAGGCGGACGAAAGGCCCGGCCGAAACCATGAAACGGAAATCGTTCTGCCTACCCTCGGGAGTATCGGCATCAATATCCTCCAGGCTGAGTAGCTCGTACCGTTCAGCGTCGTTGGTCGGGTCTCCCCCCTGGTCGAAACTCGACTGGCCAGAGAAGTTCTGATACGAGCGGATGCCGACAGTTTCCGGAGCCCGCCGGCCGGTGGGATCCGTATCGTGCCCCAGAAACAGGATACCGAAGTAACCTGGCAGGGCGTTGCCCTCTGCAGCATCGAACATGTACCCCACGGAAATGGGGATGAAGCTGTTGTCCGAGGCCCGGACCATACCTTGCCAGAACCCAGCCATATCGTCCTCGGCGGAACCATCCGCCCCCCGAGATCCGATGTCACAATCGGCGAAGAAGCCGATGTACACATTATCGATATCGGTGACCCCGATATTGGTAATGAAGAACTCGAAACCGACGAAGTCGTCAGTACTGTTGTTCTCCCAGGCATAACTGTTCATCACTACCTTGAGATTCAAGGGTGTGTGATCGGGGTAGGCTTCGGCGGCGAGCCGGGTGTTATCGTACATGGTGCAGACCATCATCTGGTTACCGATCTGCCCGAAGTCCTCGTCGATCTCACCGTCTTCGTCATCGTCGTAGCCGTTGAGGATCTCTTCATCGATGAGTCCGTCTTCATCATCATCCGGCTCGGTCTCAGGTTCCCGCACGCCACCCGCTTCGAGATTACCGTAGATCGGACGTTCCAAGACACCGTCTTTCGCCTCGTAGATAGTGTCCTCCAACGGATCGAGAGGTCGGAACTCACGTGCGTATTGTCCCGTGGAGACCAGTCGTTCACCCAGTAGCACCCCACCAACCCAGAGACCGGCGCTCCAGAGATACTCGTTGCCGGAACCAGCCGGCCACTGCGCGGAAGGTGCATCGGAAAGAATCGTATTGGAGGAGTACCAGGAACCGATCAGACCCATATTGGTGATGTTGATGTGCAATTCGCCGACGTTCATCACGTAGGATCCGTCGGTGACATGCATACCGTCATGAGCATCACGGCTCAAGTCGTCTTGGAGATCGACCCAGGCCCCCACCGGGACAGCGCAGAATAACAAGGCGGTAACCAGGCTGAGGGCAGCAAGACCATGTTTCTTGCTGTATGCCGACACATTGCATCTGTCGGTTGTCTTGGTCATCACCGTTCCTTTCCGGCCACGAGGCGTGATTTCCCTCGTGAACGTACTGTGTTGCCGATGTCCTAGAACATCCAGCCAACCCCGATCCGGAACAGCCGGTGCTGCTCGAACACCCGCGGATCGTTGATCGGGATGAATTCGTCAAAATTGTCGCCGTTGGCGTCCTGGAGATACGCACCGCCAAACTTGCCGGTCTCGGTCAGGTAGGAAGCGTAGGCTGCTCGTGCATTGTTCATGCCCGGCGTGATGCCTGGAGCCACGGTTCGCACCATGTCCTGGTTGATCAGGTTGTATCCCTGCGCGTAAATCGTCAAATCCTGGCCATAGAAGTTGACCTGCCGATCCAGCTGAACATCCAGGGAATAGGTTGCGGGAAGTCTTTCGCTATTCTCCACGAGAGGATCTTGACGTCTTGCATAACGGTCGAACGGCGTCCAAGGATAGCCGCTGCCGTAAGTGAAGCTGAACGATCCAGCCCAACTGCCGGGTTCCTCCAAAGAGAGCAAAATGTTGATCGTATGCCGCTGATCCCAATCCAGCGGGAGTTCCTGGTTGGGCAGATACTCCAGCCCTTCGGGATTGGAACCGAACTCCTGTTCGGAAGCCACGCCATCAGCGTAAGCATAGGTGTAGGTGATGTTGAACTGGAAATTGTTGGAATACCGTTTCTCCAGGGTCACCTCTACACCTCGCGCCGAGGCATAGGCCTTGTTGATGTACCGGGCCAGTTGGTTGCCGGTGTCCTCGTCGGTGACCGTCACCGCAGAGATGAGGTCGTAGATGTCCTTGCTATAAATGGCGAACTGGGTCGCGATGTGATCGGTGAACTGGTGCTTGATACCAGCTTGGTAGGTGATGGTGGTTTCCGCCATCAGGTTCGGATTCCCGAGCAGGCCGAGGTTGTTCAAAGGATCCTGACTCGCGAACAGATACTCACGCGACGGGAACTGGATGAACCGGCCGTAGTGGAAGTGGAAACCGTCACGTTCCGTGATAGGGAAGGCGAAGCCGAGACGCGGTGAGAACTGCGTCTTGTACTTGATCACATTCCGATCCACACCTTCGTTGTCGAGCAGAATTTCAGCGGCAGTCCCCGGTGAGAAGAGGTCCCAGCGGAAGCCGTAGTTCACCACCATGCCCTCGTATTCCCAACGGTCCTGGATGTACCAGGAGGCTTCCGGGTTGTAGGTATGAAAGATGTTCCGGGTCCCTCCCAGCGCCCAATCGCCGGTATGGCGGCTCTGTCGTTCACGAGCCGGTTGGGAGAGCGCGTACCGTTCCAGATCGTTGTACACCAGCTGCACGCCGGTCTTCACGAGGTGTCCCGCCCAGCGGCTGCTCGCCAGGTCGAACTTCATGTAGTAACTCCGGCTGTATTCCTCTTGATAGAACGGAAAGTCGCTGGTGGTCACGAAGAGCGGATTCAACGGATCGGTATAATAGTCGCTGTTCACCAGATACAAGGGAATCTGACCATAAAACAGTCCCGGTGACCAGATGCCGCCATGGTTGTATTCCCAGGGATCCTTGCCGTTCACTGAATCCTTGGTATCGAAGGCGACCAGGCTGAGCTTCAAGGTGTAGAACGTGTCATCGGTTAGGTTGTGTCGCCAGACCAGCTTGGCCTGCTGACCGATACGGGTCTGGTCCTGGTTGTTGTTGGCCGAGTTGAACCACTGGTAAGATGAATCCTCGGCCACCGTAGAAAAGGTCGAATGTGGATACCGGAAGCCGTCGAACGCCGGTTCGGCCACGACGGTATAGATGCGGCCGTCTACTGCCCGTACCTGGAGAATGGGCGCGACCCGTCTGATCAGACTCGAGTTGCGAATGTCCACCAGCATCGCGGGTCGGGCATCCTGGTGCATCCGCTCGAACCACGGCCCGTAAAAGACCGGTACGTTTTGCTGGATGAATATCCAGGAATCATCTGAAACGAATCGTATGACTACAGGCATGTACACGATCCGCCGGGAATATCCGCTGACACTCCAGTTGGGTGCATAGAACTCACGCGAGTCGTGCGAGTAGGTGTACTCGGCGGTGAGCTTCATTTCCTGGCTGAACGTATACGCCCACTTGCTGGAGCCTTTGATGCTGTTGAGCTGACGCCGACGGAATTTGAACAGGGTCATGTCTCCCACGGAGACCTTGTACTCGGGACGGTTGGCAACCGAATAGTTTTCCTGATCTGAAAAACGAAGATCGCCGGAGAAATAGTACGTCAACTTTTCGATGGGAGTCGGACCGCCGAAACCGTATTCGAGGCGGTCGTAATTCGTGAAAGTCTTGTCCTGGCGGCCGAAGTCATCCGTGAAATAACGGAGGCCGCCTTCGAAATGATCACCGCCGGTCTTGGTGGTGATGTTGACCACGCCGGACAACGCGTTGCCGAATTCAGCATCGAGACCGCCGGTTACTGTACTCATGGCCTCCACGGCAAGGGTCGAGACCGAGAGCCCGGCACCGCCGAGGGGATCATCCACCGGCACGTCGTCGATCCGCATGGAGACCTCGCCGGAACGACCACCGCGGACGTAGAGCTCACCAGCCCGCATGACCACGCCGGCCTGCTTGGCCAGGGCCTCCTCCACGGAATCGATGGCATACTTCTGGAAGTCCTCCCCCGCAAAGTCCTGTTCGGTGACAGCACTTCGAACCTCCACCATGTACTTCTGGCCCTCGACATCAAAAGCGTCCAAGGTCTCGACGATGACCACCTTCAAGCCGAAGCGGATATCAGTGGTCTCACCAGAGCGGACGGTGACTTTCTGCTCTTCAGGTGCGTAGCCCAGATAGAGTACCTGAACCGTGTACTGTCCCGGAGCCAAACCCTGGAAATAGAAAACGCCGCCACCGAGAGACATGGTGCCCCGGGTGGTGCCCTTGATCAGGACATTGGCGTAATCCAGGTTCTCGCCGGTCTCAGTGTCGCGGATATAGCCCTTGATCATGCCGATTCCTTCCTGCGCCGAGCTGGTCGTCGGGGAGAGCAGCATGGGCAAGGAGAATACGCAGACCAGGAACAGAATCCACTGCAACCGGTAACGCCGGAGCATGATGACGCTCCTTTCCTGAGAGGTGATTTTGGCTGAGCCCGGGGTCCGCACCGAACTGCTGGCTGAGTAATTATGTGAACACACGCAATTGATGCTGGGCCGTGTGGGGGAACCTACTCATTTTCCTTCGGATCCCAAAAACCCACCCTGAGGAATATCACCTCATACGAGAGGTCTACAAATCCGAATTAGCGTCGTACCAGCAACTGCTGGCTGAATATAGAGATTCGCGAGAACACTGTCAATAAATTGCTAGAGATCGGATTCCGGGCAGCAATGGCACCGAACCAGGTGCTGCACAGCGACTTCCCTGAGTGGCGGCAAGGTAGTACTACAGACCTTTTCTGCCTGTGGACAACGTGGGTGAAATGAACACCCGAGGGGCGGCTGAAGGTGGGATGGCGGTTCCTGGTCCATTTCGAGCTCGACCTCGACCTGTAGGCCCCGCCGCAAAGACGGCACCACCGCAGCCAGAACTCGCGAATACGGGTGCAGTGGTTCGATATGCGACGCCACGGGGAACAGTTCCACGATGCGCCCGAGATACATCACCGCCACCCGCTGACTCACGCTACGGATCAGATTCAGATCGTGGGAAATGAGCAGAAGTCCCAGACCCCGTTCCCGCTGTGTTCTCTGCAGCAGGCGGAGAACCCGCTGCTGGACGGTGACATCCAGGGCGCTCGTCGGTTCGTCGGCGACCACGACTCTCGGCGATGTTGCCAGCGCCCGGGCAATGGCCACCCGCTGGCGTTGCCCCCCCGACAGTTCGTGTGGGTAGTCCTGCCGCAACTCCGAATCGAGGCCGACTTCCCACAGCAACCGATCCACCCGTTCCGTTACCTCGGACGATGACAGCTTCTCCCCCACCGACAACGCTTCGCCCAAGGTCTGGGTCACGGTCTGACGTGGATTGAGCGAGCCGAAGGGATCCTGAAAGACCAGTTGGATCATGCGGCGGACTCGACGCAAGGCACTCCCCCGCGCACGGGTCAGATCGTGGCCCGCCACAGTAACCGATCCCCCGCTGATCCGCCCGAGCCCCGTCACTCCCCGTGCCAGCGTGCTCTTGCCACAACCCGATTCACCGACCAAGCCCAGCGTTTCGCCGGCCTGAACTGTCAGACTGACCCCGGCCACCGTTTTGATCTTCTGCCGGCGCGACGGCCACCTGCCGCCGGCGGACCGAAATTCCACCTCGAGATCCGTCACCACCAGGACCGATGAATCAGATGCTTCCGGGGTGACTGGCGGTAACGGATAACTCACGGCCACTCCGTCCTGCTGGCGAGATCAACGGCGATGTCCGGCCAGCAGCTCGCCAGACGGTGAGGAGTGAGGGCATGTAGCTGGGGGCGGTTCTGCCAACATTCCGGTCTCGCCGAGGAACAACGAGAGACATAAGGACACCCCGCACCCACTCCGGACGGGGCGGCAGCCCGAGTCGACACCTCGTCCGACTCCGAGTCCGTGGTCCACATCTCCGGCAGGGCCGCGATCAAGGCTCGGGTGTACGGGTGAGCCGGGGCAGTCAGTACCTCCCGGGCTGGGCCGCTCTCCATCATGCTCCCGGCAAAAAGCACGAGTATGCGATCGGCCAGAGCGGGGACCAGGGCCAGATCGTGGGTGATGTAGATCATGGCCATCCCCCTTTCCCGCCGCAACCGGCGCAGCAAGTCCAGGATCCGTGCTTGCACCGTGACGTCCAGGGCGGTGGTCGGCTCATCGGCGATAAGAAGTTCCGGATCACCCGCCAGGGCAATGGCCAGCAGAACCCGCTGACGCTGACCGCCACTCAATTGATGCGGATACTGCCGAGCCCGAGTCGCGGCATCTGCCAGTCGCACCTCTTGCAGGAGCTGCACTGATCGCTGCCAAGCTTGTGGACGAGACAGTCGAAGATGGTGGCGCAACGACTCGGCAATCTGTTCGCCCACCGGCAAGACCGGATTGAGACTGGTGGCCGGTTCCTGAAAGACCATGGCCAGCTTGCGCCCGCGGAACAGTCGCCGCTCGTTCTCGGTTTTGGTTACCAGGTTCTCCCCACGCCAGAGGATCCGGCCTGTGACCTGGGCCGTGGTCGGGAGCAGGCCCATCAGGGCCAACGCGGTCATGGTCTTGCCGCACCCCGACTCTCCCACCAGCGCCACCGTCTCGCCGGCAGCAACCGTCAGATCGAGATCCCGCACGACGGGGCGTCGCCGGTGGCTGCCGGCGAAGTGCACCGACAGGCGTTCAACTGCGAGGAGACTGGTACCGGTCATGGCCGCTCCCTCCCCCATCGCTGCGTGGATCGAGCGCCCCGCGCAATCCGTCACCCAGCAGGTTATACCCGATAACAGTCACGGCGATGGCCAGGCCGGGAAAAGTGGAAAGCCACCACCCTTCCAGCAAACACTTCCGTCCCTGATCGATCATGGCCCCCCAGGTGACAGTAGGTTCCTGGGCGCCTAGCCCCAGAAAACTCAGGACCGATTCGAGCAAGATGGCATTGCCCACTCGCAAGGTCGCCGCCACGATGATGGTCGGCAACACGTTGGGCAGGATGTGCCGACCCGCCAGGGTGATATCGTGGATGCCGAGCCCGCGCGCCGCCGCCACGAAATCCCGCTCCTTCAATCCGAGGGTTTCAGCCCGAACCAATCGCGCCACGCTCATCCAGCCGGTCAAACCGATCACCGCCATGACCAGGGGTAGCGAAGGTGACGTGAGCGAGACGAGCAACAGCACCAGGAAGATCCGGGGAAAAGCCAGAAAAAGATCGGTGATCGACATGAGCACGCGATCGGCCCAGGCAGGGCCGAGTCCGGCAGCCAGCCCAACCAGACTGCCGCACACCACCGCCGCCAGCACACTGATCCAGCCCACTAAAAGCGACACCCGGCTCCCGTGGATGAGTCGGACGAGCACATCGCGGCCCAGTTGGTCGGTGCCGAGCAGATGGTCGCGCCCGGGCGGCTGCAGTGATTCGGCCACCGGACCCAACGCACTGGGATCGCCAGGGGCCAACAACGGCGCCAGTACCGCGATCAAGATCAGCGAGACCACCAGGATCGATCCCCAGCGGGCCGACCAGTCTCGCCAGATGGCCTGCCAGAAACGGAGATACGGTGGTCGGCCGCGATTCGTCAGGTTCACGGTCGCCTCCCGGTCAGCCGCACCCGGGGGTCAGCCGCGGTGTAGGCCAGATCGGCCAGGAAACTCCCGAGCACCACCAGAACCGCCGAGAGGGCCGTGGTGCCGAGGATCACCGGATAATCGCGCATCTGGATGGCCTCGATTGCCACCCGGCCCATACCGGGCCAGGCGAAGATGTATTCAATCACCACCGCCCCTCCCAGCAGGAGGGGCAGGTTGAGACCGATCAACGTGATCAACGGCAGCAGGCCGTTCCGTAGAGCGTGCTTCCCCAGCACCACTCGTTCCGGCAACCCCTTGGCGCGAGCCGTCAGTACATAGTCCTGGGACAGCACCTCCAGCATGCTGTTCCGCACGTAACGGGCCGTACTCATGGCAGACCCGAGTCCCAGAACACAGGCCGGCATCACCAGGTGACGGAGTCGATCCCAGAGCTGCTCATGCCAGGGCAAGAAGGCGGCGTCCGGGGCGCTGACGCCCTCCATCGGCAGCCACCCCAGCTGTCGCGAAAAGAGCAGGATCATCATCAGACCGAGCCAGAAACCAGGTAGCGAGTACAGGGTCAAGCCGCTGATGTTGACCAACCGCTCCAGCGGCCGGCCACGCGAATGAGCCATGAAGATGCCGCCGGAGACGGCCGCGAGCAGATGGATCAGGTACGCCGAGACCGTGAGCAACAAGGTATTGGGGACAGCTTCCAGCAGGATGGTGGCCACGGGGCGATGCTGGCGCAGACTGAGTCCGAAATCGAAATGACAGACCACGCCCTCCAGCCACCGCCTGTACTGTACCGGCAACGGCTGATCAAGACCCAGATTATGGCGAAGCCTCTCCCTCTGCTCGGCATCGATTTCATCGCTGAGGTAACGATCGATGGGATCCCCTGGCGCGGCATGGATCAGGAAGAACACCAGAGTGAGCAACGCCAGCAAGAGCAATAGTGACGAGACGAGACGTCTGAACAGATAGCTGGCCATGCAACTCCATTTCCGGCGTGGCGTGCGCTGCTGGCAATCGGAACGACCCCGGGGAGCGGGATCTGGCAACCAACCGCTTGACTGCCGCCTGATACTAGAGACCGATCCGGCCTGCGGTCAAGGCAGGAGCCGTAATCGAATCCACGCCCATCGGCCGTTTGACGTGGCGAAGCAGTGATCACGCCCACCAGCGAACGCCGATTACGGCAGTCCCCACCAGAGATTGCAGGATGCAAGCTAGGAGCATGGTTACTCATGGTATAGTGCATGGTGTTTTCGTGTCTCATAAAGCCCGACGACAGAATGTCTGGGTCAGTTGTTCCTCATCACTCCTCTAACTCCTCCATCATTTCGCAGAACTCCCACCCGAGCGCTCCGGCACAGGTCTTCCTCTACAGCCCGAGTCACGATCATGGGAACCCGGTTTCCAAAGGCTGCAAAGGAGCAAGGCATGGCAACGATATCAAGCAGCGTAATCGCCGTCTCCAGCCGGCAACCCCTCATCTGCGGAACCGCGATGCTAGGCCTGCTGGTGATGACGGTACTGATGACAGGTTGTGAAATCGAGAAACCTGTCGCGCCCACCTTTTCCACTTCAATGACCATCCCGATCGGTGAGGAGCGGATCGACATCGCCGAGGTGATCGAAGATCAGGATCACCTCGTGGTGGGCAGTGATTCGTGTCTCTCGTTCACGCTGGACGGGTCGGAGGAAACCATCGAACTCGATTTCGATCTCGGCATGGACATCCCGACCGACAACTTCGCCGCCGAAGTGGGCGTCTTCGAGCTGGATGTGATCGACCCGATCTCCTTCCAGTTCGAACTCGGCGAACTCTACCCCGAGGCCATCGACCTGCACGGCTGGTCGCTACCGATCCCGGCCTTCAACTTCGATCTCGAAAGCGACCCGAACGAATTCGCCGACCTGGAGAGCGCCGTACTCGAAGCCGGTCTGTTGCGGGTGACCATCCGCAACGGGCTGGATGTCCCGGTCTCCGGCAGCGATCTGCCGGATCGGATTCTGATCAAGCTCATCGATCCGGTCAGCGCCACGACCATCGCTGCCCTCGACTTCCCGCAACCCATCGCGCCGGATGCCGAGGTCACGCGCACGGCCGACCTGGCCGGCATGGTCATGCCGGGCTGTGTCACGATACAGCTCTCCGGCGGCTCGCCGGGATCACCGACTCCGATCCAGATCAACACTTACTCCGATCTCGAAGTGGTCGCCGAGCTATCCGGTCTGCAAGCGTCATCCTGTACGGCCGCCGTGGATGCCCAGACCTTCACGACCGACTTCGTCACCACGCTTCCGGACAGTATCGACCTCGTGTCAGCGGAGATCGCCGAAGGGCACATGATCTTCGACCTGACCAACGGTCTGGCCATTCCGTGCCAGGTGCGGATGGTCTGGGACGGCGTGCTCAACCCGGCCGGAGCAACCCTCGTCACCAATCTGGCCATGGCGCCCAACAGTGCGGCGACGATGGATGTCGATCTCGCCGGCCACACCATCTGCAATGTCGGCGGCGGCACCATCTCGGAGATCGATCTCGACGTGGAGATCTCCACTCCCGGCAGTGGTGGCGCGTCGGTGACCCTGGATGCCACCGACGAGTTGGAGGCCGTGATCCGCTCCGGGAGCCTGACCTTCGCCTCCCTCACCGGTTCCGTTTCTGAACAGGTCTATGAACTCGATCCGGTGACCGAGGAACTCGAACTGCCGGACGAGTTGTCCGGGCTTTCCCTCACCACGGCCAATCTGGTCCTGGAAGTGGACAACGGCATCGGCATGCCGGCCCAGCTCGTGGCGATCCTCACCGGGACCGGCGAGGGCGGTTCCCGCGTAACCTTGGACCTGGACGCCGACATCGCCCCGGGTCTGGACGGCGGTCGCCAGCTCACCACCGTCGTCCTGGACGAGTCCAACAGCAATATCACCGACTTTCTCAACAGCATGCCGGACGAGATCACCGTCACCGGGGCCATTACCGTGGGCGGCGCCGGCTTGGTGGGCACGGTGCGGGCAGGCGAAAGCACCACCATCCGCTGGTGGATCGAAGCGCCCCTCGAAGTGGTCATCGAGAACAGTGTGCTGAAGGGCGATCCGGACGATCTCGACTTCGATGAGGACACCCGCGACATGATATACGATCACGCCGAGGGCGCGCTGGTAGTGACGGCCATCACCAATCACATGCCGTTCGCGGTGGACATCCGCATCCTGGTGTCGCAGGACAGCTTGACCATCGACACCCATCCGCAACTCATCGTGGGGCCGCTCTCGGTGGCCGCCGGTCAGCTCGATCCGCTACTGCATACCGTATCGGCCGCGACCCTGAGCGCGCCGACCCTCGAACTCACCCGGGAAGAGGCGCGGATCTTCGCCCTCCCCCATGTCTATACGCTTCTGGAAGTGACCTTGCCCAGCAGCGACGGCCAGCCCGTACGGGTTCGCAACAGCGACTATCTCACCGTGACCGGCGCCGTCACCCTGGACGTCTTGGTCTCGAACAACGATTAGCGACGGCTCGCCCCGTCGCCACGGGGACCAACGGAGGACACCATCATGAGGAACCACAACCCGGGAACATCAGCCAACGGTCAGCCGGCTCACTCGCGGAACTGGATCGGACTGATCTGCCTGCTGGGATTGACCTGTCTCCTGACCCAGTCCGTATTCGCTCAAGGCTCGGTCCGCGCTTACGGTCTGGCGGGAGCGTACACCGCCGCTGCCCGCGGCATCGATGCCGTGGAGTGGAATCCGGCCAACCTGGCCATCGGTGAAGGCGGGGTCAGCATCGGCCTCGCCTCGGTGGCAGTGGGTCTCTACAACAATTCCTTCTCCCTCGACCGGTACAACGAAATCTCGGGCGCCACCCTGACCGAGGCCGACAAGAACCGCATCCTCGCCGATATCCCGGCCGACGGTTTGCGGTTGAACGCCGACGCCCGCGCCTCGGTGCTCGGATTCCACTACGGCAACTACGCCTTCACCATCCAGGGAATCGGTGGCGGCGGCGGCAACCTGGACAAGGACTTCTTCGAACTCGTGTTGCTGGGCAACGAGATCGGTGAAACAGTTTCGTTCGACGATACCCAAGGGGGTGCGTACGCCATCGGCTCGGCGACTCTTTCCGCGGGTCTGCCGGTCTACTCCGGTTATCGCAGCCGGCTCTCGGCCGGCGTCAACGTGCGCTACCTGTACGGCATCTACGAGATGCACGTGGAGGAAGCCAGCGGCAGCTTGACCACCACCATGACGGAGATCCAGGGCAGCGCCAACGCCTCGTTGGTCACCGCCGCCGGTGGTAGCGGGTACGGGATGGATCTCGGACTCGCCCTGCAAGCGCCTCGCGGCTGGGTCCTCGGTCTGACCGTGGACAACCTGTACAGCCATCTGCGCTGGGACCGTGATCCGGAGCGGCGGCTCTGGAGCGCCAGCGCGGATACCATCAACCTGATGCACGAGGACATGGACGAGGCAGTTGTGGACAGCGATTCTACCTATGCCATCGACGCCTATTCCACCCAGCTTCCCCGCCGCTTGCGGCTGGGAGCCTGCAATCGTTTCGGCAATCTGATCGTGGCCATGGACGCGTCGCAGGAGCTGGACCACCAGGCGACCAACGCCGGTAAGACGGCCCTGGCCGCCGGGGTTGAATGGCGAGCCCTCAGCTTCCTGTATCCACGGCTCGGTCTGGGTGTGGGCGGGACGGCCGGCAGCAGCAGCGCCATCGGCCTCGGTCTCCGGCTGGGCCCCTGGCGTCTCGACATGGCGGCCCTCAACCGGGGCTCACTCTGGCCCAACGACACCAAGGGACTCGGCGTTGCCGTGGGCTCTTCCCTCGAGTTCTGATGGTCAGGCGGGCGGCGTGGTCAGGCGACCTGGTCGGACACCATGGTCGAACGCCTGAGCCACGCCGTCCTCCAGCCCAGAATCCCATATCGCTGACAGGCCCCGGGAGTCCGATTGCAGCTGGCCAAAATCGTGACAAGGACTTCCGGGGCCGCCAATATCCACGCCAATATCCTCCGCGCCCAGCGCCCCATCTCGATCCACGAATAACCAGAGAATCCAGGAACCGCGTGGGGTCACTCGCCTGGCGGGACAACTTCCGGATCCAGCGACCAGGCAGCGGCAAAGGCGTCGACGAGTTGTGTTTCCAGCTCTTCATACAGCGTCGAGTCCACTGGGCGGGCGAGCAGTCTGCCCAGATCCGTGGTGGCGGCGAGCAAGCGCTCCCGCGCCGCAGTGGGCGGACATTCTCCAGCTCCCGTTCCCTGCAGAGTGGACGCTTTGTTGTGGGCCAGCAAGCGCACCAGATCGGCGTGGCCAGGACCGGTGAGAATCGATCCGTGCTGCAGGAAGACGGCTTCGTTCCGGCGTTGCGCCGAGCCGATGAGTTTCCGCCCCGCCACCCGGATTTCGTGTCGTCCCGCCGAACGGAAACAGACCGCACTGCGTTGTGCGGCGCGTGACTCGCCGGCGGAAACATCCGCGGCGATCCCCAGCCACCGGAGAAAAATCAACAGCGCCCGGTTGATGGTCTGATATGAGGTATGGAGGGTCGGGCCGAACAGATCCGAAGGGGAGCTGCCCACTACGGCGTAGGTCAACTCGTCGGCGTGCAGGATGGCGCGACCGCCGGTGGGGCGTTGCACCAGATCGAAACCTGCATCACGGATGGCCGCCTGGTCGAAGTCGGTCAAGCGCTGGTGGTACCCGAAAGAAACCGCCGGTGGTGACCAGCGGTACAGTCGCAGGACCGGTGAACCATCCGGTCGCTGCGCCGCTAGCAACCGCCGGTCCGCCTCCATGTTGAACGGACCATCTCGGGCGCCGTCACGAATCACCCGCAGGCGAGACATGATCTAGCCGCACCCGCAGGGGCCGAGATGGCGCAGGTCCGGTTGGCGGGCCGCTCTGGCTTCATCGAGCCGCGACACCGGTGTCTGCGACGGCGCCTCGGTCAGCAGCTCGGGATTATCCGCAGCCTCCCGTTCGATCTGCTGCATCACCGCCACGAAACGATCGAGACTTTCGCGGGTTTCGGACTCTGTGGGCTCGATCATCAGTGCTTCCTCGACGATGAGCGGGAAGTAGATGGTCGGCGCGTGGACTCCGTAATCGAGCAATCGCTTGGCCACGTCGAGGGTGCGCACGCCGTACTTCTCCTTCCAGCCACTCCCACTGGCCACGAACTCGTGCAGACAGCCCTGGTCGTGGACCACGGTGAGGGATTCCCGCAGCTGCGCCAGCAGGTAGTTCGCATTGAGCACCGCGCACTCGGCGATACGCTCCAGACCGGGACCGCCGTTGCGCAGGATGTACGCCAGGGCACGCAGACTGACCCCGACATTTCCGAAGGGGTAAGCGTGGATCGCGGCATCATCTCTACCCGGGATCCGGGTCACGACCAGACCGTCCGCCTGTTCCTCGATGAACGGACCGGGTAGGAACTCGGCCAGTTCCGGGGTCACGCAGATGGGGCCGGCGCCCGGCCCGCCCCCACCGTGGGGCGTGGAGAAGGTCTTGTGCAGATTCAGATGCACCACGTCGAAACCCATGTCACCGGGACGAGCCTTGCCGAGGATGGCGTTGAGGTTGGCCCCATCCATGTACAACCGCCCGCCCGCTTGATGGATCTCGGCGGCGATCTCGACGATGTCGTTCTCGAACAGGCCCAGGGTGTTGGGATTGGTGATCATGATCCCCGCGGTCTTGTCGCTGGTGAACTCGTGCAGCTTCGCCAGATCGATACGACCGTCGGCGCGCGAAGGGATGGTCACGGGCCGCATGCCAACCATGACCACCGAAGCTGGATTCGTGCCGTGGGCGGAATCGGGAATCAGGATCTCGTTCCGGTCCGCGTCACCCCGGCTCAGATGCAGGGCCCGGATGACCAGCATGCCGAGAAACTCACCGTGCGCTCCCGCCGCCGGCTGCAGACAACACGCAGCGAGGCCGGTGATCTCACAGAGGGAATCCTGCAACAGCTTGAGCGCCTGCAACAGGCCGGGCATATCGGTCTGATCCTGCTCGGGATGCAGGGAGGCGAAGCCGGGCAACGCTGCGATCTGCTCGTGCAGTCGCGGGTTGTACTTCATGGTGCAGCTGCCGAGGGGGTACATTCCCCGTTCGATGTGATGATTGAGATTGGAAAGCAACGTGAAATGGCGCATGACCTCGGGTTCGGAAAGTGACGGCAGGTCAGCCGGTTCCGCGCGGCAGATCTCCGCGGGCAGATCGGTCGACTGATCAGAGGCGAGAGCTTCCCCGTCCCAGGCCGGAAAAGTCAACGCCCGCCGCCCGACCCGCCCCTTGGCGAACAGGCTCGGCTGAAGGATAGCGCCCCAGGCGTCAGGCTGGATAGTTGGCTGATCGTTACGCGCGGCTTCTGCACCCGTTGCTGGTTGCTGGTTCTTTCCCGGTTGCTGATTCATGCCGTCACCCCCTCGCTGCCCAGGTATTCGCCTAGCAGTTCACCGTAGCGCTCGATGTCGGCCGCGGTTCGTTTCTCCGTGACGGCCACCAGAAGATCACCGGCAACGCAGTCGGCGAAGCCGGCGAGGGGAATCCCCGCCAGGATGCCGTGACGGCGGGCGAAGGCGCAGAAATCACGAGCCGGTCGCGGCAGTCTGACCACGGTCTCGTTGAAGACCGGACCGGTGAACGGCAGCTCCACCCCGGGTGTGCGCCGGATCAGTTCGCGGAACGCCTCACAACGGATACGATTGGCCCGGCCCAGTTCCGGCAGGCCGTCACCACCCAGCAACGCCAGGTAGACCGTGGCCCGCAAGGAGTTCAGACCGGCATTGGTGCAGATGTTACTCGTCGCCTTCTCCCGGCGGATATGTTGCTCCCGTGTCTGCAGGGTCAGGACGTACCCGCTCCGGCCCTGGCGATCCTCGGTGCGGCCCACGATACGTCCCGGCAATCGCCGTTTCAGCTTGTCGCTGCCAGCCATGAATCCCAGCAACGGCCCGCCGCCGCTACACGGAATACCGAACGGCTGCGCCTCACCCACGGCCAGATCGGCGCCGTATTCGCCAGGACTTTTCAACAGGGAGAGGGAGACCGGATTGACACAGGCTACCAGCAGCGCGCCGTCGGCGCGAGCAGCGGCGGCGAGTTCGTCCATCGGTTCGATGACCCCGAGGTAATTGGGATTCTGCACCACGACGGCCGCTGTCTCGTGGGCGGCCAGCTCCCGCAAGGCAGCAGGATCGGTGGTGCCGTCGGGTCTGGCCGGCGCTTCGACGAATGACGCCCCGGATCCCTTGAGCATGGTGTTCACGACCCGCCGGTAGCGCGGATTGAGCAGGCGGGGCAGGACCACCTTGGTCAGCCGCCGCTGGGACAAACCGATGGCCACCGCCTCGCCGAGCGCCGTGGCGCCGTCGTACATGCTGGCGTTGCCCACTTCGAGACCGGTGAGTCGGCAGATGAGGGTCTGCCACTCGTAGATCACCTGCAGGGTTCCCTGGGACACCTCGGCCTGATACGGCGTGTAGGCGGTGAGAAACTCGCTCCGACCGGCAATGGCGTCGATGGCCGCCGGGATGATGGCGTCGTAGACACCACCCCCGAGGAAGGAGACAAGATCGGCCTGTCCCTGGTTGGCGGCGGCGAAACCGGACATGATCCGCCGCACCTCTTCCTCCGATTTGCCTGCCGGCAGCGCGAGTGGTCGCTGCAGACGAACCGCGGGCGGCAAGTGCGAGAACAGGTCCTCGACCTGACCGACGCCGATGACCGCCAGCATCTCCTTGATGTCGTCACTAGTGTGCGGGGTGTACGGCATGTACGGTTCAGCCTCCCAACATGGCTTCGTAGTCTCTGGCCGACAAAAGCCTGTCCAGCTCACTGTCGTCGGCGACTCGAATCTTGAATAGCCAACCGGCGTCCAGCGGATCGTTGTTGACGAGTTCCGGGTTGTCGGCCACCTCACCGTTGACCTCGATGATCTCACCGGAAACGGGTGTGAACAGATCGGCCACGGCCTTGACCGATTCGATGGTGCCGATGGCGTCACCCAGGTTGAACTCGCCGCCCACCTCGGGCAGCTCAACGAACACCACATCGCCCAGCTCACTCGCCGCGTATTCGGTCACGCCCACCGTGCCGACGCCGTTTTCGACCTGGATCCATTCGTGTTCCTCGGAATACTTGCGATCGTCCGCCCTCATCTTGCGCCTCCTGTTGGGTTGGACCGGCAATTCGCTAACGTTGATAGTGTCCTCATTTATCTGCCCGATTCCCGAGCTCCTGTCCAGCTCTGATTGCCCGCGACCGGTGTACCGCAAGAAGCGTCACGCCCCGCGCTCTGCCCGGGGATCGCCCTTGACCCGGGCTGGCAGGAACGGGCTCGGCACCCGGCGACACGGAACCCGGCGCCCACGAATCTCCACCTGGAAACCGTCCGCCGCCGGTGGAGTGGCGACCAACGCCAGGGCCAGGGACCGCTTCAATGTGGGGCTGTAAGAACCGCTGGTCACGGCCCCGACGCGCTGCTCGTCCACCAGAACCGGTGTGGCTTGACGAGCGATGGTTCGCCCCTCGACCTCGAGGCCGATGAGCCGGCGCGGCAGTCCCGCCGCCTTCTGCGCAGCCAGGGTTTCCTTCCCCACGTAATCACCCTTTTTGAACTTGACCGCCCAGCCGATGCCGGCTTCCAGGGGCGAGATATCCTCACCGAGTTCGTGGCCGTACAGACAGTAGCCGACTTCGAAACGCAGAGTGTCCCGAGCTGCGAGCCCCACCGGTTCGATGCCGAAGTCCGCACCCTGGGCCAGAATCTCCTCCCAGAGCGGCAGCGCCGCGTCGTTGGGCACGTAGATCTCATAGCCCCGCTCACCGGTGTATCCGGTGCGCGAGACGACCCATTCGGCCTGGCCGACCTGGACCGGCATCCCGGTGTAGTACTTCAGTTCCGCCACGTCCTGTCGGTGCGGTGCCAGGGCTTCGAGACGCGCCATCACTTCGGGGGCCGCCGGTCCCTGCACGGCGATCAACGCCGTCTGCTCGCTGAGGTCGCTAAGACTGACGCCACTGGGTGGCAGGTGTGTCTCGAGCCACTGCACGATCTTCTCCCGATTCACCGCGTTGCAGACCACGAACCAGCGCTCCGGCGTCAAGCGATAGACCAGCAGGTCGTCCAGCACACCGCCTCCCTCCCGGCACATGGCGCCGTAGACGATCCGGCCCGGCGCCAGACCGGCCAGCTTGTTGGTGAACAGGCCGTCGAGCCACGGTTCCGCCGCCTCGCCGACGACCGCGATCTCACCCATGTGCGAGATGTCGAAGCAGCCGACCCGCTCGCGTACGGCGGCATGTTCCGCCAAAACGCCCCGGCGGTACTGGACCGGCATGATGAAGCCGGCAAACGGCACCATCTTGCCGGCATTGGCTTCGTGCCAGGTGGTCAACGGCGTGTTCTGCAAGGACGGTGCAGCATCGTTCAAAACGGTCTCCCGGGCTGGGGGTCGGTGGACCATCGCGGATCGGAACGGATCGGGACGGATCGGGACGATTCGGGACCTAATCTAATTTCGTGGCCACGATTCGCCAAGCTGGATTCTACGTGAAAATCGGTATCCGCACTGTCACCCCACTCCCTGCGGGACAATCAGGTTTTTGTGACGGGCAGCAGCTCCCGCAGCATCTGGCCCGTGAACGATTCCGGAACCGCCATCACCTGCGCCAGATCGCCGGACACCACCACGTGCCCCCCCTCGTCACCACCCTCGGGCCCCAGATCGATGATAAAATCAGCGCGACGGATGACATCCGGATGATGCTCGATGACCACCACCGAATCACCGCGTTGGATGAGCTGGCGCACCACGTCGAGCAACCGGTCGACATCGCAGAAATGAAGACCGGTGGTGGGCTCGTCCAGAATGTAGAGGGTCCGCGCCTTGCCACCCCGCGCCAGTTCCTTGGCCAGCTTGAGACGTTGCGCCTCACCGCCGGAGAGCGTGGCACCGGGTTGCCCCAGCCGTAGATAACCCAGGCCCACACCGTTCAAGACATCGAGAATCTTGCGGCAGGCGGGAACGTTCTCCAGGTAGTCCCGCGCCTCGGCCACGGTCAGGTTGAGCACCTGGGCGATGTGGCGCCCCTTGAAATGCACTTCCAGGGTTTCCGGGTTGTAGCGGGAACCGCCGCACTCCTCGCAAACCACTTCCACGTCGGGCAGGAAATCCATGGTCAGACTTCTGACCCCGGCGCCCTCACAGGTTTCGCACCGCCCACCCGCCGTGTTGTAGCTGAAGCGCCCGGCCTCGTAGCCCCGCATTCGCGCCAGGGTCGTCTGGGCAAAGAGCTTGCGGATGTGGGTGAAGATGCCGGTGTATGTGGCCGGGGTGGAGCGTGGCGAACGGCCGATGGGCGACTGGTCAACCAGCGCCACGGCCCCCAGCGCCTCCGCACCGACCAGGGAATCGTACGGTTCGGGCCGTGCCTGGGCCCGGTGCAGCAACGCGGCCAGAGCGCGATAGAAGGTGTCGTGCAGAGCACTGCTCTTGCCGGAACCGGACACACCCGTCACCACGGTCAGACGGCCCAGTGGAATCTCCAGATCGATGTTTTTCAGGTTGCGCCCGCGCAGGCCGGTCATCCTCAGCCAGTGGGCCGGTTCCACACCGCCACAGATGGGCTCCGCGCCGCCACCACCCGTGCGACCAGCCAGATAATCCCCGGTCCGGCTCTCGGCGCACGCCGCCACGTCGCTCCACTGGCCCTGGGCCACGATGTAGCCGCCATGTTCACCGGCGCCCGGCCCCAGATCGAGCAGGTGATCCGCCGCCCGCATGATGTCGCGGTCGTGTTCCACAACCACCACGCTGTTGCCGCGGTCGCGCAACACCTTGAGAATATCGATGAGCCGCTGGATGTCCCGGTGATGCAACCCCACACTCGGCTCGTCGAGGATGTACAGGACCCCGGTCAAACGCGAGCCGACCTGGGTCGCCAGGCGGACACGCTGTCCCTCGCCGCCGGACAGAGAGCGGGCGCTCCGATCGAGACAGAGGTACCCCACGCCGACCTGGATGAGGAACTGGAGCCGCTGAGTGATCTGGGCGAGCACCGGTTCGGACACCGCCTTGCGCCGCGGATCACTGAAGGTCACCTGTCCCGCCCAGACCAGCAGATCGGTCAACGGCAACCGCCCGACCTCGCCGATGTGCAGGCCGCCGATGCGGACCGTCAACGCTTCCGGTCGCAGGCGGTATCCTGCGCAACCCGGACAGGTGACTGCCGTCATCAACTTCTCGATGGTCCGCCGCACCGGATCCGACTTGGTCTCCCGGTGCCGCCGAATCAGCTCCGGGATCAATCCGTTCCAGCCCCGCAGAAACGCCACGTAGTGGGTATGGTCCTGCAGTCTGGCATCCACCTCCGGTGTCAGACCGTACAGCAGGACCTGCTGCGCCTCGTCGGGGAGATCGGCAAATGGCGCCGTGATGTCCAGCGCCAGGGCGCCGGCCAGGGCTTCGATCTGGGTATAGAGCCAGCTCGACTCCTTGCCACGCAAGAACACCAGCACGCCTTCGTGGAGCGAAAGCTGATCATCGGGCACCATGCTGGCGGGCTGGATGGTCTGCAACGTGCCGAGTCCGTGACACTCCCGGCACGAGCCGTAGGGGGAATTGTAGGAAAAGAGTCGGTGGTCCAGCTCCGGAAAACTGCGGCCGCAACTCGGACAGGAT
>JBDRBC010000078.1:0-26402 GCA_043823125.1 bacterium | reverse complement strand
CCCGTACGACAGGGTGGTGTTCGGGCCGACGGGTTTCCTCCAAGACGTGGACGTCCTCACCCTGGGCTATAGCGGGACGTACACCCTTCTCATCGAAGGGGGTGTGACCAGCAGCACTTCTCCGAGCTACCAGTTCAACGTCGACCCCAGAGGGCACACCGATATTTTACCGTTCACGGGGACCGAGATCGCCCTCGGTTCCACGGTGAGTGGCGTGATCGAGACGGAGGGGGAGCAGGACGATTATATCTTTACCCTCACGGAGCCTAAGCGCCTCTACTTCGATTCCTTTAGCGAGATTGGCGGCTCCTGGTCCTTGACATATCCCGGCGGCGGCAAGGTCGTGGAGCGTCAATTGATCTCCTCCGTGCTGCCTAGCAACCCGGTGATGAGCCTGGATGTGCCGGGAACGTATCAGGCCCGGGTCAGCAGTTCATGGACCGGTCCCTACAGTTTCCGCTTACTGGACGTTGACAACGCGGCGGTGATCACGGCGGGTACCCCTGTGGCCGGGACGCTGGACCCTGGCAACGAGACCGATGCTTATCAATTCACGGCGCAGGCGGGAGACCGGTTCTACTTCGACTCACAGAGCTTCAACGGGTCCGCCTACTGGCGCCTCCTTGACCCGTACGACAGGGTGGTGTTCGGGCCGGTCGGTTTTCTCCAAGACGTAAACGTCCTCACCCTGGGTCTTGGCGGGACCTACACCCTGCTCATCGAAGGGGTGGGGTCCGGCAGCAGCTCCGCGACCTACCAGTTCAACGTCCAGCCCGTGACCGATGATTCCTCCGCTCTTGTGGTGGGTGCGAGCGTCAGCGGGTCCATCGCCCATGCCGGGCAGCAGGACACTTACACCTTCATGCTTCCCGCCGACGCGCGGCTTGTCTTCGACGCGCTGACGGACAACAACCAATTACAGTGGACCTTGTCGGGTCCCCGTGGGACCGAGGTGTCGGACCTTCGCTTCACTTGGAGCGATTCGGGTGGGCTTTTCGACAGTCCAACCCTGGATCTGTTCGCAGGGGCCTACACCCTCACCGTGGACGGCAGTGGCGATGCCGCCGGGCCCTACGCCTTCCGCCTCCTCGACCTCGCGAGCGCCATTCCCTTTATCCCCGGCACCCCCGTGACCGGGACGCTGGACCCGGGCAACGAGACCGATGCGTACCAATTCACGGCGAAGGAAGGGAACCGGTTCTACTTCGACTCACAGAGCTTCAACGGGACGGCCATCTGGCACCTCCTCGACCCGTACGACAGGGTGGTATTCGGGCCGCGAGATTTCTTGAACGACCGGGATGTCCTCGCCTTGGGCTATACCGGGACGTACACCCTGCTCATCGAAGGGCGGGTGTTTGCGGCAGCCCCTGCGGCCTATCAGTTCAATGTGTTCCGGAAATTCGTTCCCAAACCGATTCCCATCGCGACCTCGGAAGTGCAGCCGGCGCCGGACCTCACGGTCACGGACCTGGGTGTGTCCGCAACGGGTATGATCCACGCCGGAGCCGAAGTGACGGTGGCGTGGAAGGATACAAACAGCGGGGCTCTTCCCGCCGCCGGGCCGTGGGTGGATCGGGTGGTGGTGTGGAACGAGACCGGCGAAATCATCGCCAATGTCGGACTGGGCTATGAGGGGCAACCCATCGCAGCGGGCGAATCTGTCCAGCGCCAGATCAGGTTGCGGCTTCCCGAAGGCTCGAAGGGCGCGGGACAAATCACCTTCTCGGTGACCGTAGATGTGGGCAATGCCGTGGGGGAAGAGAATCCGGAGAGGACGGCTGAATTCAACAACGTTGCCGCAGTGACGGTCGCCTCGACGCTGTCGACCTACCCCGACCTCCAGGTTCAAGAACTGACCGTGTCGCCGCCCACAGGCTGGGAACCGGGAAGCGCTGTGACCCTATCCTGGACGACGGTGAACACCGGGAACGGCACGGCCCAGGGGCCGTGGAGCGAACAAATCTACATTCGCAACATCATCACCAACGAGGTTCTTTACATTGTTGCTCTTCCCTACGACGGGGATCCAGTCGGTCCGGGGGAGGGCACGGCCCGCCAGCACGTCTTTGCTTGGCCCGCCGGGCAGTCGAGCGCAGGACGGTTCGAATTCATCGTCGCGGCCGACACGTCGGACCAGATTTTTGAGTCGAACGCCGATGGTACCGCTGAGACGAATAACGCGTCCCGCCTGGAAGTCATCGCGGCAGCCGACCTGGCGGTGGAGGTCGTCGTCGCCCCCACCACGGCCAGGAGCGGCGACACCGTCGACGTCTCGTGGCGGGTGCACAACGTTGGCGAACGTGGCACGGATGCCGCCACCTGGAGGGATCGGGTTGTCTTATCAGAGGATGCGGCTTACGACGCAGGAGACAGGGTGCTCTCGGAGGTCGTTCACATCGGTGCGGTAGCGCGGGATGGGGCCTATACGGTCCACGACGCGGTGTTCTTGCCGGGTGGCGTGAACGGAACCTTCTATATCCTGGTCTTCAGCGACGTGAACGGCGCGGTCTACGAGAATGGCCTGACGAACAACAACGTCGGCCAATCCCTGGCTCCAATCGATATCTTGCCTGCGATTGCCCCCGACCTCCAGGTGGTCGACATCGTCATCCCACCCGAGTGGGTGCTTGGCCAGCAGCAGGATATCACCTGGACCGTACGGAACGCGGGCGACGCCGCAGCGCGCGCCCCGTGGACGGACTGGGTATATCTCGCGTTTGACGGAAGCCTTTCCACTTATCGCTCGCTTGCCGAGGTGCAGCGCACCTCCGACCTGCCGATGGGGGAAAGCTACACGACCACGGCGCGGATCACACTACCCGATACACTATTCAATTCTGTTAGCGACGGAAACTACCGGGTCATCGTCTCCTGCGACGCTTACCAGAGCGTATTTGAGGACGCACGTGATGCGAACAACATCGCGGCCTCGGCGGGCCTTGTCGCCGTGACCCACCCGGACCTCGCGCTCACCGCCGTGGTCACGCCCGGGACCGTCGTCTCGGGCGGCCCTTCGACGATCCAGTGGACGGTCGCCAACACCGGCACCGGCCCGGCTCTTGGTACATGGACGGATGCCCTGTACCTGTCCCGCGATGACGTCGTGGGTTGGGGTGATCTCAAACTGGCCGAACTGAGCCACACGGGTCCCCTTGTTGCAGGAGCGAGTTACACCAGCGGGGCCGCGGTGGACATCCCGTTGGATTCCTCCGGTGACTACTGGGTCCTCGTGTGGAGCGACAGCGGCTATGCGGTGAGCGAAGGTCTGACCGGGGAATGGCCGAACAACATGGGTGCGGGAAACCTGCAGGTGACGCTCGCCCCGTACGCCGACCTTGCCGTGAGCAACGTTGTCGCCCCCGCCCTCACCATTGCCGACCCGGCGTCGGTCACCGTGACCTGGACCGTCACGAATCAGGGCACGGGCGTCGGGCGCACCACGGAGTGGACGGATGCGGTCGTCGCCTCTAGGGACGCCATTTCGGGGAATGCCGACGATCGGCTGCTGGCTCGGTTCTCCCACGCGGGCGGCATGGCGGTGGGGGAGTCCTACACCCGGAGCGAGACGTTCCTGCTGCCGCCGGCCTTCGAGGGCCGTTACACCCTGTTCGTGAGAACGGACGTGGACGGCCTGGTGTTCGAGAACGGGATCGAGGGGAACAACGCTGCCGCCGCGAGCGGTTTCTTCGATGTGATGACCATCCCCTATGCCGACCTGGTGGTGGATGCCGTCACGCCGACCACCCCCGCTTACAGCGGTGAGGATCTCACGATCACCTGGGTGGTGCGGAACCAGGGGATCGGTCTGACCAACACCTACAACTGGTGGGACGTGGTCTATCTGGCGACGACGCCCGATGGCAGCGACCGAACCTACGTCGACGACTTCGACCACATCGGCTTCCTCGCTCCGGGCGGCAGCTACACCCGCACCGGACGCGTGGCGCTGCCGGACGGCATCGAAGGAACCTACTACGCGTTCGTGCAGACCGGAGGGCCCTTCGAGTTCGTCTATACCGACAACAACAGCCGAATCTCGGGGCCCATCGAAGTTCGGCTCACCACCCCGCCGGATCTCGTCGTCTCCGATATCGTGGCCCCCGAGACCGCGCCCGAGGGATCGGCCATCGACGTCACCTGGACCGTACTCAACCAGGGGCAAGGCGACGCCAACGGCCCCTGGGTCGACCGCATCTTCCTGCGAAAATTCGGCGAGACCGGGGCAGGCACGCCGATTGGCAGCTTTACCTATCACGGCCCATTGCAGGCCGGCACAAGCTACACCCGGCGCGAGCAGATCACGCTTCCCGGCCACGTGAGTGATCAGTTCGAGATCCTGGTGGTAACCGATGCGGACCGCAAGGTGTATGAACACACCCGCGAGGACAATAACCAGTCTGTCGACGATACCCGTATAGCGGTGACCGTGCTGCCGCGCCCCGACCTGCAGGTGGCGTCCATCACCGGACCGGCGGTCGTCGATGCCGGCGCGACGGCGTCTATCGAATTTACCGTCATCAATCAGGGGCCGTTGGCCACCAGTGTCCCCAACTGGACCGACCGGGTTTATCTCTCGCTGGACGATAAGATCACCAGCGATGATATTATCATCAGTTCCCTGATCAACGGCGCCGCTTTAGCACCGGGCGAACAGTACCTGTCCGTCTCCGACACCTTCGAAATCCCGAGGCGGTTCCGCGGGACGGTTTACGCTCTCGTTATGACGGATCAGGATGGAGCTGTGGACGAATGGCCCAATGAAACGAACAATGTCCGACTGCACCCGATCTATGTGAACCCTTGGCCCTTCGCCGATCTGGTGGTGAGCGATGTGGTCGCCCCTGCCCAGACCTTCGAGGGCAGCGAGGTCGAAGTGCGTTACACCGTCACCAACCTGGGCAGTGGGCCTACCGACCAGGGGGAGTGGAGTGAGCATATCTGGTTTACGCGCGACAAGAACCGCCCCCATCCTGGTTTGGGCGATGTGCTGCTCAAGACCCTGCAGTACGCCGGTGGCCCGCTCAATCTCAACGCCGGCTACGACCGGGTGGTCACGGTCACGCTGCCCGACTCCTTGACCTCCGGTACATATTACATCATGCCCTGGGTAGATCCCTACGCCATCCTGCTGGAGGACACCCTGGCGATCAACGTCAACCCGGACGATCCCAACGAGGTGAACAATAACAACTACAAGGCCCGGGCCATTGACCTGATCGGGCTTCCGGTCGACCGCCGTCCGGACCCCATGGTGCAATCGGTTACCGCCGAGGCGTTCGAATACGCCGGAGAGGAATTCACTTTCGCCTGGACGGTGGGCAACCTTGGTCCCGGTGCGGCCGACGGCCGGTGGTACGACGAGGTGTATCTCTCGAACCAACCGGTCTTCGATGAGACCGACCCCGATAAGTTCCTTTTGGGTCGGTTCGATCCGGTGAGTTCGCTCGGCCCCGGTGAGGCATACACAAACACCCAGACCCAGCTATTGAGCCCGGCAGTCAAAGGCCAGTACGTCCACGTCCGGCTCTGGGTGGACCTCATGCACCCCGAGGATAGAGACCTGACCAACAACGTGGGCACGGCCGTCACCGAAATCGGAGAGCGCATCCCTGATCTGGTCGTGACGGATATCTCGCTTCCGGCAGAGGCCTATTCCGGCGAGAAGACAACGGTCACTTACACCATCACGAACACGAGCGATCAACCTGTCTGGCGGCACACGGATTACTGGACGGACAGGATCTTTTTGTCCAAGGACCCGACGTTTATTCCCGATGATGATCGCGTGACCTTTCTGGCAGAAGTACCGCAGGCCAACACCGGCCCCCTGGCGGGCGGGGATAGCTACACCCGGGAGGTGGAGGTGATACTGCCGCCGGGAATCGGGGGAGACTTCTATGTGTATGTCTTCTGCAATGTGCTCGGTGCCAGCTTTCCCGGCACATTGCCGTGGCCCGTCTTGACCGGCCCGGGAACCGCCGACCTCGATGATCCTGCTGGCTATCCCTATGACAGTTATGCCTATGAGTTCTCCCTCAACAACATGGGACAGGAAGTGCTCCCGGTCGTCTACCGTGAGCCCGACCTGCGGGTCACCGATCTGGTGGTCCCCGACTCCATCGCTGCAGGTGAGACGGTGTCGATAGACTTCACCGTCACGAATGTGGGGACGCGCGACACCCGGGAAGAGCAGTGGCTCGATCGGATCTATCTGTCCCGCGATCCATCCCTTGACAAGCGCGACATCCTGATGTCCGATGAGCGCATCCCGAACTTTCCTGTGCCGGCAGAGTTCGAACGGCAGGGCGTGCTCAAAGCAGGGGAGTCCTACAACGCCACCGTCCCGGTCACCATGCCCTTTGATATTAGCGGGCCGTTTTATGTCCTGGCTTATACCGACAGTGAAGTCGGTCCGGGGTTTGAAGGTGGGGTCAGTGACATTTCTCCCCGCCTTGCCGGCGTGTCACCGGGCTACAGCGTAGATCAATCGGCTCGGGTGCGCGAATTCCAGGGCGAAGGTAATAATCTCACCGCCATTTCGGCGCAGGTTACTCCCTTCAATGCCCCTGATCTGCAGGTCACAGCCCTTACGGCGCCCGAGCGAGCGGTGCGCGGCCAGAGCTTTGATTTGACCTACACGGTGACCAACCTGGGCGGTGCCTCACCGTTTCAGCAGCCGGTCTGGCAGGACCTGATTTACCTGTCGCGAGATACTTTCCTGGACCTGCGGGCCGATCGCTTTCTGACGTCCGTTCTTCATACAGACGGCCTGACCGCCGGGGGGGCCTACGTTGTGAACCGGACCCTGACGGTTCCAACCGACATGCCCACCGAGGCCTATTATGTCTTCGTGATCACCGACCCGGCCCGCTACACGGTGACGGGAGACCTGTTCGAGGGCACCAACGAGCGCAACAACGATCTTGCCAGCGCGGTTCCCATGGTCATTGAACTGCCGCCGCCCACCGATTTGGTAGTGACCGATATTCTTGTTCCCGCCCAGGCCCGCGTCGGTGAGCCGGTCCATTTCGAGTGGACGGTCACCAACCAGAGCATCGACGTCCCCGCCGCCGGCACCTGGACCGACTCTTTGTTTCTGTCCACAGATGCCACTTGGGACATCGCCGACCGTCCCCTGGGCCGCGCCGCTTTCACCGGCACCCTGGCCCCCGGGGAGGCCTACACCCTGACGCTGGACACCACCTTGCCGCCGGCCTCCCCCGGCCCGTACCGTGTCATAGCCCGCACGGACATCTTTAACCAGGTCCACGAGGATGTAAACGAGGCCAACAACCGGACGGCCTCCGCAGATACGCTCAGCGTGGCGGTGGACGAGCTGCAAATCGGAGTACCCCTGTCCACACAGCTCGCTGCTGCCCAGCAGCGGCTGTATCGGATCACGGTTCCGGCAGACCAGACGCTGCGGGTCACCCTGCGGGCGGCTGACGATAAGAGCACCAACGAAATCTTCGTGCGCCACGATGCAGTGCCCACCTCCGCTGCCTTTGACGCCACCTACGAAGGCCCCCTGGGCAGCGACCTGAGCGCGCTGGTCCCTTCCACCGAGCCCGGCGCTTACTACCTGCTGGTTCGCAACTTCAGCGCCCCGCCGCAAGGCACGGACATCACCCTGCTGGCCGAGCTGCTGCCGCTGGCGATCACCAATGTGCACACCGACGCGGGCGGAGACAGCCGGCACGTCACCACGACGATTCGCGGCGCCCAGTTTCATCCTGACGCCATTCTCAAGCTGGTGCGACCCGGTATCGCCGAATACGAACCGCTGGACTGGCAGGTGGTGGACAGCAGCAAGATTATCGCCACCTTCGACTTCACCGGGGCGCCGCACGGTCTCTACGATCTGAAGGTGATCAACCCTTCCGGTGACCAGGCGGTGATCCCTTACCGTTTTCTGGTCGAGCGGGCCATCGAACCCGAGGTCACCATCGGCATCGGCGGCCCGCGGGTGATCCTGGCCGGCTGACCAGGCCACCTATTCCGTGGCCCTGCAAAACCTGTCCAACCTGGATGCCCCTTACACCTTCTTTGAGGTGGGTGCGCCCCAGCTAAATCTCAACCCGTTCGTCTACGGGCTGCCCTATCTGGAGTTTGCCACCAACGTCCGCGGCACGCCAGAAGGCGCAGCCGATACGGCCAACGCCCAGGTGCCCTGGGTCCAGCTCGAGTCGATCACCAACACCACGGGGCAGCTGATTACCTCGGGATACCTCTTCGACGAGCCGGCCGACGGCTTTGCCGGGTTCAGCTTCAATGTCATCACTTATCCCGGCCTGCACGCCCTGCACGAGCGGGCCTTTGAAGAGTTCCGCGCGCAAATGGCCAGCTATTTTCCCGATCTGGACGCGCAGCTTGCCGGGGGAGAGGGCGGGCTGGAGGAATGGTGGGAGGCGGTGAAGGAGAAGGCCGATGAGATCAACCCGGCCTATCGCTCCGTTTTGGACCAGATCGACTTCGTCGGGATGTACAAGGAGAACCGGTCAGTACCCGGCAAGTGCCAGATTCCGTTTATCCCGTTTCGCTTCCACGTTTTCGCCTCGGCCACGACCATGACCCGTGCAGAGTTCGTTGCCCATCAGAGCCAGGAGGCGATCGAGCTGCGGCAGGCCATCCTGCAAAGCGATTCGTCACCGGGGCCGCTGCTGGCGCTGGCGGCCGACGAGGGGATCTGGGTGGACCTTTATCTGGCCGCCCTGGAAGATGCCGGTCTGCTGCGCCCGGAGGGTGCCACCCCGCCCATCCGCAACCAGCAGCACATCGTCAGTCTGATGAGCACGCTCGCCTCGGGCATCCTGTTCGGGCCTGTTGGTACCGAGATTCGCAGCGACGCGGACCTGTTGGGGTTCTTTGATCAGCTGCGCGAGCTCTACGGGCACGACCAGGACCTGATGGCAGAAATCGAGAAATGGGATCCGCGGGAAAGCGAGTGTTTCGGAGGCGCGGTGCCAATCCCGGCGCTGCCGGTCTTCGATGATTACAACCAGGCGCTCACCCAGCCAACCCACTTTGAGGCGTTTCGTATCTATGTGCCCTGGATTGACTTCGAGGATCGCGGAGCCGGACTGCCCGCTGATTTCCAGATCAACGGGCCGGCCGTGCCCGTGGACGGAGAGGAGTTCGCCCCGCTCGATTTCAGTCAATACTTTACGGAAGAGGGGGTGACAGGCCGGCTCGTCTCTCTCACCGGACCCCAGACCTTCGACACGCAAGGGTGGCTGCCGGTCAGCCAGCCGCTGCCTTACAGCATTGGATTCCAGAACGCCGAGGACGCGTCTCGCACCATCAACGAAATCCGCGTGGTCACCCAGCTCGATCCCGATTTCGACGCCTACTCGTTCCAGTTGGGAGACATCAAGATCGGCGACATCACCATCGATGTACCCGACGGCCGCTCCCTTTTCCAGGGAGAGTACGACTTTGCCGCCACCCGCGGATTCAACCTGCGGGTGAGCGCGGGCATCGACCTGTACCAGGATCCGGCGCAGGCGACCTGGCTGATCCAGGCCATCGATCCCCTGACGGGCGAGGTGCTCCAGGACAGTGCCCGTGGCCTGCTCGGCCCCAACGACGCCCTGGGCAGCGGGGCGGGTTTCGTCTCCTACACGGCGGAGGTGCTGCCCGAAACGGCCACCGGTGAGAAGATCACTGCCTCGGCGCGCGTTCTCTTCGACACGCAGGCGCCCGAGGACACCCAGGTTCTCACCCAGGACGTGGACGGCCAGGCGCCGGCCAGCCAAATCAGCGTGGAGCGCATCGGTACCACGGCCAACTTCAGCGTGACGTGGGAAGTGACCGACGATATGCGCGGATCCGGGTTCAAACATGTAACCCTTTACGTGGCCGAAGATGGGGGCGATTTCCAGATCTGGCAACGCAAACTGACCAATGCCGGCGGCAGCCTGGTGTTCCAGGGTGAGGCAGGACACACCTACGAATTTCTGGCGCTGGCCTCCGACGTGGCCGGCAACCAGGAAAGGCCCGCCCCGGGCGTCAATGCCACCGCGGACGACTCGGGTGTCAGCCTCGGGGCCCTACCAACAGTGCCCGGCACGACGCCACCTGATTTTGGCGTGGCACCCGAACCGACACCGACGCCGTCCACCAACCCGCTGTTCACGGCGGCCGAGACCGGCATCCCCAACGTGGTGCCGCTCACACGGCCGAGCGAATTCGACAAGGTGATCAGCCCGTTTACGGCCCAGGCCTTTGCCACCGGGATCGCGCAAAGCCATGCCGACATCGGCCCCATGGCCATCGCCGAGGCGCCGGACGGCTCCGTTCTGATTTCCGGCGGTCCCAACCGCGGCCAGATCTTCCGTTTTGACCCGGAGGGCGGCCAGGCCGCTGCCCCGTGGGCCTCCCTGAACGAGCCGGTGTTCAATCTGGCTTTCGACAGCCAGGGCCGGCTGTGGGCCACATCGGGAGGTGGCGCCCTCTTGCAGCTCAACCCGGATACCGGCGCGGTGATTGATCGCTTCGGAGACGGCATCACCATCGCTTTGGCCGTGGAGCCGGAAACAGACCGGCTGTTCGTCTCGACCAGCACCGGAGTCCAGACCTTCGATCCCGCCACGGGCTTATTTGCCCAGTACAGCCGGGATGCCAATCTGAGAGTGGGCAGCCTCGCCTTTGCCTCCGACGGCAGCCTGTGGGCGGTCACCTGGCCGGACCGGCGCCAGGTGGTGCGCTTCACCGACCGCGCCCGGGCCGAGGTCATGCTGGAATTCGAGTCCGACATCGACTCGTTGGCCTTCGGTCGGACAGGCACGCCCCTGAGCGGATTGCTCTTTGTTTCGCACAACAGGGGCTCGGTTTCGGATACAGCTCTTACGGGGCGAGATAACGACCTTACCATGGTGGACGTTGCCACGCTAAGGCGTGTGGCCGTGGCGACAGGGGGCACCCGCGGCGACGTTGTGATCACCACGAGCGATGGTCGCGTGCTGCTCAGCCAGTCCCATCAGGTGGACGTCATCAACCCGGTATACGCCCCGTCGGTCGTGGCGACGAACCCGCCGAGCGAGGCCATCGCTCCGTTGCCGCTGCCATTCATCTCGGTCACCTTTGACCAGGACATGTTTGTTGGCGACTCGAGCATCGCCCAGAGCGTCCTGAACACCGCCAACTATACCCTGACAGGAGGAGTGACCGGAGCGCGGCCGGTCGAGACGGTGACCTATGACCCGGAGGGTCGGACCGTTCTGCTGACCTTCGAGGGCCTGCTGCCCGATTCCTACACCCTCACCGTGGAAGACACGGTGGCCAGCGTCTTCGGGTTAACCCTTGCCGAGGATTACACCACCAGCTTCAACGCGATCAGCGACTTGAGCGCATACTTGGATATCGACTTCGGTTTGACCCGTATGGACCGCGCTTTGGGCACCGTATCATACGATGTGAGCCTGACCAACATCGGCGACACCGCCGTCGTCTTGCCCGTGCTGCTTACCCTGGACCCACGCTATGGCTACCCGGGCATTCCCGCTGATGCCACCGGACAGACCGACGACGGGCGCTGGCTCATCGACCTATCGGCAGCCCTTGACTCGGACGGTCGCTTGGAGCCGGGCGAACAGACCACCGGGCGAACGATCTCGGTGGCCACCCCGGACCGCCGTCGCGTGGACTTTGCCGCCGGCATCACCGCCGGGACCGAGCCCAACCGTGCGCCGGCATTTGATTCCATCCCTCCGGATGCCGCCACGGTGGGAGAAACCTTCCTTTACGAGGCAAACGCGGTGGACCCGGACGGCCAACCGGTGATCTATCACCTGCTGACCGGTCCGGACGGCATGAGCGTGGACCCGCAGAGCGGACTGATGAGCTGGGCCGTCTTGCCAGGCAGCCTCGCCCAGACCCCGGTGGTGCTGCAGGCCTTCGACAGCCGCGGCGCCTTAGCCCTGCAGCGCTTTGTCTTGACCGTGGCCGGAGGCAACCGGCCGCCAGCCTTCTTCGGCATCCCATCCCAGGTGGAGGGAATGGAGGGGTTGCCCATCGAGTTCTCAGTGGGGGCCGTGGATCCCGATCTGGACCGGGTCACCGTCTGGGCAGACAACTTGCCTGCGGGCGCCACGTTCGATCCGGAGACGCGGCTTTTCAGCTGGGTGCCCGGCTATGACGATGCCGGGACCTACCCGGACGTTCGCTTCTTCGCCGCCGACATGTTCTCTCAAGTCAGCAGTTCGGTCGCGCTGCTGATCGGCGAGGGGCGAGAGCCGCTCTCCCTGGTCAAACCGGCCGACCGGGCGGTGCAGGAGGGCGACCGGGTCCGCTTTTATCTCCAGGCTGATGGAGACCCCTCACTGCAGTTGGCTTTCTCCAGCGATTTTTTGCCATGGGGAGCAACGCTCCATCCCGAAACGGGCATTTTCGAGTGGACGCCGGGATTCACCCAAGCCGGCATGTATGAAGTACCGTTTGCTGTGAACGACGGTGTGGAGTCGGTCGCGGTCACCACGCTTTTTACCGTCACCAATGCCAATGCCGCCCCAATTTTCGATCCCCAGGACGGCTGGCAGGTCCTTGAAGGCCAGCCCCTGCGGATCAACGCCTTTGCCTACGATCCGGACAACCCGTTTTACCTGCCGTCGATGCGCGACCTCGCCGGGGAGCTGGTGGTGTTTTCGGAAACCCCCCGGACGGTAACGGTCACAGCCGATGCGCTTCCGCCGGGGGCAAGCTTTGACGCCGAGACCTGGGACCTTATTTGGACCCCCACCCATCTGCAGGCCGGCACCTGGCAGGCAGCCTTTACGGCCGTGGACGACGGCGACGGCACCGGGGTCCCGCTGTCCGACCAGATGGATGTTTTTATCGAGGTGCTGAACCTGAACCGGCCGCCGGAACTGGAAGCCGTCACGAACGTATCGGTGCAGCGTGACGGCATTGCCGAGGTCACGGTGCGTGCAACCGATCCCGAAGGAAACCCCATCGCGCTTTCGGCCACCAGCGAGCAGCCCGGCTTTCCGCTGCCGGCTTTCATGACCTTCACGGACAACCAGGACGGCACCGGGTTGCTGCAAATCCAGCCGTCAGCCGGCGACCGCGGCGATCACGCGATAAAGATCATCGCCCGAGACGACGGCGACGGCGGCAGCGGGCCGATCCAGTCCGACGAGTACGTGTTCGTGGTGTCGGTGCTGAGCGCGAACGAACCGCCGGTGATCGACTACCTCGGCAGCGCGGTCGCTGTAGTAGATCAGCCCTTGCAGATCCCGATCCGGGTAAGCGACATGGATCAGGACACGCTCAGCTATGCGATCAGCGGGCTGCCGGCAGGAGCCACCGTCATCCCGACGGGTGTGTACGGACAGGCTCTTGTCCAGTGGACCCCTACGGCGTCCGATGTGGGCACTTACAGCGCCGGCGTCACTGTCACCGACTCGGGAAACAACGGCGCGGCGAGCCCGGAGAGCGATACGGCAAGCTTTGAAGTCGTAGTGCGGGGCGCCAACGCGGCCCCAGTGCTGTTGCCCGTGGGCAACCAGCAGGCGACCGAAGGGCAGCTGCTCACCTTGCAGCTCCAGACCGTGGACCCCGACGGCGACGTGATTTCGTTTTACGCCGAGGGACTGCCAAAAGGGGCCGCCCTCGATCCGCAAACCGGTATTTTCACCTGGGTCCCGGCACTCAACCAGTCAGGCAGCCATGCGGTGAACCTGTGGGCCACAGACGGCAACGCCTCCAGCCGGGAAACCATCGCCATCGACGTGGCCAACAGCAACCAGCTGCCGAGTTTTGTCCCCATGATTCCGCAGCTCACCCGGGAAAATACAGAAATACGGTTCGTCGTGGTGGCCGCCGATCCCGACGCCGACCCTCTCTTGCTGAGCGTGCTTGCGGGGCTACCCCAAGGCGCGCTGTTCGTTCCGAACCGCGGGGAGTTTGTCTGGACCCCGGGCTTCGATCAGGCCGGCGACCATGTGGTCACGTTCGCGGCCCAGGATCCTTCGGGCGTACCCGTGACCATGGATGTGCCCATCCGGGTCGCCGACGTGGACCGGGCGCCGGTGCTCAACGAGTCCGACCATGCGTTTCTGATCGGCGAGGCCAAGAGCTTCCTGGTGGCGGCCACCGATCCCGATGCCGGCGCCGACCTGGTCTTCAGCGCCTTTGACATGCCCGAGGGGGCGGTGCTCGACGCCGATACGGGTCTCTTCTCCTGGACGCCCGGTCCCGGACAGGTGGGGGAGTATCTGGTCACGCTCCAGGCCGGCGACGGGCTGCTCCATGACCGCCAGACGATCGTGCTCCGGGCCAGCCTCGAACCGGTGGCCCCCTCGGTGCGTATCGAGCTCACGCCGAGCTTCCCTGCGCTCCCCGGGCAGAAGGTGCTGGTCCATGCGATAGCCGACAGCCTGGCCGACATCGCCTCGTTGCGTTTGTTCGTGGGTGGGCAGGAGGTCAGCATGGATGATCGCGGCCGTGCGACCCTGACGGCAGGCAGCCCGGGCAAGGTGAACCTTGTGGCCGTGGCAACCGATGCCGATGGGATCGAGGGGCAGGCCCAGACCCAGCTCAAGGTTCGCGACGGGGCCGACACGTTCGCTCCGGTGGTGTCGTTCGCATCCACGCTCTCCGGGTCGGTCTTGGGCGGGGTCACCGAGATCCGCGGCCGGGTGCAGGACAGCAACCTGGACGGCTGGACGCTGGAACTGGCGCCGGGCTTCAGCGAGGACTTCGTCACCCTCGCCGCAGGTGAGACGCCCCTTGATGGTGTTCTCGGCACCTTGGATCCGCGCCGCCTGGCCGACGGTTTCTACACCTTGCGCCTGACCGCAACAGACATCAGCGGCCGCGTAAGCAGCGCCGAGGCGGCGGTGGAGGCGAACACGGCGGCCAAGCTCGGCCAGTACCAGCGCCAGGAGACCGACCTCAACACCACTTTGGGTGGGGTAAGCTTTGCCATTACCCGGCAGTACGACAGCCTGGAGCAGTCGCCCGGCGTCGGGTCCTTTGGGTCGGCATGGTCGCTGCTCGGCCGTGACGTGGGCGTTCTGGCCAACCTGAGCCCCACCGGACGCGAGCATTTGGGCATATTCAATGCCTTTGCGGACGGAACAAGGGTGTACCTGACGCTTCCCACAGGCGAGCGGGCCGGCTTCAGCTTCCGACCCGCAGTCTATCAGATCGACGGTCTTTCCTTTTATCGCCCGGCCTGGACGGCAGATGGCAGTTCCGGCTGGAACTTGGCCTCAGCCAGTGCCCAGCTGATCAAAGCCGGCGCGCACTATTATGGCTCTGCCTCGGGTCAGGCCTACAATCCTGCCAGTCCTTTTTTTGCCGGGTCGGACTATGTGCTGACCGCTGCAGACGGCACCGATTACCTGATAGATGCCACCTGCGGCACCACCGAAATCCATACCCCGACCGGCGGCAGGCTGTTTGTAAGCGACAGCGGGATTACAGCAGAAAACGGTGAGGCCCTGCGTTTTGTGCGCGCAGCGGACGGGCAGGTGAGCCGGGTGGTAGCCCCGGACGGCACAGCGCTGCTGTACCAATACGATACCGAAGGCCGGCTGGTCGGAATGCGCAACCTCTCCGACGGCTCCGGCAGCCGCTATGCCTACGATCAGGGCCTTCTTGTCGCAGCGGTAGCGGTCGGCGGGCAGGGCCAGAGCATCTCGTACGCTGCTGACGGGACGGTGACAGTCGATGTGTTGGACGCCGACCTGGGCGGCGCTGCCCAGTTCACCGGCCAGACGCAGGCCGGTGATCTGGTTTCCGGAGAGACGGACGTTTATGCCTTCAGCATCCGGCAAAGTGAAATCGATGCCACCACCGCAGGCCATTTAATCGTCCGGGTGGCGATAACCGCCGATCCGGGACTCGGTGTCGCCGACCCGACCGTCTCCGGGCTGACGCCGCTTTCTGTCGAGCGCTTTGGAGATACGACCACGGCTCTTTTTGCCGTCGAGCACGAGGGCCTCTACCGCCTCAGCGTGGCCGGCGCCAGCGGTAGCGGCAGTTATCAGCTCGCCCTTTCCGCCGGCGGGGACGTTAACCTGGATGGCCGCGTGGACGGCGTGGATTCTGCTATTGTCCAATCGGCTGGTGTGGGAAGCGATGTGACCGGCGACGGCGTAACCGACGCCTCCGACCGCCAGGTCATGTACGCCAACTATGGCTTTCTCCAAAACCAGGGGCCGCAGCTCGCGGCCACGTTGCCCAGCGTGCTCACCCACCAGGACCTGCCGGTCAAGGTCGATCTGGATGAAATTGCGACCGATCCTGACGGGGACAATATCTTTTACCGCATCATCTCCGCGGACAACGGCGCAGCCTCACTTGGACCTGGGGGCGACTCTCTGTGGTGGTTTACACCAACTGACGGTTTCACAGGCCCTGCCTTCTTTGAGGTGGTCGCAGACGACGGCTTCAACAGTTCGGCTGTCGCACTTGTGCCGGTGACCGTTAGCGACGCTCCACTGCTGTCGCTCGACTTTAGCCTCCGCCAGATCGGAATCGAGACCGGCCATTCTGTGGACGTGCAGGTCATCGGCGATTTTGCCGACCAGGCCGATGTCGAGCTACCTTTTTCATACTTGAATGCGCGTGTGCTCGATACAGCCATCGCGACGCTCACGCCGGAAGGTTTCCTCGCCGGACTTGCGGAAGGCACCACGATTATGGTTGCCGAGCGCGGGCCGCTCACAGCCGCCACGGTGGTGGCTGTCGGGACGCCCCTGTTCGAAGGCGGTCCGATCGGGCACCTAGTCGAGATCGACGCGTATCCGGACAGCGTGGCCCTCGTTCCGGACGGAGGAAGCCGCCAAATCATTGTCACTCTGGACGAGGAACAGACGATATTCGCCGGTGCTGCCGCCGATGGTACTCGGTACTTCTCCGGAAATACCGATGTGGCGACGGTCACCCCGGATGGATTGATCGAGGCGGTTTCAGAAGGAAAGACGACGGTAACCGTCATACATGAAGATGACGAAGAAGTCCTCAATGTCAGCGTGGAGCTACCCCAAGTCGGGAAGGTCGCGGTTGGCAGTGCCGGCGCAATTGTTCAGAACGCGGAAGGCTACTCGGTGGCCATCGGACCCGGGCTGCTCGAAGAAGATGCGACAGTCACGGTCACCACGCTCGATGAAACCGAGTTGGCGCGTGCTGTACCACCGGCGTTTGACTTCCTGGGTGCCTTCCGATTGGATGTCGAGGGTGGCGAGCTTGGCGGGGCGATTCAGGCCGCTGTGCCGGTAGATGCCTCGATGGCCCAGCCTGGCGAGCAGGTCTACTTTTTTCAGGAAGTCCAGGTGCCCGACGAAAACGGTGATTTTCAGCCCTTCTGGGTCGCGGTGGATTCGGGCGAAGTGGATGCGAATGGCGTTGCTCGGACCGGGTCGCCGCCGTTCCCAGGTCTGAGCGACCGCGGCAATGTATTGGTCGCTCGGTCGAACGTGGGCACGATGAGCCTCATTCGGATGGAAATGGTCATGCCAAGTGAAGCCCAGATCATCTGGGCTCAAACGAGGGCTTTATATGCAATCGGCACACTTGTTGTTCCGATTCCATTCTCTCCGTCGGGCAAGTTCCAACCGCCGCTACCGGGGCCGTTAGGCTCGGTCAGAACAGTGCTGGAATTTAGAGAGGCGCTCATCGATATGATGCCTTTCCCCGCCGTGACTTCAGGTCAAGCCACGGACCTGGATATCTGGGTGAAGTGGGCCAACGGAGCGGAAACCCAGACCACCGTGACGATTCCGCCTGCGCCGGCGGGCGGGCTCTACCAGCCAACAATACAGATACCTGCTCCGCCCGCTACGGCCCTCCCCAAAACGCCTCAGGTGACACAGGTCGACTACAGCGTCGGGGCTGACGGTGCAGTGACCCTCACGATCGCTGGAGACTGGTTCTACGACCCGAACTCTCCTACCCTTGCCGGCCAACAGCATGGTGAGATTCCCGAGGATGCCCGAGTTGTCTTCAAAATGGGAGGCCGCCGCGTTGAGGTCGATTCCACGGGTGCCTGGGTTGTCGTGGGGGGGCACCGCATCGCGGTCGATTCCACGGGCTTCCGTGTTGTCGAACAGCAAGTTATTGGAGGCGTGACGCATGCGGTCATCGAATTGGAAGTACCGGACGAGGTCCTCCTTGGCTTGGCGGAGATCTACGTCGAGCGGCCGAAAGCAAAACTGGTCCGCAGCGGCATCTCTTTCGAGGTTGACAGTGGCTGGATTTCAAGTCTCCCGGTTTCGATCAAAAACGAGGGTGGTTTTGCTTTCCTGGGTAGTGGTTGGATCGAGGGTGTCGGCAGAGCGGTAGAAGTCATTGATACGACCTGGCCGGATGAGTTCGGGCAGGAGCAGGTCGTAAAGCAAATCCCTGTCATTGGCGATCTCGGCAATATGGACACAGTCGTAACACGGGACCTGTCCCAGGTGTTTGTCGCTACACTCGATCAGGGGATTGTGGTCATCGATGCGATGACCCTAAAGCAGTACGACGTCGACCACACGAATATAGATATCGATCCGATCTGGATTCCAGGAGACGGCAGGGTTACTGCCCTTGCCCTCGATCCTGGGGACCGTTACCTGTATGCTGCGGGCACAGGGGCGATTTACGTTATTGACCTCGATCCCGGGTCAGAGGACTTCCACAAAGTGACGCAGACCATCGCCGATTTCGATGCACCCGCCGAGGGCGGTCAGATCAGTAGCCTCGCTGTAAATGCCGACGGTACGCGCCTGTTTGCCGCCGTTCCCGACACCATGTTCGCCGCCATCAATGAGCGAGGCCAACGGAGCGGGGGCACCATTGTCGTAATCAACGTGGACGAAGACGATCGTCCCGAAGATCCTGCGCAGGACAACCCGTTTCTATGGCGCAAGGTGATCGGTGAACTTGACAGAACTGTCTTTATCGATGGCACCGAGCAACAATTCGTTGACCCGCGGCAAATCCAGGCGTCCAGGGATCCTGATCGGCTGCTCTTTACTTCGTTTCTTGATACGACAAAGGGTCTTCACAGGATCTTCATCACAAACAACGACCCCAGACATTTCGAGGCACAGGTCAGTACCATTGATCTCCACATTAATGAATTCGACATCGGAACGCGCAGTTATCACGGTTATGGGTGGTACGGTCAGTACTTCGATCTGGACATCTGGAATGCCTGGGATGTGGCCATCACATCGGACCTCGAGTATGCCTTCGTGGGCGACTGGCACGTACCGGAAAGCATCCGCCTAAGTAACTACTCCTATGGCATCGATTTGATGAAACAGCATGGGGTCGGCTCCAAGATCGGTGTCGTCAAAGATCCCTTCGGCCCGAATCCGAAGCTACTGGCGTCCACGACACCGATCCCCATGACCATGTTGGAGGATCTTGAGATCGACGCCCTAGGCCAGAAGCTATATGCCAATTTTAGAGGGGCCGGCAATATCGCCGTCTATGATATAAATGCAATGATCCAAAGGGCTGAGAAAAACCTGCCGGATTACAAATGGAGTTTTTTCCCTCTGGATTTGAAAGCGGAGGACTACTTCATACCTGAGCACAATCTTCTTCCGGAGGACATTCCCCAGGGTTATTGGTCGGTTAGCTATATAAACGCCAACCTGCCGGCTATCGATATCCAGAGATGGGGCAGGGGTCTGTCGCTTCAACCCAACCTCTTTATGGTGACCGACGCTTCCGGAGACGATAGTTCAGAGACCGTATTCCAGCACGGTGTGTTGAGTGTCAGCTTTAGTCTGCCAGACATTGTGAGCCAATTGACCCTCGTGGCTGAACCGACTGCCGGAGGAGCAAGCGTAGATCTAAAAACCTATAGTGCCACGGCAGAAAATGACGACCTCCTTAACCTATATGAAGGTGGCCTGAGCCTGAGCACTAAGCTTGCGCCCGGTACTTATATGTTGGGGCTCCGGGTCGAGTTCACCGACCCCTCGCGTGATCCGGTCATGATGGGTACGGAGGGTTTGACCGTTCTGGGCGACAGAATAATAACGACTGGCACTTTCTTGGCCGAGACGTTCCAACTCAACTGGATTGCTCCGTTGGTTGCAGATACTTTTGAGAACCGTGGCATGGTAATCTGCGGCGCCGGCGGTACCGACACACTTGAACTGGGTTGCCGGCCCGAACAAGTAATCAGCCTTGATGGGTTGAGCCTCGCCGATTTCGAACCCATTGCCAATTCGCCTCCTGATCAGGCCGTCTACCAGGGCTTCGCGTATGATTATCTGTCGCTGGCGGATGGGCGCGAGATTTATTTCCGGGGCATCGAACGCCTGCTGTTTTCCAATGGGCAGATAGAGGACCTCCAGGTCTATCCCGATGATCCCATCTTTCCCGGACAATGGGGCCTCACGGTAACAGATGTTCCTGATGCGTGGCGCTTCACCACGGGTAGCAGCGACGTACTTCTTGTATCACTCGACGAGGGCCTGCCACACGGCCCGAACGGCAGCGGCTCCGGAGGCGTCCAGGGAGACGATCTCTCAGCCCGTCTAGACGTCGCGAATGCGATCTCCAATTTGACTGATTTCGATCATGGGCATCAGGCTATTAGCATCATGTCTTCACCACCAAACGGCTATCGGGTCACGGGCATAAACTGGACGGGGCCCGTTTCTGTGCAGAATCCTTACGCAGCCTGGCTCGTTGACTCCATCCAGAACGGCATCAACGCGGGCACCGCTGGCAACCAGCGGATCGTCTTTCAGGGCGGCATACAAGGGGAATCGTGGTTGGTGGATGCGCCTTCGGTCTTTGCGACCACGCTGGCCGTGGCGATTAATGACGCAACCGCGAATATAGAATTGGCGAACGCGTCGCCCATTTTCAACACGCCAGGCGCCACCACCTATGCTTTGAGGGTGGACCAAGAATATATGTTCGTTACTGTTCCCCCCGTAGGCAATCGAGTCACCGTCACCCGCGCCGCCTATGGGACGACAGCTGCGCCTCACGCCCTCAACGCGAACGTCTTTCTCTATACAGACCAGCAACTGAGACAGTTGCTTAATGACTCAGTTGATAACGTCCTATTCGCTGTGGCGGCCGGCAACGGCAGTATTGATGTCAGCGAAACGAACCCCGCCGATCCCAGTGTCATTTCTCAGGAGAGCGCCGGCGTTGCCCGTTTGTCGGGTGAGTACGGCAACGTGATCGCCGTCGGGGCACTAGAACACACATCGACACCCATACGCGACTTGAATTTTGCGAGAGACGGGCTTTCGAGTGCGGGCTACTTTGTGGACAATGCCCGGACGGTGAATCTGGCAAGTTACTCCAACTTCGGCGCCGGTCTGACCCTCGTCGCCCCCACGGACAATCCTGCATCCCAGCACGCTCGTGATGTTCAGAGAGTCATTTTCAATGCATCTTTTCCCAGCTTCACGCTCACCTTTGGCGGAGTTACTAGCGCACCGATCAATTCGAATGCCAGTGAAAATGATATACGGGCGGCCCTGGTAAATGTCTTCAACGCCAACGACATTGTCGTGAGCCATATTGAGACGGATCCAGGAACTGGAGCAATTCTCTCATTTGAGATCATGTTCACTGGAAATACGACACGAGCTCTGCGCACTATTCCACAGCCACTGCTCGCGGTTAATGATGCGGTCGGTAATCCTTTGCCAGCAGGCGGCGTTGACGTCCGGCACGTTAACACGCCCGTGAATTTCTTCGACGGAACCTCTGCGGCCAATCCCATGCTGGCCGGAATCGCTTCATTGGTGTGGAGTGTCAATCCCACATTGACCGCCGGAGAACTCCGCAATCTGCTGACTGCCACCGCCATGCACCTAAGTAGCATCGCCACCAGCACTTCTGGTGGCACGCCCACCCGGAATAACGTTTTCGGCTTCGGCTTGGTGGATGCGGACGCCGCAGTGCGGCGGGCCTACGCGTTGGTCCTCATGCCTGAGCTGGCAAACCTGTACTCGGATTCGGGTCTGCTGGTTCAACCGGCCCCTCCGGACACGGGTACGGAAGTTGGCATTGGGAGCGAAATTCCTCTGACGCTTGAGTCCCTTGAATTGGCTGGCGTAACGCCGGATACGGCCATGGCGTTGTGGTCCAGCGTACTCGATGGACTCTCTCCGATTCAGCTGAGCCTCAGTCTACAGGATCTGGCCGACGGTGAGTTGGGCCGAGCACGTATCGATGAGATCGGCTCGGATGGCCTGCCCAGTGCAGGCACGATAATCCTCGACACGGATGCCGCGGGCGTCGGCTGGTTTGTCGATGCAACACCATTCGATAATTTAGAATTCGACACACCACTGGATGTCGGTACCTATCAGGCCTCCGGTGACTCTCCGGCGGCCGGAAATTACGACCTGCTCACCGTTCTCCTGCACGAGGTGGGCCACCTGCTTGGCTTCGATTCCCGCATTTCCGGCTTCTCGGCCCACGTCGGGACCATCGAGGGATCTCAGCTGTTTGCCGGCCCCGACTTCACGGCCATATTGTCCGCCGACGCTCAGCATCTCGACAGCGACACCTACCCGTACGACTTGATGAACGACTTACTGTCGCCTTCGATGCGCCGCCTGCCGTCGCAACTCGACGGGCAGATCGTAGCGACCGTCCGCGAAACAGCTAGCACGAGTGCCACCGCCTTCAACCAGGATGCGGACTCGACATTGGTATCCAATTCGGATCAACCGTTGATGTTACCTGGGGCGCTCATCACGGCAAATGATTTCGTGTTTACCACCGATACCGATACGTCGAATACTGGCTCTCTCGCCGCCCTTCCTCAGCAATCCAATGAGGTGCATGCCGCGCTGATTAATGGGGACTTCTCGGTGAAGAACCCGAATGCGGATGGCTTCGGATGGGAGGTGACGGGAGATGTGACCGTCGGAAACAGCCCAACAGTGCTGCGCGAAGATCCGCGCTTCCTCACCGGGCTCAGCCAGAGCTTTATTTTGCCCGAGGGCGCCCAGGCCCTGCGTTTTACTATCCTCGATGCCAGCTTCGAACCCAATGAAGACGGGCCGCCCGATGCCTTCGAGTTTGCGTTGCTAGACGCTGCCATGCAGTCTCTCATCGGCAGCATCTCCTTGAGCGACAGCGATGCAGCCTTCAACGTGCAATCCGACGGCACCGTATATACGTCACCTTTGGTGCGGGTGCTGGGGCTCGACCCGGACGGCAAGCTCGAGAGCAATGAAATCGTGACCGTCGAGGCCGATCTTTCCGGCATAGCAGCTGGAACCGAAGTCAATCTCTTTCTCGATCTGATCGGATTTGACGCGATGGGAAGCGAAGTGTGGATAGACAACGTGCGCGTCATCACGGAAGGAGAGGAAGTAAACGATCCGCCTGTGGCTGTCGAGGATTTTGCCGAGGTCGAGGAAGACGGCAGTGTCGATATCCCGGTTCTCGCCAACGACAGCGATCCGGACGGCGATCCGCTGACCGTTTTGCTGGTGGACGGCCCGGCTCACGGCATCGCGGTCGTTAACCCGGATGGCACGGTGACTTATTCACCGGCAGCGAATTTCTTCGGCTCGGACAGCTTCACCTATCGGCTCGGTGACGGGGAATTGACAAGCAGTCTGGCCATGGTCTCGATGACAGTTACCCCGGTAAACGATGTCCCCGTGATGGAAGCGATTTCGGATGCGGTCATTGCCGAGGAGACGGTTTTCGCGTTCACAGCCGTGGCCCACGATGTGGATCTGCCGGGGGACGCCCTGACATTTAGTCTCGAGGACGGAGCACCCGCCGGTGCTGCCATTGACCCTGTGACCGGGTTGTTCTCGTGGACCCCCTCGGAGGAGCAGGGGCCGGGGATCTTCAACATCGTAGTAAAGGCGACAGACGCTGGCGGACTTTTCGACAGCCAGACGTTCAGTGTCCAGGTGGACGAAGTCAACCAGGCGCCGGTCCTTGCCTTGATTGGCGATCAGGAGATTAACGAGGGTGAAATATTGGCCTTCTTGTCAGCAGCCACGGATCCTGATATTCCGGCGAATGCCCTGACCTTCAGTCTGGATGCGGGATTCCCGGAGGGCGCTGCCATTGACCCAGGCACGGGTATGTTTACCTGGACACCCACAGAAGAGCAGGGACCGGGTGCCTACGGAATCACGATCCGGGTCAGCGATGATGAACTGGAGGATTTTGAGACAGTCACAATTACAGTAAAAGAGGTTAACAAGGCGCCGGTGCTCACTCCAATCGGTGATAAGAGCATCACCGAAGGTGAGGAACTGACATTCATGATTACCGGCTTGGATTCGGATGTGCCGGTCCAGGAGCTCTCTTTCAGTGCGACCGGCATCCCTGAAGGGGCGACTTTTGACCCTGAAACGCGGACCTTCAGATGGATCCCGACGGAGGCGCAGGGGCCGGGAACTTATGACGCTACCTTCGGAGTATCCGACGGCGAGTTTACGGATGAGGAAATGGTGACGATTGATGTCACTGAAATGAACGTCGCCCCGATTGCAGTGGATGATGTTTACGAAGTCGATGAAGACGACACGCTGATGATAGCAGGGCCCGGCGTGCTGGGGAACGATAGCGATGAGGACGAAAATGCGTTGTCCGCCAAATTGATCAGCGGACCCTCTAATGGAAGCCTGACCCTGAATGCGGATGGCGCGTTCAATTACACGCCTGCTCCGAATTTCAATGGAACCGACAGCTTCACATACGTTGCGAATGACGGGCAGGCTGACTCCAATGTGGCGATGGTAACCCTGACGGTCAATCCGGTCAATGATGCGCCGGTGGCGGCTGATGACGTCTATAGTACGCCGGAGGACATGGTCCTCAACATTGCCGCGCCCGGTGTTTTGGCGAATGACAGCGACGTGGATGGCGATGCGTTGACGGCGGCTCTGGACACCGATGTGAGTCATGGCACGCTGACGCTGAATGGGGACGGGTCGTTCAGTTATACTCCTTTGCTCGACTATACGGGGAGTGACAGCTTCACGTACACGGTTTCTGATGGGAGTCTCAGTGACACCGCCACGGTGACGATCACCATTGGGGCGGCGAACGACGCGCCCGTTGCGGTCGACGACAGTGCGACGACTGATGAGGACACGGCGGTGACGATTGATGTAGCCGCTAACGACAGTGACGCGGACGGGGATCCGCTGACGGTGACGGCGACCGGGCCGGCTGGACACGGCACGGTTACGTTTACGGATAGCGGGGTGACCTACACGCCGGATGAGAATTATAATGGTTCCGACAGTTTTGAATACACGGTGAGCGATGGGATGTTGAGCGATACGGCGACGGTGACCATCACCGTTGATCCGGTCAATGATGCTCCGGTGGCTGTAGACGACAGTTACCTGGCGACCGAGGACATGGACCTCATCATTGCGGCTCCGGGTGTTCTGGCCAATGATACGGATGTGGATGGCGATTTCCTGACGGCGGTTCTGGACACCGACGTTAGCCATGGGGCGTTGACGCTCAGTTCGGACGGCTCTTTCACCTACACGCCGGATACAGACTTCGTCGGCACCGACACTTTCACCTATTATGCCAACGATGGCACAGCAGACTCGAATCTTGCGACGGTGACGATCAGCATTGGGGCGGCGAACGACGCGCCTGTTGCGGTCGACGACAGTGCGACGACTGATGAGGACACGGCGGTGACCATCGCGGTTCTTGCGAATGACACCGATGCGGATGGGGATCCGCTCAGCGTTTCCGCCTTCGGGCAGGGGACGAACGGAAGCGTCACCCTCAATCTTGACCAGACTCTCACCTACACGCCGGCTGCGAACTGGTTTGGCGCCGACAGCTTCACTTACACGGCGAGCGATGGGGAGGGGGGCAGTGACACTGCAACGGTGACCATCACCGTTGATCCGGTCAATGATGTGCCGGTGGCTGTGGACGATGCTTATACCACGGATGAGGATACGCCGCTGGTGGTCGATGATGCCGCGGGTGTTCTGGGAAACGACCCTGACGTGGACGGCGACAGCCTGTCCGCATCGCTGGTGAGCGGTCCGACGAACGGAATCTTGACGCTGAATGCGAACGGCGGTTTTACGTATACGCCGGATGCGGACTTCAACGGCAGCGACAGTTTTACCTATGTTGCCAATGACGGGCTGTTGGACAGTGCTGCGGCGACGGTGAGCATTATGGTCACTCCGGTGAACGATGCGCCGGGGGCGGCGGATGATGCGGCCGTGACCGATGAGGATACGGCGGTGACGATCGATGTGGCCGCTAACGACAGTGATGTGGACGGGAATCTGGATCCGAGCACGGCGGTGGTTTTGTCGGGACCGGTCAGCGGCACGCTGACCAACAACGGGGACGGCACGTTCACCTATAGTCCGAACGCGGATTTTAACGGCAGCGACAGTTTTAGCTATAAGATCAGCGACACGGCGGGCCTGAGCGCGACGGCGACGGTG
>JBDRBC010000077.1:0-30300 GCA_043823125.1 bacterium | reverse complement strand
CCACTCCAGGCCGACGAATTCCCCGAACTCAGCGGTCCGTACTTTGGCCAGGTACCACCCGGCACCACCGCGGTGATGTTCGCTCCGGATCTCGTCTCGAAAACCGGTCGCTACGAGTTTGCCCTCAGCTTCGCGCCCGGCGGCGACCGGCTGCTCTTCACCGTTCAGGATTCGGACGAGGTGGTCCAGGTACTGCACTCCCGTCTGGCCGCCGGTCTCTGGACCGAGCCCGAGCCGGTGAGCCTCGCCCACGGCCGGTGCAAGGACGAGATGGAAGCGTTTTTCGCCCCCGACGGCGACCACGTATTCTTCGCGCCGTATAACGACGGGCTCGACGTGCGGATCTGGCAGGTGGAGGTGGCTGGAGACGACTGGCTCGACCCGTATCAGCTCACCGGACCCATCGCCGACGCGCCGGCCTTTTTCCCGACCTGCTCCCTCGAGGGCACGCTCTACTACACCAACATCGTGGAGAAAAAAGTGTACCGGGCCTGGCCGACCGACGCCGGCGACTGGTTGACCGAGCCGCTCGGCCTGGCCTTCGGCGGCCACGCCTTCATGGCCCCCGACGAATCGTTCGTGCTGGTGGACGGGCGGGCCGAGGACAGTCTGGGTATGGGAGATATCTATGTCGCTTTCTCCACGGCCGACGGTGGCTGGACGACACCGGTCAATCTCGGCGTCGGGGTCAATTCCGTCTACCCCGAGTCGTGTCCGAGCCTGTCCGCCGACGGGAAGTACCTCCTCTTCAGCCGGTACGACGAACCGGGCGAGGTGGCGCAGATCTACTGGGTGGACGCCGCCGTCATCGAGGCCGCCCGGCCCAAGGTGGACCAGCCCGAGCGGGCGCTGGTGGAGCAGGCCGTGTATCACTCCATCGCCTGGGCCATCGACAAGGACCGGCCACTGCTCGAAGGTCTCATCGCCCATGACGAGGACTACTTCTCGTACCACCCGCACGGTCTCGATCCGGTGCACGGCTACGAGGAGTTCACCCGTGGCTTCGATACCTGGATGGACGACCGTTTCGAGGCGACCCGCACCGAGGTGCGCGAGTTCCGTTGCCACTTTTCCGGGACCGGTGACGTCGCCTGGTTCTCCGCCATCCTGGACGACTGTTACCGTTGGGACGGTGAGCCCGGCTGCTGGCAGGACACCCGCTGGACCGGCGTGCTGGAGAAACAGGAGGGGAAGTGGATCATCCAGCAGATGCACTTTTCCTTTGGGGCTCACTAGCAGCTCGGGCGCGGAAAGTCGCTGCCGATTCCGGTTGCGACCGAAGTTTGCCGGATTATAATGGCCCTCATGAAAAGGATTCTGCCGCAGCAACCGACCGTTGATCGATCAGACCAGTCACCTCCGGCGACCATCGTGCTCGTGTTCGTGGACGGTTTCGGCTGGGGGCAGGCGGATGCGGGCCGGAATCCCTTCCTGCAATACGGCGGCGAGTTCTTCCCCTGCCTGGTGGACGGTTTCGCCGCGGAGCACGATTTCCTCTGCTTACCGGACGGCGGTCTGGGCAAACCCATCGACGTGACTCTGGGCGTGCACGGCACTCCCCAGAGCGCCACCGGCCAGACCAGTCTGCTCACCGGCGTCAACGCCCAGGGCGAGCTGGGCTACCACCTCACCGGCTTCCCCAATCCGTGCCTGCGGGAGATACTGCTCGAACGCTCCGTAATCAAGCAGGTGGACAACCAGGGATTACGGGCGCAGTTCCTCAACGTCTTCCGGCCGCGCTGGTTCGAACTCACGCGCGAGCAACAGCTCCGCAGCTCTGCCACCACCCTGGCCAATCTGGCCGCGGATCTGCCGTTCCACACCCTGGACGACATCCGGCAGCAGTGCGCCATCTACCAGGAGTTCACCAATCAATCGTTGCGGGAGCGGGGCTTCGACGTGCCGCTGTTCACGCCCGACGAAGCGGGACGGATCCTGGCGCATGAAGCCCGCACGTACGACTTCACCCTGTTCGAGTACTTCCAGACCGACCGCATCGGGCACGCTCAGGATGCAGCCGCGGCAGTGACGGAATTACGGAAGCTGGATGAATTCCTGGCGGCGCTCCTGGCCGAGTTGTTCCACGGTGAAACGGGGAGTGACCAGTCGTCGGGTGGCGATGAATCCGCCAAACCGCTGGTGATCCTGACGAGTGATCACGGCAACCTGGAGGATCTGTCCACCAAGCGGCATACCGGCAATCCAGTCCCGCTGCTGGCCTGGGGAACGGGCGCCGACGAGTTCCTCGCCGCGGTTCCCGATCTGGCCGGGGTGACGCCCGCGATTCTCGACCGGCTCAGTCGGTGGTCGTCGCCGCCTCGTCCGCGCTGACCGGTGGTGTTCTCCCTGCAGCCTGCTCTGGACCCATCTGCTGTTCCAGGAAGGTGTGGATGGTCTCGAAGGTCTCCACCTGACTGGAGAGCTGACTGAATCCGTAGGCCTCGTTGGGCAGGATCAGCAACTCCACCGGCACGCCGTTCTCGCGCAGGATGTCGGCGATCTGGTGGTTCTCGGTGCGGATCAACTCGGGCGGCTGCGGCATGTTGTCACTCATCACCACGAACTGGGGATCGCGGGCGCCCTGCACGATGAGCAGCGGTCGCACGATCTTGTCCGCCTGGAACAGCGGTGAGATCTCGATGAGGTATTCCATCTCGTCCTGCGGATGGCCCATCTCGGCGAACAGCGCGTTGCGCGCCTTCTCGGTCAGCACCATGGAGGCGCTCAGGGTGCGGAGCCAGTTGACCACGCCGAACATGTCGATCCCCACCGCGAAGACTTCCGGTTCGAAAGCCAGCGCGGCCAGGGCCAGGTAGCCGCCGTAACCGCTGCCGATGATAGCGATCCGTTCGGGGTCGACAAAGTCGTGACCAGCCAGGTAGTGCTTGGCCGCCACACAATCGGCCAGGTCGGCTTCGCCGTGGCGGTGATCGTCGGCGGCGAGGAACGACTTGCCGTAGCCTGAACTGCCGCGGTAGTTCACCGCCAGGAACACATACCCGCGATTGGCCAGGAACTGGCCCAGGGCCGAGTATTGCTGGCGAGCCTGTCCGCTGGGACCGCCGTGAACCCAGATCAGAGCCGGTCGTTGGTCTCCAGGTTCGGCCCCGGGCGGACGGTAGAGGATGGCCGGAATCTCCAGGTCGTCACTGGAAACGAAACGAACCGTTTCCGCCGTGGCCAGATGCTTTGGCTGAATTGCCGGGTTCAACGAGGACACCAGCTGCCGGCAATCGCCGCTGGCGAGTTCGCAGATGTAGAGATCGGCCGGCGCGGCGGGGCTGTCGATATAGATCCGCGCGTACTGTTCGTCCCAGGAAAAAACAACCTTGGAGATGACGCCGCTGGGCAGGTTGCTCAAGGTGACCTGTCGATCCTGTTCGTTGTCGACGAAACGTAACTCGGTGGCGGCGTCACGATTGACAGTCGTGGCCTGGTAGCGTCCGCTGGGCGAGGTGAAGGAGCCGGTGAAGTCCCCCGGTTCCCGGGTCACGACTGCGGTCTCGCCCGTGGCAAGATCGTAGCGAGCGAGGTAGACGAACTCGTCGTCCCGGTCGGTCAGGAAATAGAGCGCAGACGAGTCGGTGCCGAAGTGATACGGCCGGCAGTAGGAGTTGTCGTCCGGCTGGCTGATCAAGGACGTTTCGCCGGTTTCCCGGTCGAAGAGATACATTTCGGTGGTGGCAAGGGTGAGGGGCCGATACAGGGCGATATACCGGCCGCTCGGATCGACACTGGCGAACTGATAGCCGTAGTCGTTGGGATAGATGAGTCGCGAGGTGAAGGTGGCGACGTCCATGTAGTACACGTCCAGGGTGCCGGCAGCGCGTCGGTCCGAGCCGAAGTAGAATCCCAACCGATCACTGGCCCAGGTATAGAAGATGGCGTTGATCTGAGCGAACGGGGTCAGATCCTTCATGGCGCCGTCCTCTTCCCGCAGGAACAGGTGGAAGTACCCGGAGCCGTCGGGATCCAGCATGCAGAGGATGCGGTCGTCCGTGGGCAGATAGGAGAGGGCGTACACCGGACTGCGTGTCGCTTCGGTGAGCTGGATCGGTTCGCCGCCGCCCACCGGGATGCTGTAGAGATTGAACTGCCCGGAGATGTTGTTGCCGAACAGGACCCGCTGGCTGTCAAAAGAAAAGACACCACCCATGATGCTCTGCGTCCGGACGAACTGTTCTGCCGTATAGAGCGGAGTCTCGCTGTCCCGGTCGCCACAGCCGGTCAAACCCCAGCCGAACAGAATCGAGACAGTGAACAGGCAGTGAACCGAAAAAGATGTCCGCTGTATGGACCGTACCATGATTCCTCCTTGGCCCGATGAACTCTCTGTTTTTCCCCTCCCTCAACATATCGCTTTCCGTCCCGGCATTCCAGATTTCCGTCGACCCTCCAGGTGTGGCGGACGGCGTCGCACCGGCGGCGGAGTCTTGAAGCTGAAGATAAAAACCGCCGGCCCGAAGACCGGCGGTAAAGGCAGGAATCGTATTGGCAGACACCCGGCCCGCTCAGGGACGCTTGCCTTCCAGGTAGAACACCTCGAACACCTTCTCGTGGAAGATCGGGCCGTGACCGAAGTAACCGTCCTCGCCGAACAGCTCGCCGTGGTCGGCCATGATCATGAAGTGGGTGTTCTCCGGACAGTGCTCGATGAACTTGCCTACTACACCGTCCAGATGTTCCACATTGGCGACCTGCTTGTCGTAGAACGCCTTGAACTGCCCGGGAGTGAAGAACTCGTCCTGTTGCTTGTCCTTCAGAATCGCGGCCGGATTCTTGACGAACTCGTCCAGCGATTTGAATACGCCGTGCACACCGCTGATGTGTGGCAGGTCCTTGGCGGTTTCGCCCTGCAGGATGTACGGGTAGTGGGTCTCGCCGGTGTTGATGAAGAAGAAGCACGGCTGGTCGTCCTTGAAGGCCGACATCTTGTCGAAGATCTGCTGCAGATCGTTGTGGGACGGCGCCAGCTCGTACTTGTCGAAGTTCACCGACAGGTTGGTCATGGGATTGAGAACCGGCAGGCTGACCCACCCCTCGCAGTAGTAACCCTGTGCCTTAAGGAAGTAAGGCAAGTTGAGCTGGGGGACGAACTTGGCGAATTCGACCTCTTTCATGTTGATCCGCTGCGACCAGAGGGTGAACTCGTCACGATAGACGTCAGAGGCGAACACACCCTTGGGGCTGGTGTGGGGGACCATGCCCATCAGGAAGGTGTAGTGGCTGGGGCTGGTCCAGCTCGCGTAGCTGTACCGGAGTTCGGGTTTGCCGATCCGGTCCATATTCGGTGTGTTCGCTGCCATGTACGCGTCGTAGCGGCAACTGTCGAAGACGATGAAAACGATGTGGTTCTTCTGATCGTTGCCCTTGAACATCTTTTTGACGCCGTCGATGATTCCTGCCATTTCAAGCCTCGAGTCTACGGGGGGGGGTAAGGGTGCGGGCGGATCTGTCTCCAATTTCGTTCTCCATACCAGAATCGGCAAGTTGGCGGATGCATTAACTCGGAATATTCTGGGCGCTCGGTTCCTGGTACTGGTGACTATCCGGTACAGACGGGGGGGGCGACGGGGCTGCGCAACCCGGTTCAGAGCAGTTCCTCGATGGTCCGCGTCAGGTCCTCCCGGAGGCAGAGGCCCGAAAAGGACGCGACCTTGATGCCGTAGAAGAAAATCATCACCGTGGGGATACCGTGGATGCCCCACTGCGAGGCCAGCGCCTGATTCGTGTCCACATCGACCTGGACCACCTTGATCCGGCCGAAGTAGCGGCTGACCAGTTCCTCGAGCAGCGAGTCGACGATCTGACAGGGGCCGGACCGTTCGGCCCGGAAGGAGACCAGGACCGGAGCGCTGTCTTGCAGGACCTCGAAGGCAAAGGTGGAGGCATCGACGGGGCACGCACCGGTCATGTCGAGTTTCCTCCTGGTTGTCTGGTCGGGTGGGACCACCTCGTATTTTGCAACGAATTCGGTCTTGTTCAGCATCCGGATCGTGATAGGCAGAATACGTACCAGCTGTCGCGGGTACTCGCGCGCGGTGGGAGCACTGTTTCCCGGGATGGTTCATCAAGATTCAGCCAGGCGGACAATGGCCCGAAATTTCTCGCCTGCGGACGTGGGCTGGGGCGGACATGGCTGGCATTAACCGACGTCATCAGGCAAACTGGGAATGGCAGGGGCTATCTGCTGGCGCAGGTTCGAAAAACGAGGGGAGATCCCATGGCGGGAGCGGCCAAGAAGTGGTTACTCGGGTGTGGCATCGGCTGCGGTGCCCTGATTCTGATCCCGATCCTGCTCGGCGTGGGCAGTGTCTTTTTCATGCGCAGCGCCGTGAGCGAACTCGAGGACGCCGTCGTGGTGCGTGAGGAGCTGGAAGAGCGATACGGTATGGTGGAGGACTACGTACCCGAAGGTGACGGCGCCATCCCGGCGGACCGGCTGCGGCTATTCCTGACCGTGCGGGATTCACTGGCCGCAGTTCGCACCGGGTTGGCCGAGACCTTCGTCACCCTCGAACAGGGCGGCGATGCGTTCGAGCACGAGGCCGAGGGTGTGTGGGAGAAGATCAAGCTCGGCATGCGTTTGGGGAAGACCGGCCTCGGCATGGTGCCCCAGCTCGGTGACTTCTTCCTCACCCGGGATCGCGTGCTGGTGGCCGTCGAGATGGGGGTGGGTGAATACACGTACATCTACTGTCTGGCCTATTATTGCTGGTTGGGGAATCCCGTCGACGACAGTCACGAGAGTTCGCACTTCGAGGTCCGGTCCTCGGAATCGGGTGGGGGAATCATCACGATCAACGAGTCCAGCTCGGAACGGCGTTCACGGCAGCGGCAAGCTCGTCGGCTCAGCGCGCAGCTCCGGACCATGCTCCAGAATCAGCTCGCGGCCTTGCCGGAGGTCGACGAACCCGGAGCAGACGCGTGGCGGGAAGAACTGGCCGCCGAGGTGGAGCGGCTACGACGGAATCCGCACGGCTTGCCGTGGGCGGAGGGATTGCCCGCGGCGATCCTTGCCTCCTTCGAGCCGTTCGAACGAGATCTCTCGACGAGTTACAGCGCGGCCACCAATCCATTCGAGCTGGGCAGGATCCACAAGGACGGCTGGAGTTTCACGGCGGAGTGAGATCCGATTCCCCGGCCCCTTGCTTCTTGTGCTCGTTGACTGCTCGCTGGAGCAGATACTCGATCTGGCCGTTGACACTCCGGAACTCCGCCGCAGCCCAGCGGCGGAGTTCCGCGTAGAGTTCCTCGTTCAAGCGGAGGGGAAATGCCTTGCGTCCGGCCATGCTTCGTCCCCGTCCTCGCTACTGATAGAGTGTCCCCGTGTTTATCACGGGCTGAACCGAGTGTTCACTGCAGAGCACCACGAGTAGATTGCTGACCATGCTGGCCTTGCGTTCCTCGTCGAGCTTGACCAGGTCCTGCTTGCCGAGTTCCTCCAGGGCCATCTCGACCATGCCCACCGCGCCTTCGACGATTAATTGCCGCGCTGCCACCACCGCGCTGGCCTGTTGCCGCTGAAGCATGGCGCCGGCGATTTCGGGCGCGTAGGCCAGGTGGCTCAGACGTGATTCGTTGACCAGGACCCCGGCGCGATTCAGCCGCTCCTGGAGTTCCTTTTCCAGCCGTTCGTTGATCTCATCCCGAGTGCCGCGCAAGGTGATCTCGTCCTCGTCGCCGTCGTAGGGGTAGGCGCTGGCCAGGTGGCGCACAGCCGATTCACTCTGGGTGGTGACGTACTCCTCGTAGTTGTCCACCTCGAACATGGCGTGTGCGGTCTCCTGCACCTGCCACACCACCACCGCGGCGATCTCGATGGGATTGCCGCTCAGATCGTTCACCTTGAGCTTCTCACCGTTCAGGTTCCGCGCCTTCAGGGAGATCTTCAGCTTGGTGTAGAACGGATTGGCCCAGCGGAAGCCGTTCTGCTTGCACGTTCCCTTGTAGGCGCCGAACAGCAACAGCACCGCCGCCTCGTTGGGATTGATGATGAAGCAGCCGACGTTGATCAGGACCGCCGCCAGCAGGGCCACGGTGGACAGGATGATGGGCCAGGCCGGGTGGTAGGAGACGGCGGCGGCGTAGTATCCGAACCCGACACCGATGTACATGATGATGCTCAGAAACAGCATCGGCCAGCCAGACACGGTTTTTCGCACGACTTCGGTATGCATCGTTTCCTCCTCCGAACGGATCACCATTGTGCTGGATACCTCGCTACAAACTGATAACAATATGATATCATATACACATCATTACGGCAAGTAGATATTTTAACCGGCTCTCAAGGAATACTCTTAACTCGTTGGAATACAAAAAGAAGAAGGCCGCTTGCCAGCCCATCATAACAGCAGCGGCCTTCCGGGAAGCGCGGGTCAAGGAGGAGGGAGTCCCGCGTATGCCTATTAGATTAGTATGGAATGGACTGACTCGCAACCGCCGGGGGCCGATGTCACTTCCCGAACGAACAGCCGGTTACCCCGGGCGGCAACCGGCCGTGGTTCGAGTCTTCGTTTCGAGCTTCCGGTCCGATCCGTGCGGGGGACCGAGGTGTCCGTCGTTCTACGACTCCTTCTCCCGCCAGACCTGGATGGTGGCGAGGATGGTCTGGGTGGCCAGCTCCATGTCCTTGACGCAGATCCACTCGGTAAAGCCGTGGAACGCTTGCTCGCCGGTGAAGATGTTCGGTGTGGGCAGGCCGCGGGCCGACAGGTTGGAACCGTCGGTGCCGCCGCGGATGGAGCCGAGCTTCGGCTCGATGCCCACCAGCTCGATGGCCTCCATGGCGTACGCCACCGCGCGCGGTTCCTTCTCCAGATCGTACTTCATGTTCCGGTAGTATTCCTTGATCTCGACCTTGGCCTCGGCGCCGGGCCACTTGGCGGCGGCGGCTTCGGCCCGCTCGTGAATGAAATCGGCCTTCGGTTTCAGCTCGCCCAGTTCGAAATCGCGGATCAGCAGGGTGACCTTGGTCTCGGAGGTGTTGCCCTCGATGGATATGGGGTGGATGTACCCCTCGTGCCCCTCCGTCGTTTCGGGCGCGCCCTCGCGCGGCAGGCTGGCCACGAAGTCGGACGCCAGCTTGATGGACGGAATCATCTTGTCCTTGGCGTAACCCGGGTGGATGTCGCGGCCGACGAAGGTGACGATGGCGCTGTCGGCGCAGAAGGTCTCGTTCTCGATCTCACCACGCTGGCCGCCGTCCATGGTGTAAGCAACGGTCGCGCCGAACTTCTCGATGTCGAAGTGCTTGACGCCCTGGCCCACCTCTTCGTCCGGTGTGAAGGCGATCTTCACCGGGCCGTGCTGGAACTCCGGATTCTCGACGATGCGGGTGAGCGCCTCCAGGATCTCGGCGATGCCGGCCTTGTCGTCGGCGCCGAGCAGCGTGGTGCCGTCGGCGGAGATGATGGTCTCGCCCAGGCACGACTCCAGATACGGATTGTCCTTCACGGTGATGGCCCGATCGGAGTTGGGCAACTGAATATCGCCACCCTGATAATTCTCGTGGAACGTCGGCTGGACGTTCTCGCCGGACACCCCGGGATAGGTGTCCATGTGCGAGATGAAGGCGATGGCCGGCACCTTCTCACCGCCAGGAAAGTTGGCCGGCAGAATGGCGGTCACGTAGCAGTTGTCGTCCACGGCGGCATCGGTGAGACCGATATCAAGCAGCTCCTGCACCAGTACTCGGGCCAGGTCGAACTCACGTTCGTGGGAGGGGTAGGTTTTCGAGTCTTCCACGGAGGAGGTGTGGATCTTGACGTACTTGACGAATCGCTCCACGAGCGAAGGAAACTTCGAATCGGGCTTGCGCTCCAACATCATGCGCCTCCAGCTGGATGAAGGTTATCGCGAGGGAAACTACGTATCGGACTCAATATGTATCACTTGCGCGGCGGGGACGCAAGGTGCTGCGGGGGAACTGTTCCTTGTCTGGCGGGAAAGGGCATGCTACCGTTTACCGATCCACTTGACGGAGCTGACCAGTTTGGCTCCATTTTGGTCTGTCGGTATCAGGCGACAACCATAAGTCGCCCGCGTGGCGATCTGTTTGTTGTCAGCGGTTTTTCCGGAGGTGCCCTTGGAGATCAGCGGTAAGAACAGTTTACCCGAGAACGCCTACCGCAAACTCGAACCGGGCGAGGAGTACATCCCGGTAATACCGGCCGAAAAGATCGTGCCGGAACTGACACCGTACTCCCTGTTCTGGGGACTGTTCTATACGGTGCTGTTCTCGGCGGCCTGTGCGTACCTCGGGCTGAAGATCGGTCAGGTCTTCGAGGCGGCGATTCCCATCACCATCCTGGCCATCGGAATGTCCAACGCGCTGAAGCGGAGTCAGGCGCTGCAGGAAAACGTGATCATCCAGTCCATCGGCTCGACCTCGGGACTGGTGGTGGCCGGCGCCATCTTCACCGTGCCCGGCTTGTATATCCTCGGCCTGGATCAGCAGGCCGGCTTCTGGCGCATCTTCATGGCGTCGCTGCTGGGTGGCGTGCTCGGCATGCTGTTCCTGATTCCGTTCCGGCGCTACTTCGTCAAGGAGATGCACGGCGAGTTTCCGTTCCCGGAAGCGACCGCCTCCACCGAGGTGCTCATGGCGGGCGAGTCGGGCGGCGATCAGGCGTCGGTGCTGATCAAGGCCGGCGTGATGGCCGGGATCTATAACTTCCTGTCGGCCACCTTCGGTCTGTGGCGGGAGCGGGTCTCCACCATGGACTTCGTGTTCGGCCGGAAACTGGCCTCGTCGGTTTACCTCGAATTCCGGATCCTCGTGGATGCTGCGGTGATCGGTCTCGGTTACATCGTCGGGTTGAAGTACACCCTGATCATCGCCTGCGGCTCGTTCCTGGCCTGGTGGGTCATCGTGCCGGCCGTGGGCCACATCGGCAAGCAGTTCGGCATCACCGAGCTGACCCAGATGACCCCGGGTGACATCTTCGCCGATTACGTGCGCCATATAGGTATCGGCACCATCGCCATGGCCGGTATGATCGGGGTCTACAAGTCGCGCAGCATCATCTTCGGCGCCTTCAAACTGGCGTTCGGGCAGATTGGCAAGGCGGGCGGGGGAACTAGCGTGTCCGTGGAACGCACCCAGCGTGATCTGCCCATGCCGCTGGTCTGGGGCCTCATCGGGCTGACCTTGCTGGTCACTTTCGTGTTCTTCTGGTTCGGTGTCACGCATCAGCTCGGCTGGGCCATCACGGGGCTGCTCATCGTTGCGGTGATCTCCTTCCTGTTCACCACCGTGGCGGCCCGCGCCATCGCCATCGTCGGCACCAATCCGGTTTCGGGCATGACGCTGATGACGTTGATCATCTCCTCGGTCTTTCTCAACATGGTCGGTCTGGAGGGCAACAACGGCATCGTCTGCGCCCTGTTGATCGGCGGCGTGGTCTGCACGGCGCTCTCCATGAGCGGCGGTTTCGTCAGCGATTTGAAGATCGGCTACTGGCTCGGCACCACTCCCAAGGTGCAGCAGCAGTGGAAATTCCTCGGCACGTTGTTCGCCGCGGCCGCCGTGGCCGGCGTGATCATGATGCTGAACAAGACCTACGGCTTCGGCGCCAACAGCAAGCTCGAAGCACCCCAAGCCACGGTCATGGCCGAGGTCATCAAACCGCTCATGACCGGCGAACCGGCGCCGTGGTTGATGTACATGGGCGGCTGTTTCATGGCGCTGATCCTGGAGTGGGTCGGCGTGCCGCCGTTGGCCTTCGCTCTCGGCATGTACTTGCCGCTCCACCTGAACACCCCGATCCTTGCCGGCGGTCTCGTCTCGTACTTCTCCACCCGGGGCAAGAGTGCGGAGGTGCGCACCAAGCGCAAGGAGAAGGGTACCTTGATGGCCTCCGGATTCGTGGCCGGCGGCGCCATCATGGGGGTCGTGAGCGCCTTCGTCCTGTTCATCGGGCAGATGCTGGCCGAGAAACGCGGCTGGAGCAAGGTGCTGGAGGATGGGACCGTGCTCGAACCCGGCGACTGGTCGGTGATCCACGCTCTCGGTCTGCACCACTGGGCCGAGGAAAATCCGCTTTCGTCCGTTGTGGCTCTGGCCCTGTTCCTGTCGCTCTGCCTGTTCCTGTGGCGCAGCGCCAAGAACGCGGCGTCGGATTAGTTGCGCCCTGACGGCAATTAACGACCTATCCGGGCCGTCGGTAGACCGGCGGCCCTGCTACGGACCATGAGAGAGATCAAACCCCTCACCTCGTTTCGGGCATTGGCGGCCTTCCTGGTCTTCATGTACCACTACGCGTACCTGTACGGTCCGATGGTGGAGGAGGTCACGGGGAAGGCCGAGTTCATCCCGTTGATGCCGTTGTGGCGGGTCGGGCAGGTGGGGGTCTCGCTCTTTTTTGTCCTGTCCGGTTTTCTCATCACCCGGATCTACTACGACACCATCAACGCGCGCCAGGTGAGCCTGCGGCTGTTCTTCGTCAAGCGGATCGCCCGGATCTGGCCGCTATTCATCGTCCTGACCATCTTGCAGCACGCCGGCATGTGGCTGGGCGGTCAGGAACCGGCCTCCACCTGGCTGGTGACCATGAGCATGACCCAGGGTTTCTTTGAGACCTTGCGCTACAAGGGACTCCCCACGGCCTGGTCACTGACCATCGAGGAGACGTTTTACGCCCTGGCGCCGCCGCTGTACCTGGTGATCTGCCGTTTCGGATTCGGTGGGAGACTCGGACTGCCAAGCTGGAACTGGCGGCAGCTGATTCGTTTCGGGACCGTGCTGGGCGGCATCGTGGTGCTGTTCGGCATGTCCGGGTACGTCTGGCCCGTGATCAGCCGGACGCTGGGATTGACCTACGCCGGGTTCATGGGCAGCTTCGATCACGCCATGCGCTCCACCCTGTGCGGCCGGTTCCTCGAGTTCGCCGTGGGCATCGCCTGCGCGTTCGTGCATCGGCAAGGCGTGCTGCCGGCGTTCCTGCGCGGCTGGCGAGCGCCCGCCCTCGCCGTGGTCAGTTTCGTCGGCATCGGATTTTTCATGTATCTCAAGGATCTGGCGCTGGGACACGGCTGGGTGCCGGTGAAGTTGCTCACCAGTTACGCCATCGTCGGCTGCACCGGTCTGCTCATCCTGGCCTTGAGCCAGGAACGGACCTGGTTGAACAAGCTGCTCTCCTGGCGATTGCTGGTCTATCTGGGGAAGATCTCGTACTGCTTCTACCTGATGCAGTCGCCCGTCTTGATGCAGCCACTGCACGCGGTGACGGATCATCTGGGCGTCTTGCGCCTGCCGGCGCTTTGCCTGCTGATGAATCTCGTCTGCGCCTTCTTCTACAAGTTCGTGGAAACTCCTACGCGGCGGGCTATCGTCGCGCGCTGGGGACAGCAGCGGAACCCTGCTGATTCTCGATCCTGACCTGAAGATCACGCACCTGGTCGGGCAGGGTCGGATACCACCCCATACGCTTGCCGTGATTGTTCATGATGATGAGCGCATCTTCCAGCGAGAGATTCTGCCATTTCATCTGGTAATAGGCCGCCAGCCGCCCCGTGCGATGGCAACCGCAATTGCAACGAAAGGCTATCTTGCGCCCTTCCCTTCGCGCCTGCTCCACCCAGCTGTCGAACCAGTCCAGGAACTCGTCGTCGGGCAGCCGCTGGGTGCTCTGCTTCTCGTTGTATACCACCTTGAGTTCGGGATAAACGTCCAGGTGCTCGGACTCGTGCTTGTCCGCGTTTCCGGACAGGACGACCATTTCGCTGACACCCAGCTCGCGTATCTCGGCCAGGTCGTCGGCGTCGGGTTTGCCGGTACGGTAGATGGCGAAGCCGTTGGGCAGCGCCTCGATGAGATGCAAGTTGTTGGCGAAGGTCCCCACCGGCAGTAGGAGCGCCGCCAGGATCAGACCGCTGCCGAGTGTCCGACACGATACGAGGAAATGGATTCGAGACGGCACTGAAGTCCTCCCTGGATTTCCAGTGGCAATCAGTGCCGATATTGGGCAGACTGCCACGGATGGATTTGCGGCAAAATAACCCGAGGATGGCGAATCGGCAATACAGGTTCCACGTCAGCGGCGGCTTCTGGCGATCAGGGAGCGGTTGTGTTACCGTGCGACCGTTCCGTCTGATCGGCATCTCGCCTGGCGTTAACGATGGGGAGAGGATCGAGATGAAGCAGTGGATTGTTGTGATCGGTGTGTTGATGGCGGCCGGTTTCTTGGGGGTAGGGTGCGGTCAACAGGACCAGAGTGAAGTCATCGCCACCTTTGCTCTCGACGACCTGAACGGCCTGGTTGATCGGGACGAAGAGTTGACCCTGGACCACGAGGAAACCGCGGACGGGGACGGCGCCCTCTGCATCGATGCGCAGGGGGAAAGACTTGTCAAGCTGTTCGAGGTCGAGACAGCGGAACTGCAGAACGTCCGCCTGGTCTACACGGCCCAGATCAAATGCATCGGAATCTTCGGCGCCGCCTATCTTGAGATGTGGTGCGATTTCACCAATGGCGATTCCCGTAGCAGCCTCGGTACCAAAACCGCCGCGGATCGGAAAACCGACTGGACGACGACCTCGACCCACCTGGACCTGCGCGAGGGAGAGATTCCCCGCCGGGTGCGACTGAACTGTATCCTGAGCAGCGGTGGCCATGTCTGGCTGAACGACATCGAGTTGACTGCGGAAGCGATTCCCGAAGGCGAAGATTGACCGGAAGACTGACTGGAAGACTGAGCGGAAGACTGAGCCCATGCGTCAAATCTGGATAACCAAAAAAGGTCCGCCCGAGGTGCTCACCCTGCGCGAGTTGCCCGATCCCCGGCCCGGTCCCGGTACCGTGCGAGTCAGGGTCGCGGCCATCGGCGTCAACTTCGCCGATCTCATGATGCGGATGGGACTCTATCCCGATGCGCCCCGGCTGCCGGCGGTGCCGGGGTACGAAGTCGCCGGAACGGTGGATGCCGTGGGAGCTGGTGTGCCGGCCGAGCAAGTTGGCCAGCGGGTAGTGGTGGTCACCAACTTCGGCGGTTACAGCGACACCATCTGCGCGCCGCCGGCGCAGGTCTATCCGTTACCGGCGGACGTCTCGTTCCCCGTGGGCGCCGCTCTGGCCGTGAACTACCTGACCGCTTATCAGATGCTGGTGGCCATGGGGGGCGTGGGCGCCGGACAGCGGGTTCTGATCCACGGGATCGCCGGTGGCGTCGGCCTGGCTGCCTTGCAGATCTGCCGACTCCACGACGCGGTGGTCCTCGGCTCCGCTTCGCCGGCCAAGCACGAGTTCCTCCGCTCCCTCGGCGTGGAGACACTGCTGGATTCCCGGCAACCCCGTTTCGCGGCAGAGGTCAAGGCCGCCACGAACGGGCACGGCGTGGATCTGGTGTGCGAACCGCGTCACGGACAGTGGATCAAGGAGAGCTACCGCGCCCTGGATCGGGGAGGTCGGCTGCTGCTGTTCGGTTTCGCCAGCGCCGCCCAGGGGAAGCAACCGTCACGGTTGTCGGCCTGGAAAACCCTGGCGCGGGTCCCGTGGCTGAGTCTCAATCCCCTCAGTCTGATGAACGACAACAAGGGCGTTGCCGGGATCAATCTCGGTCGATTGTGGGATCGGCAGGAAAAGGTGACGGAGTGGATGACGGTCCTGCTGCGGTGGCTGGCGGCCGGCCGAATCGCGCCGCACGTCGACCGGATCCTGCCCCTCGCCGAGGCGGCGGCGGCCCATCACTACCTGCACGATCGGCTCAACATCGGCAAGGTCGTGCTGAGCCCCATTGACGTCGAGCCGGGACGGGAGCGAGAGACGTGAAGATCTCGGCAGCCATCATCACCAAGGATGCCGCGGCGGACATCGGCCGCTGTCTCGAGTCCCTCGCCTGCGTGGACGAGATCGTGGTGCTGGACACCGGGAGCCGGGACGATACCGTTGCCATCTGTCGACGGCACGGCGCCACGGTGCACGCAGCCGAGGAGTGGCTCGGCTTCGGCAAGATGAAGGCGGCGGTGGTGGCTTTGACCAGCCATCGCTGGGTGCTCAGCATCGACGCCGACGAGGAACTCACACCGGAACTGAATGCCGCCATCAACAACCTGCCGGACGAACCGGACGCCGCAGCCTTCGCCTGCAATCGATTGTCCCGTTTTCTCGGCAAGTGGATCCGACACTGCGGCTGGTATCCCGATCTTGTAGTTCGGCTGTTCCACAAGGAACGAGCGCGGTTCAATGAACGGCTGGTTCACGAGGCGGTGGAACCGGAAGGCCCGGTGCAGCGACTGGACGGCTTGCTGCTCCATTACACCTACGAAAACCTGGAGCAGTACCTCGACAAGCTGAACCGATACACCAGCGCCGCCGCCGCCGCCGCCGTCAGCGAGGGTCGCAGCGCTTCCGTGTTCGGGGCGTTCGCCCGCGGCAAGGCGACCTTCCTCCGCATGTGGCTGCTGCAAGCGGGTTTTCTGGACGGCTGGCACGGGTTCGCACTCTGTCTCTGCTCGGCGTATTACGTGTTCGCGAAATATCTGAAGATCTGGCGGATGGGGCGGCCGTGAAGGTACTCGTTGCTCGCACGGATAAAATCGGCGACGTGGTGCTCTCGCTGCCGGTGCTCGGGTATCTCAAGGAGCGGCACCCAGACTGGAGTGTGCAGGTGCTGGTGGCGCCGGTGGCCTTGCCGCTGGTGGAGAACGATCCCGCCGTCACCGCCATCTGGACCTACCGGGACGAGGACCGGGAGATCCTGGCCCGAAAGCTTGCGGTCGAACGATTCGACGCCGCCATCTTGCTGTACTATCACAAGCCGCTGGCGGTCTTGCTTCGCAAGATCAAGGTGCCACGCCGGGTGGGACCGCTCTCCAAGTGGTCGAGCTGGCTGCTGCTGAATCGGGGTGTCTGGCAACAGCGTTCCCGCGGTCGGCGACACGAGTCCGAATACAATCTCCAGCTCGCTCAGAAACTGGCCGGTACCGACGGCGCCGTGCCGGAACCGAAGATCCATCTGACCGCGGGCCAGCAACAGATCGCCCGGGAGTTCCGGGCGCGTTTCGCTCCCGCCGGACAGACCGTGCTGTTCGTCCATCCCGGTTCGGGGGGGTCGGCCCTCAACTGGTCGCCGGCGCGGTACGCGGCGGTGGCCAATGGACTGGCGGCCAACCCGCGGAACCGGGTGCTGGTGACGGGTGGTCCCGAGGACGCGGAGACCATCACTGCCATGTCCGGAGAACTGGAATCCGGGGTGGAAGTCATTGCCGGGCAGAATACGCTCCGGGAATTTCTCGGGGTGCTGGCTGGCGGTGACTGTTTCCTCGGACCGAGCACCGGGCCGCTGCACATGGCGGGCGCCCTCGGGCTCGCGGTGGTTGGTCTCTACTCGCCGTTACCGACCCAGAGCGAAGCGCGCTGGGGACCGCGGGCCGAGACTCACCGGGTGATCTCCCCGGCGGTGTGCTGTCCCGGCCGACTCGTCTGTTGTGGTGAACGGTGCCGGCACTGGAACTGCATGGATCTGGTGACGGTGGAGGCAGTGGTCACGGCGACGAACGAGTTGCTCCAGGAGCGGACCGATGGGGCCGTGGACCGATCCCAGCCTACGCTACTCAAGTAGAAGGAGACCTGGCATGAATCCCACCCGTCAACAACTCGGAAGCGGTGGCTGCGGTCTGCTGACCTCGAATCGGCTGGCCTCGCGGGTGTTGTTATTTTCCGCGATCCTCTTGATCTGGCTTCTGTCGCCGCTCCAGGTGCCTCCGGGCTGGGTCCAGACGGACAGTGCAGGAACCCAGCCTCCGGTCGAGTTGCAGAGTCAACTCGCCCTGGCGCAGACCCAGCTGGCGGAGGCCAAGGACGCTAACGGACACAAGCGACTGCCCGTGTCGTACCGGGCGGCCACGGCGGATCTGGAAGTGGCCGAGGCGGCCATGAACCTGCCCTGGGATCCTTCACGCCACGATCGGGTGGAGGCTGCGCTCTCCGCGGCCATCACCAGCACGGCCCGGGTCCTCGCCCGTGCCCGGTTCGTCAAGGACGTCCGGGCCTACAAGGACGAATGGGAGGAAGTGACCGATCGTTTCGATCAAGCGCTGGGCGAGATCGCCCGTACGGTGGACTACAGACTCGATCCGGCAATCGCCGGCCGGGAAGCCGCCAGCGATCTGGCGAGTCACCTCAGTCGCCGTCAGCTCCAGCGCCGGGTGCAGATCGATTCGTTGACCTTGCAAGTGCGGCTGGTGGAGCAGCAGTATCAGGCCGAACTGGCTGCCCAGGAATCGACCCTCACCGCGTTAAAGGTGGAAGTGAGCGGGCTGCGCCGTCAACTCTGGGAGACGGAATTGCGCGCCGGCATGGCCGAGGCAGACCGGTCGGTGGCCGAAGCCGATCTAAGTCAGGTCCGCGCCCGCGAACAGGCGATCCAAACCATCGGCCAGACCTTCGGAACCGAGGAAGGGGAGGTATTGCTGACGCCATCCGGCGAGGTCATCATCCGTCTCTTCGGTATCTCCTTCGCCGTCGGCAGCGCCGCCTGGCCCGCCGCTGGCGGACCGTTACTCGATAAACTGGCGGCGGCGGTACAACAGTTTCCGGGGTACGAGGTGCGGGTGGAGGGGCACACCGACTATACCGGCGGCCGGGAGGCCAATCTGCAGCTTTCCTTGCGGCGGGCGGAAACCGTGGCGACGCAGCTTGCCGGACGACTGGCGCTGCCCGTCGACGCCTTGCGGACCCTCGGTTACGGACCGGACCGTCCCATCGCCACCAATGAGACCACGGACGGACGCGCCCGCAATCGGCGGATCGATGTGGTGCTGGTACCGTCGAGTTGATTGATGGCGCCGGCAGCCCGGACGGAGGTGGCTACTCTTTTAGGATGTCGGACACGGCCTTGAAGTCCTCGGTTTGCGCACGCTGAAGAATCTCGAACATGATCATCTCCGCGCTCATGCCGGCACAGCCCAGGGATATCAAACGCGCCAGCCCGATCTCCCGATCCTGACGGGTACGTGAGGAGATGCCGTCCATGGCCAGACTGACCTGGGCGGCCGTTTTCAGCAGGTCGTAGGCGGTCTGGTACACGCAGACATGGGTTTCGATGCCACACAGGATCGCCTGGTCTCGATCGAGGGCCTCCCAGGCGGACTGGATTCCGTCGTCCCCCAGGCAGGAAAAGGTGATCTTCTCCAGCGGATCGAACCGCTGGAAGATGCGGCTCAGCTCCGGTATGGTTTTTCCGAGACCGCGGGGGTAGTGCTCGGTGACCAGAATGGGGATGGACAGGGCCTGGCAGAACCGGATCAACCGCGAGCAGCTGGCGACGACCCGTGGCATGTCGTGGACGATGGTGCGGAACCGTTCCTGCATGTCGATGACCACCAGGGCCACCCGGTCCTTCTCGAGCTTCGGCGGGATGAGTTGCATGGCACGAGCCTCCTGATTCCGGCTGATGAAGGTCACTCCGACTGCTCTGGAGCGAGGGTGAATTCCCAGGTACAGTACCAGTCGTCCGGGTGGTTGTCCGGGGGGCAGGCGACACACCGGGTACGGATACGCGGATCGATGGTTGTGGCGAAGGTACTGTACTCCACAAAACCCACTTCACGGCACGGGAAGTCGGGGAGACCCTTCCGCTTGCGGGCGTCTTGCACCCGGCAGCCCTGCATCCGGAATATGCAGTGAGTGTCGCTGCTCTCCACTACGGTCTGCCGGTTGAGCAAGGCGTATAGCCGGTGGTTCAGACAGCGCATCAAGGCCGGGATGCCGCCACCCGGTTCCACTCCGAGTCTCCGCATGATCCGTTTGGCCTCGAGGGGCGAGAAGCGTCGCCACGCCTCGGCGTCCAGGGCGATGGCCTGGTCCAGATCGCTGTCCTGTTCCACGGCCTGGAACCAGAGGCCGTCATGCGCGAGCCAGAGCTTGGCGGCGTCGAGGAGCCAGGTCTTCAGTTCGGTGCTGGACATCTGTTCGAGTTCGCTGGGCATGGAGTTCCTTTCCTCGAGATGCTGGTACCGGTCATTCGCCGATCCGGGGCGGTTCGTACCGGCCGTCCGGATCGACGACCTCGGCGTATTTGCTATTCCAGCTCCGGTCGAAAAAGGCGATGGGATCACGGGTGGCGGCGTTGCCGCGCAGGAAAAGACTGAGGTTCCGGGAAGTATGGAAGTAGCTGCGGGACCAGTTGGCCGTGCCGATCCAGCATGCGGCCTCGTCCGCCACCAGGTACTTGGCGTGTTCGACCCGGGCGTACGGAACGAAACCGCCCGACCAGGCGGGGATATTTGTGAAGCGGATCTCGATATTATCTAGTGCCGCCAGTTTCTGGATGTGCGGCAGCATGTAGTGCCGCTTGGCCCAGTTGCTCAGGATGATCCGGACCTGCACGCCACGAACCGCCGCCCGCTCCAGGGCGCTTTCCAGGGTGGCGTAGTATTCGCCGTCCGCATCGTTCCGAGCGCCGGGATTGTACGAGAGTAGTTGCAGACGGAGCGTGTGAGACGCGCCATCCGCCAGCGCCACCAGCAGCGGTTCGTCCCACGGGATCCCCGCGGGCAAGGCCTGCGGGGGGCTCGCCGCCAGGGTGGCCGTGACCGGTTCGCCCCGGCAGAGGAGGGTGAAGGTGGTCTCGCCCTGGTCCGGTCCGGCCTGCGGCATGGTGAGCTGAGCACCGGCCGCCAGTCGCCAGTCGAGGTTGAAGATCCGCACCAGTTGCGCCGTCAGGCCTGGGTGCCGCACCCGCACCCCCAGCTCGTGGATATGTTCCAGCGCCCGCCAGTCCCAGTTCTGGCTGCCGAGAAAGAACTCCGTCCCATCCACCACGAAACACTTGGCATGCAGGACGCCGCCCCACAGCCCTTTGGCGTCCAGGCAACGGGAAGCGGCGCCGGGCAGTTCAGCGATCAGCGCGGAAGTTTCCGGATAGGTGCCGTTGAAGCCCAGATCGGAGAGGGCCCTGATCCGGACTCCCCGGTCAGCAGCCGCGGTCAGCGCCTCGATGACCGGGGTCAACGCGCCGGGGCCATCGGGCCGGGGGCTGAAGTAGAAGGTGGCGATGTCGAGGCTCTGACGAGCGGCGGCGATCATGGCGGGCCAGACGTCCCGGGCCTCGGGAATGTCGGCCAGATCCAGGTCGGTTTCCAGCGGTACGCTCTCCACGAAGATCAGTTCACCGGGTAGTTCGGTTTCGCCCTCTGGAATCGTCTCGGTGAAGGCGAATCCAGAAGCAGCGCTCAGCACGATACCGAGCGAAAACCACGCCATCGAAGGCCGGAGACAGCGTGGAGACCAGCGGTTATTCATGATTACCTCCTCACCGGGAAAGATTTCGCGGGAGAGTACCACAGCGATCGACAGGACTCCAACAAGCGTCTCGATCGAGTGGAGCTGACACCGGCAGGTCAACGGCGGGACAGGATTCGCTCGGCCATGGTGCTCCAGTGGTTGTCATGAGGGCCCGGTAAGCCGGAGAGCCCGCCGAAACTCTGGATGATACGCGGATCGGCCCGCCACCAGGGGTAGGGGAGTCCGCCCATGACCCGGTTCAGGAATATGGCCTCCAGCACCAGAAGCACCGTAGCGCCCAGGAGTCCGACCGATTGGAGCGGATGTTCCAGGTATCCCATGGCCGCCAGGAGGCTGCTGGCAGCGGCCGGCGGGTGTGCGCACCGCAGGCCACTCATCAACGCCGTGATCAATCCCATGGCCAGGGCGATGGTGGCGACCCGCCCCCAGCTCATCACGGCTGGATCCAGGAGTTCGGCCTGCGGGAGGATCGCCGAGATCAGGTGCAGTGCCACGAGGCCGGATGCCACCCCCAGCCCATGCGATAACAGCACGTTTCGGGGAGACGCCTGTTCCGACATCGGGGTGTAGAAGAGAATGAATGCCGAGGGTGCCAGGGGCGGAAAAAGCAGGGGCAGGTCCGTGATGAAGGCGCCCAGGGTTATGGTGCCGAGGGATATACCGCCGGCGAGTCCTGCATATCCCACGGCATAGGCCTGGGAGTGACTCATGTTCTTCAACAGGGAGCGCAGCTGGAATCGGGTCAGGAATGACAGGATCCGGAACAAGAGTTGCCGTTGCGGTGCTCCGATATCACTGCTGTTCATGGTGCTGTCACCTCGCTGCCGAGAGCGGTCCGGAGGTTTGCCAGCAGCCGGGTCACACTCTCGTTCTGCAGGTTGAATTGAGCGCTGATGACCTCGAAATCGCTCTGGACCTCGGTCAGGACGGTGACGATCGTGTCGGTCGGCATCTGGAGGGAATCCTGGATGGCCGCTAGGCACTCCATACCGCGATCCGGGTCTTGAACGAGGCTGCTGGGCGCCAGGGCGGCGGCGCCGACAACCGTCGCTACCGTGTCGGTGAGGCCGAGTTCCTGGATCTGCTGGCGGTTCATGGTATGGCTACCGGCGAGGCTGATGATCATCTCGGGAAAACCCCAGTATTGCAGGATCCAGGCGCCCGCCTGGGCGTGGTCCCAGCCGAAATCATGACGTTCGATGGCCGACAACCGCTGCGGAGTCTGGCGCCAGCGGTCCACCACCGACTCGTAATACTTCCGCCAGTTGCGCAGGAATACCGGTACCGCGACATCCGCCAGCAGCATGGCCGTGAAGGCGACATCGGCCTGGGTGGAGAAATCGCCGTGAAGGGCCAGGGATCGCGCCAGTAGCGAGCGGACCATCGCATCCGTCCAGTAGGCCTGGTGGTCGAAGAGTGAGTTCTCCTGGGCCGGGATGGCCTCCCGAATTGCTCCGGACAGGACCAGGGTGTGGATGTCGCGCAGGCCAAGCAAGGTGATCGCGTGCCGGATACTGACGACCTGGGTTTGCAGCCCGTAGAAGCCGGAATTCGCATATCGGAGAACCTTGACGGCGATTTCCGGATCCGCGGAAAGGATGGATTCCAGGCGAGCAGTATCCGGCTCCGGTAGACTGATCTCAATGAGTAGCTGGGAGACGACCGCGGGTAGGGGCGGGATGTGAGCATCCTTGAAGATGGCAACATAATCGCCGCTGGCCATGGCGAGATGATCACGGACGGTGGTCAACAGACCCATCGCATCTCCTTGATGGCTTCGGTCCGGAGTTGATGTGGATATCCTTTCTGGAGATCGGCAAGATCAGGTTCGATTGTAGCGTTACCCTGACAGGGGAGACAAAACAGGCGGCGGAACCGATCCGCCACCTGATTCGTCCACTTGGGTTGTGAAAACACCGGAATCCCGGTGACGACTCGCTCCTAACCCGTAGCGGCGCTCAGCATCTCGCGCAGTCTCGCCATCCGGGTGTCGAAGTCCCGGGCGAACTTCACCACGCCGGCGGCGATGGAATCGGGATCGATTCCCGCGTCGGCACACACCTCGTCGAGGGCCCCGCCGGGGCGCCACTGATTATCGGCGTCGCTCGACAGGGCGTACTCATCGGCCAGCGGGTTGAAGACCCAGTCCCGCATCAACCGCCGTGATCGGTTGGTCAGGTAGGTGCTGTTGAGACGATCGCCAGCGGTCACGACCTCGTTCCGGTAGCTTTCCGGCTGCAGGGCGAACAGCTGCGGGCTCGGCGCCGCGATGATCTTCACGTTGACGCCGGCGGCGTCGATCTTCTCGAGGGCCAGGATGAGGTTGTAGGTGGACATGGTGCCCTGGACCATCACGCAGCCCTGCTTCGGTTTGTCGTCGGCGTAATCGCGCAGGATGTAGGCTCCCCTGGCCGCCCCGAAGTACGACCCGAGTCCGAGTCGCTCGCGATCGATGATGGGCAGCGGCGGGCGGGTCAAGTGCAGCGCCACGATGGGGCTGTCGGTCTTGAGCGCCGCCGCCAGCAGCACCGGCACCTCGTTGTATTCCCAGGGGTGGATGTTGATGACCTGGCCCTCCGGGAAGAGCTGGGTGACGCCGGGGGAGAAGATGCCGAAGTGGGTCCGGCTGTCCTCGGCCGTTTCGGGACCGGAGTGTCCGGCGATCCAGATGGTCTTGCCCAGCTTCCACTCGCAGTCCTGGACCATCTGGCTGTAGAGCCGCATGGCGCCGTACTTCAGGTAGCTGAACGAGCCGTAGGTTGAGCAGGCCGTGTAGAAACCGTTGAAATCCTGTTCCGGATTCTCGGCGAAGTTCACCGCGGCGGCGCCGACACAGATGCTGCTGTTGGCGAACTCGGTGATCCCCTGCTGCAGAACGCAGCCGTCCGTGTTCTCGAGCCGGTCGTACCAGCCGAATCCGGGCTGGTCGTCGTAGTCCTTGCCAAAGCCGGAGATGTTGGTGGAGTCGGCGAGGTCGGCGGAACAGACCAGGAACAACGGCCGGCCGTATTTCTCCTTGCAGTAGGCGTTCACCCACGAGCCCCAGCGCGAGAGCGCGGCCCGGTTCGGTTGCTTCTCGCCCGGCTTGGCCCACATGGAATCGGGATACTGCTCGTAGTCGAACAGCGCCGGGTCGTGCAGCGGGTTCTGGTCGCCCGGCAGGATGAAGGTCGAGACCTCGTTCGGCACCGAATCGCCCAGTTCCACCAGCCGATCGGCCAGGTAGGTGATGGTGCTTTCCTCGCGCTTGAGCAGATCGAGGGCCACGTTGAGGTTATCGCCGAACTGCTTCCGGAAGTCGTCCGTGTTATCCGGCGCCGCTTGACCGGTACCGTGCCACTCGACGCCGTACTTCTCGGCGAAGTCCTGACGACAGTGCCAGAACTTCTCGTCGTTCAGCTTGTGCGGTGAGCCGTGGCTCGCGTTGTCGTACTTGTAGTAGCCGCGTCCCTTGCGGGTCTTGCCGAACAGCATGCCCGGCCGTAGCGGCGGGTTCTCGCCCTGCACCATCTCCATCAGGCCACGAGTGACCTGGCTCCAGTCGCTGCCGTTCTCCGCCTCGTGCACGTGCCAGCCGTACGGTTCGAACCACTCGCGCGGGCTGCCGTTGACGATGTGCGAGATCCGGTGGGGATCGATGCCGTAATCGTTCCAGTCGAGGATCATGAACAGGTTGTCCAGACCGAGCCCGTAGGCGGAGTTCTTGGCCTCGTGCCAGCAACCGGCGGTGTGACCGCCCTCACCCTCGATACCGAACACGCGGACCTCGCCGGCACCGGCGCGCTTGAGAGCCAGCGCCTCGCCCAGACAGACCGGACCGCCGTGGCCGCTGGGGCCGGTGTTGAACTTGACGAACAGGTTCTTGCCCGCCATCTCCACGTGGCCCGGCAGGCCGCCGTGGTTGCGGAAGTTCAGCAGGTCTTTCCAGGTGAGGGTACGTTGGGGACCACCGGCCACGAGGTACTTGTCGTTTCCGGTTTTCTCGTGCAGGTACGCGAGCGCTTCGTTGAAGACGGAGAGGGTCGAGTAGACCAGGGGAGCAGTGTGACCGGCCACGAGGATGAAACGATCGCCGAACCGCTTCTCGGGATGGCGCAGGTCCCAGCGCATGTTGCCACCCAGCAACAGGCTGACGAGGAAGTGGACCTTGGAACGGCTGCCGCCGGGATGGCCGCTCTGTCGGTAATTCAGCATCAAGTCGATCTGCTGATCGATCACGTCCTTGATCACTTCCCAGTGCTCGAAATTCCGCTCCTGGGCCGCATAGAACTCGTTGATGTTGGCCACGGTTTCTCTCCTCTCTGATCTATCCTTTTTCCGTCAAGAATCCGGGTTGGACCGGGGAAATCCAGTTGATTGAGTCCGGCCCCGGGTCGTCGGTTCGTTATCGGGGCGGGCAGGCCCAAACATGGTCACCGGTACGGTTTGTGGCAAGTCACGCTTTATCCGGATATGTCCAGATTTGTCCAGAGATTTCCTGTTAAGGCTGCTGGCGCGGGTTTGATCTTCAGGTCGGCAGCGGGGGGTGTTGCTGCTCAGATCAGCGCCTGCCCCAGGTGGTGAACCTGCAGGACGGCTGCCGCCGCCCGGGCGTCGTCCACGGCGCGATGATGGTCGATGTGGGCCGAGATCTGCATCTGTTTCAGGATGGAAGCAAGGGTCAGGCCGGAGGTCCGCAGGTTGTGTTCCGCCAGCCAGACCATGGCCACGGCTCGCAGGTCGAGGGCGCCGCCCACGATGCGGGTGCGGTAGTCCAGTCCGTACCGGGCGCACTCCTTGCGGAGCAGCGGGATGTCGTAATAGGCGCCGAAGGCGGCGATGATGGCCTTGTTGCGGGGGCCGTACCATTCGAGGAAGCGGCTGCCCACCTGTTCGAAGGTCTGCTTGTCGGCCACCATCTCGGGGGTGATGTGAGTGATGCCGGTGATGAACTCGGTGACGGGATAATCTTCGGGCCGGACCAGCTCGCTGAATCTATCGACGATCTCCAGGCTCCGCCGGTGTAACCGTACCGCCCCGATCTCGATGATGCTGCTCCGTTCCACGCTGTTGGCGTTCTGGTCTTCCACGGGACAGGTCGCTTCGAGATCGACAACCACGATATCGGTTGTGTATCGCATCCAGCCCTCCAGCTTTTGCCGGGAATCCACGGGGGATATAACGCGCGGAGGCTACCACCGATCCCGACCCGGGGCAATGTCGGCGTCACGGCCTGGCCCGGATCTCAGCTGGTCACGTTCTTGCTTGATCTCTTCAAACCAGGCGTAGACAACAACTTGAGACGAAACAGCGTGCATGATGAAACAACTCGGGCCGGGACCGCTGCAATTCGCCTGCTCTTGCCTGATGATGTTGACCCTCGGGTGTGTTGTACCGGTCCTCGCGAGTATGGAACGACCGGACGCCGCCAGCGAGTCGCAGACCGGCGCCGCACCGGCATTCAGAACCCATTGCATCCAGAGCGGTGACACCTTGCTCCGGATCGCCAGCAGCTACCGCGCCGAGACCGGACATTTCGCCTTGTCAGACATGCTCGGTACCATTCTGGCGGCCAATGAGATGACTACCGAATCCCTGCTGTTCCCCGGGCGGTTTCTGCTTATTCCGATCTGTCCGCCCACCAAATGTCCGGTGGTGCCGGAACCGTCCATCGCCGGCGCCGATCTCCGAGGCATCTACCTGCCCGGCGTGGCATGCGGGTTCGTCACCCTGTTCGACCGAGTGGATCGTTTCATCGCCGCCGGCGGCAACGGGGTTGTCTTCGATGCCAAGGGTGTGGCGGACGGCGTCTTTTATCGGAGTCACCAGCCGCTGGCCGACTGTGAGCGGCGTGGTCGTGGTGTGGTGATCACCAGTCTTGCCGAACTACTCGAGCGACTGCAGGAGCGCCGCCTCTACGTGGTGGCCCGCATCGCCTGCTTCCTCGACAACGATCTCGGGCGTCGCCGGCCGGATCTGGCCCTCACCGATAGCAGCGGTGCGGTCTGGACCGAACGCGATCAGGTCTGGCTGGACCCAGCCAATGCCGAGGTGCGAGCCTACCTGCTCGGGGTGGCGGTGGAGCTGGCTCGGGCGGGCGTCCACGAGATCCAGTTCGACTACGTCCGCTATCCCACCAACGGCTGGGCGACGGTCAGCGGGACAGATATCGCGACTACCGCCAAAAAACATCGCCGGGTCATCACCAGTTTTCTTCGGGAAGCTCGCGAGTCGTTGGCACCGCATTCGGTCCTGATCTCGGCCGATCTCTTCGGGATCATGGCTTACGCCCGACCGGTGGATCTCGCCGCCACCGGCCAGGATATCGCCGAGATCGCCGAGCACGTGGACTTCATTTGTCCCATGGTCTATCCCTCCCACTACGACCCCGGATTCATGGGCTTCGAACAACCGGCGGACGAGCCGGCCGCTGTCGTGGCCGAGGCTTGCCGACGGTTCACACGCCTGGCCGCCGGCAAGGCGCGCATCCGACCGTGGCTGCAGGCCTTCGCCTGGCGGACCAGTCAGTACGACGCAGCTTACGTATCCGCGCAGATCGAGGGGGGCGAAGCAGGCGGTAGTGATGGTTACTGCCTCTGGAACGCCGCCTGCAGGTACAGCATCGCCCTGACCGCTCTCCAGCCGCCCGCGGTGACCGTCACGGTTGCCGATCCGTCATCAGCCCAGCCCGGTCCCTGGCCATTCGCTGCCGGGCTCGTGTCGCCGTTCTCCGCCGTTCCCGCCCCCTGATCCACGCCGAGTGATCCGCCGTTCCGGTCCTGGTGATTGACACTGCGGAAAGAAACGGTAGGCTGGGAAGCGTTCGATCCGGACCGTTGGCCGATACGGGGGAGGGCTGTGTTGCGCGATCGACAGGTTGCCGCGGGCGCGGCAGGCGTTCATGAGCGACGCCATCAGCACCCTGGGTGGGGCCTGTCTCGGCACCACCACCGTCACCAGCTATTTCGAGAGTGCGGCCGGATCTCCGCTGGCGGCCGCACCGGGTTGACGGCGGTGGCGACCGCCGGCTGTTTTCTGCTCGCCATGTTTTTCTATCCTCTGATCCGCACGTGGGCGAGGGGTATCAGCTCACCGGGGCTACCACTCTCTATCCACTCACCGCCCCGGCTCTGGTGGTCATCGGCTTCATGATGATGCGATCCGCCGCCAAGATCGACTGGGACGATCTCCATGAAGCCCTGCCAGCGTTTATGATGTTGCTGATGATCCCGTTCACACTCTCCATTCCGGACGGATTCACCTTCGGATTTCTGGCGTACAGCCTGCTCTCCCTGGTGTCGGGGCGGATCCGGCAGAGTGATCCCTTGCTGCATGTCATCTCGTTCCTGCTGTTGCTGCGCTGGATATTCTGCTGAGCGCTCGACGTTCCGGAACAGCGGCGCCACCGCAACTTTTCATCAATTTTCCCTCTGATGCTGTCGATATCTGAAGGAGCAGAAATCAGCTCCAGCCACGACTGATTATCAGGTGGAGATCATGGCGACTATTGAGCAGATGATGTATGGCCTCAATCCGGCGTCAGCCCAGCCGGGAAGAAGTATCCAGGCGAGTTCACCGGGCATGAGTCGCGAGTGCGCTGCGGAGATCGTCAGGTTCTGTGAGGGGTGGGGCGGGCAGCCGGGTGGTGTCGGGTCGCGACCGGCATTGCTCTCCTTCCCGTTGCAGACCACCATGCCGGCCTACCCGGGGCGTCTCTTCGCGATTATCCGAGTAATATGCAGCTCCGGACAGGCCATCGAAACCGATCTGGCGGGCAGGCAGTCAAATGGCCCCGCCACGGCTTGGGCTGGATCCCGTGATCTGCTTCCGCAACATGGGGAGCTGCAGTTCCATGCGGTGGTACTCACCGAGTCGACGTTCACCGCTTTCGGCTTGAATCCCTTCGCGGTGGCTCTGGAGGGCATCTTTCAGGAGACGTGGGCTCCCGGATTGATCCTGAGTAAACGCGAGTTGCAACCGACATCCCTGGCGCCCCTGGTGACGCCGTTGCCGTCGGAGGCCGATGCCGAACTCATCGAAGAGGCTTTGCAGCAGATTCTGGCCAAGGGCAAGCTCGTCCTGCCGTTGACCAGGAGTGACGAGCAGAGCGATCGTTTCCTGGCCTTGTTGCTGGCGGCCATTCCCATCAGTCTGAAACGGGTCTTGAAGTTCGCCTCCTTCACGGTGTCGGATGTCAACGAATACACCTTGGCTGCGCTGTATCGGGACGGGAATTCGTACACCGGCTGGCGTCGGGTCCTGATGGCCACGGTGGGATTGCCGTTGCCTGTGCAGTGGGATGAGTATGTCAGTTCGGTGAAGAACAGTCTCATGCTCGGCGACCTGCTCGGGGTGGAGCGGTTGAGCCGGCAGGCGCTTGGCGAGATCGTGCCGTCGGGTGAGCGCTTGGTGGATCGTAAACCGAATTTCTTGTCGGCGACGGTGAGCCCACCGGTGCTGGCGAAACCCAAACCGGTCCGACGGAGTGGCCTCCTGGCGCCGGCGCCGGTTGCCAGTGCGGCGACGGTTCCCGTGACCAGCCAAGCGAAGATTCCTTACGCCAGCGCGGCGACCATCCCGAACACATGGGCGTCCAATCGCGCCACTGTCCGCCGGATGCGCCGGCGCCGACGGACCTCGAATTCAGGGCGCGCCTGGCTGCTCGGTTTCAGCGCCCTGGTCATCGCCCTGATCGTGTACTGGTTCGAAGGGGATCGCTGGGACTGGCTGCCGTGGCACCCCGGTGGTGACACCACGGTAAAGGGCCCGGAGAGCAACACGACGTTGCTGGGCGTTATCGACGTGGGGACACTCTATGACACGGAACTGCAAGCGATGCAGTCGGGTGGCCGGTCTCCCCGCAGACCGGCCGCGGAGAAGGCCGCCGAAAAGGCCCTCGCCAGCTTGAAGATCAGCGCCGCCGAGGACCTGGGGCAGCAAGGCCGACTGTTCATCGATTTGGTGGACCAGGGCATCCAGCAGCCGGAACGCCCCGGCCGGGAGGCCGAGCGGTTACAGGCTCTGAACCAGCGCGGGGTCGTGCTCGAACAAGAGCTGCGGCGGCTTATAC